>CAMBFS010000042.1 GCA_945865755.1 Klebsiella pneumoniae
ACGTCTTTTGGGGTAATTTTTCTCATCATGGAGCAACTTGCCGCGAATCCATGCTCCGACATTCCCCTTTGTTATTCTGCGAAAATTCCTCACTCTTAGTGTCTCTGACAATCTCAATCCGGTAGTTTATTGTTTTATGACTCCTTACCCGGTGGAACTCTTGGACGCCAGCTCAGCGACTCGTGGGGATACGTCCTTTTCGACGGCTTTGAAAGCGACGGTTAATTTTCTCAAGGTTTGTCTTTTCACGAAGACCCTCCCTCAAAAATCCGCTTCCCAAATTTTCGTCACCTCAAGCACGAAACCCGACAACTCCGGCTCACCGGAGATCGTGACCGGGTTTTCCATGCGTTCGACGGCCTTTCCTGGACGATAGACAAAGACCTGTCGGTTAGGAACATCAAGCAGCCAGCCCAAGAGCGTGCCGTTGTCGATGTACTCCTGCATTTTGTCTCGAAGCGTCGCGAGATGGTCCGAAGGCGAGCGCAGTTCGATCACGAAATCTGGACACACCGGGAGAAACCGCTTCTTCTGTGTGGGGGAGAGTTCGACCAGGCGTGCGCGTTTGACCCACGCGGCATCCGGGGACCGCATCGCTCCATTGGGGAGATCAAAGCCACCAGAGGAATCAAACGCGACCCCAGTCCCGTCGCCTAGCGCCCACGTCATTAACGCCGTCGTCAGCAATGCGTTGCCGTGACTCGTTGCTCCTCCAGTCGGTGGCATGAGTAGTATCTCCCCCTGAGCGTCACGCTCAATCCGCCATTCGCGATTGGCCTGACAAAAGTCGAAGAACAGTTCGTCGCTCATGGTGAACAACGGCCGCGTGTGTAATACGAGAGGCCGTGTGCCGAGAGGGGTCATGTCTTGATTCATAGGGGCCTCCACGGGCAAGACGGCTATCCCACCGCCCGCAAAAACTTCCGATACGCGCCGATGCACTCCTCCGGTTCATCGACATAGATTTCATGTCCCGGCCCTTCGACGACGGTCAGTCGCGCGTTGGGGATCAACGTTCGCATTGAGAGTTGATCGCTGAGCGGAGTAATCGGGCTGCGCGAGGGCGCGAGGATCAGGGTGGGGACTTTGATCTGTGGCAAGATCGGTGCGGTGTCGGCACCGTCCAGCGTGCGTGCGATGCCCTGCAAGACGTGGGTCGGCGTCTTTCCCCATTCATTCAGGACCCACTCAATATGATCGGGATTTTTCCCGCTAATGATCCGTTGCTCGATCAGGATGCGCCCCCAGCCTTTGGAGCCGCCCGTGGCCAGGGCTTTGTTGACGTTGCCGTGCGTGCCCGACAAGGCTTGGGTGCCCGCTGGACGAATCGTCGTCGGTGAATTGCAAATAGTCAGGCTCTTCAACCGCTCCGGCCAGCGCGACGCGAACACGACCCCTAGAATGCCGCCGATGGACTCGCCAATGTAATGGACTTTCTCCAGGCCGATGGCGTCCATGAAGGCGCGCATGTCGTTGACCAGTTCGTCGATGGACCATTTGTGGTCCGGCCCCGGATCGCTGGACTGGCCATGTCCACGCATGTCACGGCGCAAGACGCGATAGTCTCGCGCCAGAGCGGGCACCCAGTGGTACCAGAACTTGGTGCTGCGCCCGACGCCGTGCTGTAACCACACGGTGTCCTTGTCTGTCACCCACGGGTCGGTGAAATCGTCGATCTCGTAAAACATTTCGCAGTTGTTGGCGGTGATTTTTGGCATGGTGTCCCTCCGGGAAAAAATCAAAAGGCAAAAATAGGGCGCGTCGCGCGCCAGAGAGTTTGTACGGACATGACGTAGCCTGGATGAAGCGCAGCGGAATCCAGGACGGCGTGCGGGAAGCGGAATCCCGGATTCCACTCCGTTCCATCCGGGCTACGGGACTACACCACCTGAATTTCCTCGGTAATGAAAGACAGGCACTTCTCCAAATCGACAAAGGTGAGTTCGTCCGGGCGGATGATTTCCAGGTAGCGAGGTTCGTTAAACGCCGCTTGTAATTCCTCCACGCTGTCGAACCATAACTCCGCGATGCCGTCATACGCGCCCGCCGCTCCGAGGGGCATCGTGCCCTTCACCAGGTGACCTTGCACATACTTGCTGACGTGGCGAATGAACTCTGGCACGCTTTTTACCACCGTCCCGTGGTGATTCTTCCAGTAGGCGTCATATTCTTCCCACGTGAGTCCAGCTTTCCGTGTGACGAGAATGGTGTACTTGACCATATTGGTGTGCTCCTTCCTTATGCGCTTAATTCATAGAGCCGGGCCGCGTTTCCCGCCACCATCTGGTAGACGTCCGCTTCTGGGATTCCCGCGAAATCCTTGGCGACTTGCTCGCGCGAGTGGGGAAACGTCCCCTCGGTATGCGGATAGTCCGACCCCCACATCAAGCGATCGACGCCGATCAACTCGCGTGTGAGCACGCCCGCGCGGTCATCTTCAAACGTCGCCCAGAACTGGCGCTTGAAATAGAAACTCGGCGGTTCGACGACTTTGGGTTCCATCCAGTGGTGATGATCTTCCCACCAATGGTCCATGGTGCGCAGCAACGAGGCGATCCAGCCGATGCCGCCTTCCACCAAGACAAAGCGCAGCTTGGGATAGCGTTGCGGCACGGCACCCCAGATCAGATCCGCCATCGCCCGTTGCATCGAACATACTTTGCTATCGACATAACTCTTGCCCATGCCGAGCCGACCGACTTTGCGCATGAAGGGTTCATCGGTGCCGACGTGGAGGGTGACGATCATGCCCAAGTCCTGGGCGGCCTCCCACAGCCGCGCGTACTCTGGCTCACCATAGGAGCGGTCCGCGACCTCGGTGGGAATCATGATCGAGCGCAGTCCCAGCTTGGCGGTGCGCTCGACTTCTTCAAGGGCCCATTCGATGGGTCCCCGCATCGGCACCAGGGCCGCGCCTAACAGTCGCTGCGGCGACGCGGCGCAGAACTCACTTAACCATTCATTGTAGGCCCGCAGACACGCGCGCACATACGCCGCATCTGGAGCCGAGGAGATGAACAATCCGAGTCCAGGATAAATCACTTCCGCGCGTACATGGTCGGTGTCCTGGTCGGCTAACCGCGCGGTGGGCTCCCATGCACCGGGGCGCGTATTGGCGTGGCGATAGCCCTCGGCGGATTTGATGGTGCTATTGATCTTGTCATCAAGCGCGACTCCTTCGAGGCCGACGGGAATCGGCGCGAAGCCGTCAATCAGATAGTAGTCCCCGTTGGCGCGCGATTCGACGCGCGGGGCGCGGTCACGAAACTGTCGATCGATGCGGGTGGTCCACAAATCGCCGGGCTCGACGACATGGCCATCGGCGGACACGTACCCTTTGTCGAGATTTGCCATAGAGAAATGCTCCTTTTTTGGTTGTTGTGGGCGCGCTCGTGAACTGTGACAAACAACATCGGTAATCACATTGAGACCCCCCTCACCCTGACCCTCTCCCAGCCGGGAGAGGGAACCTGGAAGCCTCCTCGCTGCTATCACCGAACGTGATCGTCACAATTGAGTTGATGCTAACGCGCGTAATGCAGCTTGAGTCCTGGCCGTGGCCAATCCATCGCCACCAGCTTCCCGGTGCTGGTGAGCGTGATGTAGGCCGTTTTCATATCAGGGCCGCCGAAACAGAGGTTCGTCGTGAGCGGGTCGCCGGTGGGGATAAACTCGACCGCGCCGGTGTTTGGTGCAATGACCGAAATCCCGCCGTTAATCAATGTCGCGACACAGACGTTCCCGGCGCTATCGACCGCCATCGAATCAAGCAGTTGGTAGCCCGGAAGTCCGGTTAAAAGCGTGCCACCACCGGGACCAGCGAGCAGTTCGCCACCCGCGCCTTGGGTGCGCGTCAATTCGCCTGGACTGGGAATGTCCCACTGCCAGACCCGGCCTTCGAACGTCTGCGCGACGTACAGCTTCTTATCCCCCGGCGCGAGGCCAATGCCGTTGGGGCCGTCGATGGGATGAATCATTGCCTTGATCGACGAGCCATCGGTTTTGGCGTAGTAGATCGCCGTGCGGTCCTTTTGGTGCTCTTGCACCTTGCCAAAATCGGTGAACCAGAACCCGCCGCTGGCATCGAAGACGAGATCATTGGGGCCGCGCAGTTTCCGGCCATTACATTCGGTGTAGAGGACCTCGACCTTGCCGCTGTCGATATCGACCCGTTGAATACAGCCGCCGGTATAGTTGTCGGGCACGCCTTCGGTGGGGCTGCCGTCCGGCGCGAGTCTGAGTCCGCCGTTATTACAGATGTAGACTTTTCCATCGGGACCAAAGGCGGCGCCATTGGGGCCACCGCCGGTTTCGGCGACGACTTCCTTGGCACCATTGGGGCGCACTCGGGTCAGCGTTCCGCGCGCGATCTCCACGAGCAGGACACTGCCATCACTCATGGCGACTGGGCCTTCGGGGAATTTGAGGCCTGAGGCAATTTCTCGCATCTGTGGCATACGTGGGTCTCCTTTTTCTGTCGAGTGTTTTGTTGTTTCCCTGAAAATTCCCTCTCCCGGATGGGCAAGGGCATGAAGTTAAGCACTCGTGTCATTGCGAGCAGCGAAGCAATCTTTGTTTTGTTGGAGATTGCTTCGTCGTCCGACTCCTCGCAATGACAGTCTCCCCCTTAATTTAATGCCATTGCCCGGATGGGAGAGAGGGCTGGGGTGAGGGGGATAAAAAGAAAAGCGGGGGTTACCCCGATTTAGCTCTCGCTCGTCGGCGCAAATGAATCCACGGTGATCTGGCGCGACTTGAATTTCCACTCGCCACCGACCTTGGCGTACTCGTCGTTGTACCAGCCCGACATGAGGTGTTTTTTGCCGTCACGCATCAAGCGCACTTCCACATAACAGGTGCCTTTGGCCTGGTTCGGCCCCTGCAGTTCGATGACGTGATTGTGAATAAACGGACGCGGTTTTGAGGCGTCCAACTGTCCACTAATCATGGACCGGAGCGCCCCGCGTCCCTGGGCCTTCGGCAGGCTGGGATCATTGGTGGCAAACGAGCCGTCTTCCGTGAACAGGTTCGCATAGCCATCCAGGTCTTTTTGCCACACGCAGTGACAATAGCGCAGGGGCAAATTGCGAATCGCCTCGCGGTCAATCACTTCTTGTAGTGCGGTCTCGGTATTCTGTGCGGACATGGGGTCCTCCTTTTTTTGGGTTACGGGTTACGGGTTACGCGGTTGCGTGTCACGCGGTTGCGTGTCACACGCTTGCGTGTCACACGCTTGCATTGATGTCGATGTTGTACAGTCGTTTGGCGTTCTCGAAGACGATGTTGCGGGTGATGTGCGCCGGGATGCCCGCGAAGTTGTGGTCGATCACTTCGAGTGACTTGGGAAACGTCGAGTCGGCGTGCGGAAAGTCCGACGCCCACATATAGTTGTGTTCGCCGAAGAACTTCCAGGTGGCCGGGCCGAGAGGATCATCTTGAAATGTCGCCCAGATATTCCGCCGGACGTAGTCACTCGGTTTGAGCGGCAGTTGTTTGGCGTTAGCGACCTTGCTGTGGACATGGTCGAGCCGATGCACCCAGTTCGGCACCCAGCCCACATCGTTCTCGGCGGAGACCATGGTCAGCTTCGGGAAGCGCTCGAAGACACCGCCATACACCATGCGGGTGAGGCACTGTTCGACAATGTGAATCACGTGAATCTGCAAATCGGCCATCGTCGGCATCGCCGGGGTGAGCGGCATGCCAGAGACCAGCGGCTTGTGCAGCGAGATCGGCAAGCCGGTTTCACTGCACACTTTCCACAGCGGATCGAAGCGCTCATCGCTGTACGGAAGATCAATCGTGTCGGTGGCGAGCACGAGCACACCCTTGAGCCCGATCTTCGCGCAGCGTTCAATCTCCGAGACATCGGGTAAAGCGTTGAGCGTATAGAGGCCGATGCCAATCAGCCGCTTGGGATCATGGGCGCAAAACTCCGCGAGCCAGTCGTTGTAGACGCGCAGACAGGCTTTCTGGAGTTCCACGTCCTTCATGTTGAGTAGGACAATGCCGAGGCTGGAATACAGCACTTCGGCGAGGACCCCATCAAGGTCCTGATCCTTGAGCCGCTCCACCGGGTCCCAGCCACTGGGGCGCGCGGCTTCATAGCCGTGCTTCATGTGTTCGCGTAGTTCATTGCCACTGCGTCCGGCGGCGAACACGCCCGCGACCGTGAGTGGATGAATGCCTGGGCCGACAAAGAGATAGGCCGCGCCGTTGGGTTTATCGTTCTTGACGACGCGCGGGGCTTGGTCCCGATATTTCTGGTCAAGCCGTTCAACCCACAGGTCACCCGGCTCGGTCATGTGTGAATCGGCTGAAATCACTTGTTGTGTTGTCATTGTTAATTGTCCTCCTATACGGTCCTCAGTCTCCGGTCTTCGGTCCTTCAGATTTATCGTCCCGCTCGTAACACCTGCCCCGGCAATATCCCCGTATGCCGCAGCCCCTCGTACAGCACCTGGCCGTTGACGAGCGTGTGGGTGATACCTTCCGCTTGTGTCACCAGCCGTCGCCCGCCGCCTGGCAGATCATGGCGAATTTCCGGGCGTTCCGGCGAGCCGATGGTGTTGAGATCAAAGACCGCGATGTCCGCCGCCATGCCAGGGCGCAGTATCCCACGATCGGTGATGCCGAAGAACTGCGCTGGTTCCGAGGTGATCCGTTTCACCGCGTGTTCGAGCGCGATCACCTGCTTCTCACGAACAAATGTTCCCAGCAGATAGCTGGGATACCCCGCGTTACACAACATATCGACATGCGCGCCACCGTCGGAGATGCCAATCAGCGTGCGTGGGTCACTGAACTTGCGCACGACCCGCCCCTCGTCGATGTCGAGCAAGGGAATCATGAAGTCCACCGCCAGTTCGTCCTCCAGCGCGAGGTCGAAGAACGCATCAAGCGGCGCGACGCCACGCTCACGCGCGATCTCGGCGATACTTTTCCATTCCGTGGATTTGAGCGCGGCGTTGGTGACTTCCCTGACCTGGGTGCGTTCCCAGAGGTGGTGAAAGACCGAGCGGCGCTCAAGTTCCGCGGCAAATGTCCGGCGAAACTCCGCGCCCGCGTACACCGCCTTTTGCGCCTCCACGCCTTTGTCCTCAAACACCGGCTTCATCGAGTTCATGCTGGCGAACAGAAACGGATTGCGTAGGTTGAAATCAACGACAAGAGGGCGCACGGCGACCTGAGGGCGGCAGCCGAGCGCGAGCAGCGGTGCCACCTTTTCCAGTGTTTCCGTCCACGCTTCGGGTGCGTCATCACGATCGCGCAGATTGAGCCAGGTGACTGGACGACCACTCGCGGACGTCAGGAGTTCAAGCAGCGCGTATTCCTTGTCCGAGACCGTGCTCGGCTGTTTGGTGAGCGCGATTTCGATAGTGCCGCGCCCAAGGTCTTTGAGTATGCCGGCATACGAACGCAGCTCGTCATGGCTAGCGAGACGACAGGCGAGGGGCTGGGCTTTGTAGCCGAGATGTTGCGGCATGACGGTGAGCGACATGCCCAACGCACCCGCCGTCATCGCTTCATGCAGGAGTGCGCGAATCTGCGCGGTTTCCGCCGTGGTCGCGGCGCGACCCATTGCCTCATCGCCCATCACGTAATGACGAAACGGCGAGAGCGCGGCGAGAAATCCGACGTTGATACCAATGCCGCGGGTCGCGGTGGCGCTCATGTGCTGAGGGAAACTTTCCCAGTCCCAGGTAAGACCACGGTCGAGCACCTCGCGAGGAATCGCTTCCACGTGCACGAGATTTTCGGTGGCGACATTCCGTTCCGCTGGTTTGCAGGGAGCCAGCCCGACCCCGCAATTGCCCATGACGATGGTGGTCACGCCATGCCACGACGAGCAGGTGATGAGCGGGTCCCAGCAGATTTGCGCATCATAATGCGTATGGGGATCGATAAAGCCTGGTGAGACGATCTGGTCAGAGGCATCAATGACGCGTGTGGCACTGTCGGTGATTTTGCCGATGGCGGTGATTTTTCCCCCTTGGATCGCCACATCGGCCCGACGACTGGGTGCCCCGGTGCCATCGACCACGGTCCCATTTTTAATCAAGAGATCGAGCATAGTTCCCTCCTTTGGTGGGCTGACACCGGGACTTGTACCACAGGGAAGTGAGGGAACGAAAGAGTTGCGGTGGGGATAAGAGGAGTTGTGTAGGGGAGAGGAGGTCGCCAATGCTCACGATATGGGACACTGGAGGGTCAAGAACAGCGCCTCTTCTCCTTCGTGAAAAAGTTACGCGGCGAAGCTCACTTCTTGATACGGCTCTCCAGGCCGATGGGGGCGGATGTGGATGGTGACTTTCTGATCCAAGCGCCGCAGAAAGTCCAACAGCTTGTCGGCGGTGAAGTGGCTGTAATGTCCGTTCACGAGATGGGAGACATCGGGCTGGGCAATGCTGAGGAGGCTCGCGATTGCTCTTTGCTTGAGCTTACGGTGTTTTAAGAGCGTATACACGTGAAAGCCGATTTGCGCCCGGGTAAAAAGTTCGTCCGCGTCTTCCAGCCCCAGATCCGCGAACACGTTGCCAGAACTTTCTTCATACTCAATGAGGGCAGTCTTTTTCTTACTGGGCATGTTTCACCAACTCCCGCGCTTCCTTGTAACGTTGTTTAATCAAGTCCACATCCTGCCGCGGGGTTTTGTCCCCAGTTTTGGATTTTTTCTGAAACGCATGCAGAACGTAAATCTTTCTCCCCAATTGTACGGCAACGACCGTGCGGAACGCGTCGGTGTCGTAGCGGATGGCAATCTCCAAGACCCCACTGCCGACCCCGTGAAAGGGTTTGGCATCCTTGGGCATGCCACCAAACTGGATGAGCTGTAATTCATCACCGATCAACTTCCGTGCGCCGTCGGGAAACGCTTGTACCTCGCGTTTCGTAGTTCCCATCCACACGACAGGCCGTAACACTGGGGCTTCAAGATTCTCCAAGGTGTTTTCGATGGTAAGAAAATTTTACGAGAAGAACAAGGCGGAGTTCTTCCCTGCGGGACCGCCACATCTTCATCATCAGTCCGCTACTCTGGTAACGGGAGGTTCGACTTCCCGTGGAGTGAGGGAGACTTTTTTCCGCCGAAAGACTCGCTCGACCACGTGGAAAGAAACCGGAACCAGAAAGATAGCTATGAGGGAGGCTGTGAGCATGCCGCCGATGACTGCCGTCCCCAGGACTTGCCGCGATTGTGCCCCTGCCCCCGAAGCGATCGCCAGTGGCACCGCCCCCAGAATAAACGCGAACGCGGTCATCAAAATGGGCCGTAGGCGCAGCCGCGCACCGGTCAGCGCCGCGTCGATAAGGGGCTTGCCCCGCTCGGACTCTAGCTTGGCGAACTCGACAATGAGGATAGCGTTCTTGGCCGCGAGCCCAATGAGCATGATCAGGCCGACTTGGGTATACACGTTGTTCTCGAACGCGCGCAGCCACAGCGCCAGAAATGCACCGAAGACCGCGATCGGCGTGCTGAGCAGTACACTGAACGGCAACGTCCAACTCTCGTATTGCGCCGCTAAAATGAGAAACACGACGAGGAGCGAGAGCCCGAAGACCGCGCTTGGGGCCACCCCTTGCGAGGCCATTTTCTCTTGGAACGACATCCCCATGTAGTCGTAGCCCATCTCGTTCGGCATCGTTTCAGCGAACACTTGCTCAAGCGCGGCCATGGCTTGGCCGGTGCTATACCCCGGCGCCACGCTGCCGTTGATCTGCGCCGCCCGGTACCCGTTGAAGCGGATGGTAAACTCCGGTCCGTATATCGTCTTCATGGTCATAAGTGTCGACAGCGGCACCGCTTGTCCCTCCGCGTTGCGGACCCGGAATTGGCCGATGTTCTCCGGCGTCGTGCGATACTCCCCCTCCGCCTGGACGTAGACCTGCCACACGCGCCCAAAGAGATTGAAATAGTTCACAAAGGTGCCACCCATGAAAGCCTGGAGCGTGCGGTAGACAGTCCCCAAATCCACACCTTGCTTCAGCACCTTGTCGTGATCGACATCGGCGAAGACTTGCGGGACGCTCGGGATGAGCGTCGTGGTCAAGGACGCGAACTCAGGGCGCGTACGGGCCGCTTCGAGAAACTTGTTGGTGTTCTGTGCCAGGAACTCCACGTCTTGGCCGGACCGATCCTCCAGCATGAACGTGATGCCACCAGAGGTGCCAACGCCGGGAATCGCGGGTGGCGAGAAGACGAACGCCTGCGCCTCCATTAGCCCGGCGAGCCGTTGATTGAGACGGCGCATGATGACCTCGGCGGTTAACCCCTCCGGGTCGCGTTCACCCCAGGGTTTGAGCATGATAAAAGAGAACGCGTTGAAGGTGGTATTCGAGAAGCTGAGCATGCTAAAGCCGACGACCATGTTGAAGGTCTCCACCCCCGGCGTTTCCTTCAGGATCGCCTCGATCTGTTTGCACACCTCGTCAGTGCGTTGCAGGGAAGACGCCACGGGGAGCTGCACATTCAAGTAGAAATAGCCCTGATCCTCCTGTGGCAAAAAACTGGTGGGGAGCCGCGATCCGAACCAGCCCGCCAGCGCGGTAAACGCGACCAGCAACAGGAGAGCGAACCCTACCTTCCGGATCAGATAGGCGCAGCCGTTCACATACCCATCAGTGATGCGGTGGAATGCGCGATTGAACCCGCGAAAGAACGCGCCCATCGGCCCGCGGGTGTGGGTGCGCGGGCGCAACAACAGGGCCGCTAGCGCCGGGCTTAGCGTGAGGGCATTAAAGGCCGAGATGACGACTGACACCGCGGTGGTCACCGCGAACTGTTGGTAGAGTCCGCCCGTGATCCCCGGAATAAAGGCGGTGGGGATAAACACCGCGACCAAAATCAACGCGATCGCGATCACCGGACCCGACACTTCCTCCATTGCCTTCAAGGTCGCATCGCGCGGCGAGAGCCCTTCCTCAATATGCCGTTCAACCGCTTCGACGACCACGATCGCATCGTCAACCACAAGGCCAATCGCGAGGACCAACCCGAAGAGGGACAGCGTGTTGATCGAGAACCCCAACAGCGGAAAGACGAGAAACGTCCCGACCAGGGACACGGGCACGGCCAGCAGCGGGATCAACGTCGCCCGCCAGCTTTGCAGGAAGAGAAACACCACGAGGGTCACCAAGGCGATCGCCTCGAACAGGGTCTTGACGATCTCCCGGATGCCTTCGCTCACCGCGCGGGTCGTGTCGAGGGTGACGCCATAATCCATATCGGCGGGGAACCGGGTCTTGATCTCTTCCAGCAGGGCCTTGGCGCGGTTGATGGTGTCGAGCGCGTTGGACCCAGGGACCTGGTAGATGGCGATCAGCGCGGCGGGCTGGCCGTTGATGCGGCCCTGCATATTATACGTCTGCGAGCCGAGTTCCACGCGCGCCACATCCTTCATCCGCACGATGGAACCATCAGGGTTGGCCCGGACAATGATGTTCTCGAACTCTTCCACGCTAGTGAGCCGGCCCCGTGTTCGCACGGTATAGGTAAAGACCTGTCCGGGTGGTACAGGCTCGGCCCCGATTTGCCCCGCCGGGTTCACGCTATTCTGTTTGGTGAGCGCCTCAATGATTTCGCTAGTCGTGATGTTGAGCTTGGCCAGGGTGTCCGGCCGCACCCAGAACCGCATCGCGTACTGTCCAGCCCCAAAGACGTTGACCTGGCCGATGCCGGGCACGCGGGTCATCGGATCGTTGATGTTGATATAGGCGTAGTTGGTGAGAAACAGCGCATCATGCGTCCCGTTGGGGGAGTACACGGAGAAGAGCGCGAGCGGGCTCGAGACCGCCTTGCGGAGCGTGATGCCGTAGTTGCGTACCTCAACCGGCAGTTGGGATTCGGTCTGTTGGTAGCGCATTTGCGTGAGGATCTGGTCCGTGTTGGAATCGGTACCAACGTCGAAGATGACGTTCAGCCGCACCTGTCCGTTGTTCGAGTTGATGGAGTACAGGTACAGCATATTGTCCACACCGCTCATCTGCTGCTCAATGGGCGTGGAGACCGACTGTTCGAGAGTCAACGCATCGGCTCCGACGTAGGTTGCCCAGAGCTGGATCTGGGGAGGAGCAATGTTCGGGAACTGCGAGATCGGCAGCCGCACGAGCGCGGCGATCCCCATCATCACCATGAGGATCGCGATCACCATGGCCACCACAGGCCGGTCAACGAAGAATTTTGCCATTGGACGCTGCCTCCGCAACTAAGAGGGGGAAACGGGAAAACGGGGAAAAGGAAGACACTGGGCTGCCTGTGTTCTGTTGCCTTCCATTTCCCCGTTTCCCCCTAAACTATGTCCCTTTAGGAGCCCCAGTAACTGTCTGTGCCGGGATGGGCTCTGCCGTGGACAGCTTGGGATTCACCACCATCCCGGTTTTGACTTTCTGGGCTCCGGCAACGACAATCCGTTCTCCTGGCTTGAGCCCATGGGCGATAATCCACATATTCCCGACCTGCTCGCCCACTTTCACCGCACGGATGTCGACTTTATTATCCGCCCCGACCACCGCGATCTGATGACTGCCTTGTAGGTGCTGCACCGCCTGTTGCGGAATCAGGAGTGCGCCTTTCCTGGTCTCGGCGGCCACCCGAATCTTGGCATACTGACCGGGACGCAGCAGGTTATCGGGATTGGCGAAGAGGCCCTGGACGGTAATGGTGCCCGTTCGTGAGTCGACCTGGCGATCCGCCAAGCTAAACGTGCCCCGCTCAGGGTACACGTTCCCGTCGGCAAGGGTTAACTCCAGCGGCGGTCTCTCGCCGCCCCGCCCCGCCTCTATTTCGCGGATCCTCCGCGCGAAATGCAGATATTCCTGTTCACTAATGGGATAGTGCACCTTGATGGGGTCCACCTGCGAAATCGTCGTCAGGAGAGCACTCGGAGTGACCAAGTCGCCGATCTGGGCAATCGAGATGCCCGCGATCCCGGTAATCGGCGCGGTGACCTTGGTCCAACTGAGATTGAGCTTGGCCCGTTCCACAGTGGCGCGCACCGCTTCGACGGACGCTTTGTTCGCTTGGTGGGCTTGGATGGCATTGTCGAGTTCTTGCTGGCTGATGGCCCCTTCTTTGGCGAGAGGCGTATAGCGGGCGACATCGAGTTGCGTCTTGCCGAGATTCGCCTCCGCCCGGCCCAGATCTCCCAGCGCTTGGTTGAGGGTCGCCTGGTACTCGCTCGGATCAATGGTGAACATAAGCTGTCCAGCCTTGATGAGGGACCCTTCCTTATAATCCCGAGAGCGGAGAGGACCCTGAACGCGCGGACGGATTTGCGCATTCACATAGCCCTCGGTCGTGCCAATCCATTCGAAATAGATGGGGACATCCCGCGGGATCACCTCGACCACGAGGACCTCGGGCGGAGGCGGTGGGGGCGCCGCTTTGGGGCCAGTATGGTTGCCGCACCCCGTGCCGAGAAAGACAAGGGCAAAAAGGAGAAGCGAGGGGAAAGCTGCCCCGCCTCGCTTTTCCTTTCCAGGACATGATCTTGAGGACTGCATGATGTGGTCATTTCCTAGTAATGCGTCCGAATGGTTTTGAGCGGTCATTGCGAGGAGCGAAGCGACGAAGCAATCTCGCTTCACTCGAGGAGCAGGGACAAAGATTGCTTCGCTGCGCTCGCAATGACAATCTCTCATCTTCAAGCGGACAAAATACCAGATGTTTGTGCACAACCAATTGCGCGCTGCTCCGCCGCCGTTACGCCACCTTCGGAATAAACGCCGCGTACTGGTCGAGCAACGGTAACACGGTCTCACGTCCCGCTGATGGGACGAAGAACATCGCGCGCTCCATGCCCATCTCGCGGCACTGGTTCAACATGGCGTCATTCCCCTGTACGCCAAGGATGGAAATCGAAATAGTTTCTGGTCGCCGTCCGGCTTGGGCGGCGCGCGCGTGCAGGTCTTTCACCATCGCCGGGATTTTCTGGAAGTACCGGGCGTTGGGCAGCCAGCCATCACAATACTGAACCACCCGCGCCAAGCCCTGGTCGGTGTTGGAGCCCAGCAGAATTGGCGGGTAGGGCTTCTGCAAGGGTTTGGGGTTGCACCAAATAGGATCGAAGTTGACAAACTCTCCGTGATATTCCGCCGACTCCTGGGTCCAGATCGCTTTCATCGCCTCGACCCGCTCTCGCAAGATTTTCCACCGTTTCTTGAACGGCGTGCCGTGATTCTCCATCTCTTCGACATTCCATCCACCGCCAATGCCGAAGATCAATCGCCCATCGGACAACAGATCGACCGACGCCACTTCCTTGGCCATGGTGATCGGATCACGTTCCATGGCCAGGCAGATGCCGGTGCCGATCTTGATT
The DNA here is from genome assembly GCA_945865755.1 of Klebsiella pneumoniae. GTDB lineage: Bacteria > Desulfobacterota > Binatia > Bin18 > Bin18 > JABFSC01. The sequence continues at coordinate 14,319 of CAMBFS010000042.1, forward strand.
TTCTTCGTTGCTCCGGCGGCGGCCATGAGCGACACGAAGAGGTCGTGGGTATTGGAGTATTCCCTGGGCAGTTCGCCACCACCGGGAAACGGGGTCTGGCGACTCGCGGGGATATGGGTGTGTTCCGGGAACCAGACCGAGTCAAAGCCGCGTTCTTCACAGGCCCGTGCCAGTTCATCTGGCCGCATGGCATATCCGGTGGCGAACATTTCGATTCCGAGTTTCATATCGTGCTCCTCTCTGTCTTTTTGCTACGCTCGTAATGACGCTGGAGAGGAGGAAAGTCAAGAAGCGAATGCGCATTGCGTCGTGACTTCTTTTCTTCATTGATTCATTTGTTCATCGGGTAAGGCGGCATTGAGTCATTGAGAGATTGAGCCATTGGATGATTGCATCTAGCGGCTTGGAGGAGCGACCCGTCAATGCTAGCCTCGGAAAATCAGAGAGATGGCTACCGTATTACAAAATCGTTTTGGCAGAGCTGTGCGGCTGACCGACGAGCGGATTGCCCACATTCTGGAGCATGATGAGATGGTGGGACAACTCGACAAAGTGGAGGAAACCGTGCGAGAACCGGACGTGGTTGTCCGCAGTCAACGCGACGCAGATGTCCATCTCTACCATAAGCATTACCTGACAACCCCTGTCACAGAGAAAGAGCTTTTGGTCGCGATTAAAGTGACGCAAACGGATGCCTTTGTGTTAACGGCTTTCTTTACCGATACGATCAAAAAAGGAGAGCGGATATGGGAAAGATGAAGGTTTGGTATGACAAGGAGGGGGATTTTCTGGAGGTCACTTTTCGCGCTGCCAAAGGGTACATGCGCGATTTGGGAGACGACATTTTCGAGAGGGTCGATGAACAAGGAAAAGTCATCGGGTTCGCCATTTTCAATTTTTCCAAAAGAGACCAGCAGGCCGTGGAAGTTCCCTTGGAACTCTTGCCGTCGCAACCGTAGAACCCAACGCTACCCCAGTTCCCCTAGTAACGCCTTCGCCTCTTGCAAATCCTTGGTGTCAAATCCTTCGGTGAACCAGCCGTAAATCTCGGCTAACATCTGGTGAGCTTCTTTCTGCTTGCCTTGTTGTTGCCACAACCGAGCGAGGCTCGTGGCGGCACGGAGTTCGAGGGATTTGGCTTGCTGCTGGCGCGCGATGGCGAGGGCTTTCTGAAAATACCCCTCAGCCTCCTGTGCCACCGCCTGTGAGACTGGAGGCTTGAGACTTGAGGCTTGGGAGGAAGGCGGACTAGGCTCTAGTCTCCAACCTCCAGCCTCTAACGTTAGCGTTCCCTTGAGCCGATACAGCTCAGCCTCGCTCTCACGCTCCCCTGTTTTGTCCACGAAAGCTAGCGCCTCGGTCAGCAAGATAAGCCCTTCCTCTGTTTGCCCTACTTTTCCGTACGCTTCAGCCAGCATGGCAAGATAATGCGCTTGTCCTGACTCTATCCCCGTGACTCGGCAGGTAGTCAAACCCTGGTGCATCTGTGTAATTCCCTCTTCTTCCTGCCCCTGCTCTGCTAATGCCCAACCCCGCAAGATAGTCCCCGCCGCCAACCAGACCGTAAACCCTCGCTCGGTTGAGAGGGTAATAGAGGCCTCTGCCCGTTTCTGGGCTGCCTGCCCCTCCCGACGGAGTCGGTGGATTTCCGCAGCAAAGTCCAGGGCGAAAGCTAGGCTAAATGGGTGAGATAGCTCCTGCGCTAGGGTAAGAGCTTGATGACTCCTGTGCAAAGCTTGATCCGGATAGCCCAGCAACCACAGGGTCCAGGCCAAATGGAGCAAGCAAAGCACATCGGGGTCTGATCCGGCACGGGAGCGATGTTGCTGGGGGTCGTAAAAGTCAATCCCTTGCTCCAGATATGATCGAGCGGCGGTAAACTCTCCCAGCCGGAATAATGATGCCCCCAGCGTGTAGCAAGCCTCTAGTAGGAACGCAGGGTCTTGTGCGCTCTGAGCCAGAGAGAGAAGCTGTTCCCCTAGCTCCCGTGCTGTCTGTAACTCTGCCCGCGTTGTGTGAAAAGTCCACAGCCCCCGCAGTACTCGAAAGAGCTGTGGGGTTTCGCCCTCCTGCTGACACAATTCTCGTGCCCGAGCGTAGCTCTTCTCCACTTCCTGGGCCATATAGCCTTTGGTCATTACTAGAGGCACGCTCAGGGCCATTTGCAGTGAAAGCTCTTGGTGAGTGCGCTCAGGAGTGGTCGGCAGGGTCTTGAGCAACTCCAGCCCCTTAGTGAGGTAATTAATCGCTTCCACGTTAGCCGATCGCTGGATAGCTCTCTGCCCCGCCTGCTGCCAATACGGAATCGCCAGTTCGATCAGTCCCGCTTCGGTGTAGTGATGGGCCACCAACTCAGGCTGAGTTTCTTTGGTTTGTGGAAATTGTTCTTCTAAGGCATGAGCAATCTGCTGGTGATATTGCTGCCGCGTGCTCTTGAGTAACGAATGATAGGCGGTGTCCTGAATGAGCGCATGCTTGAAGAGATAGGTCGCCTGTGGTGGGACGCCGCGCTGGTATAACAGCTCCGCGTCGACGAGCTGCTGGAGTGCGTGCTGTAACGCAGTGGCATCGATGGGCGAGACGGCCTGGAGGACTTCGTAGCTGAACTCCCGCCCTAGTGTCGCGCCGAGTTGCGCCACCGCCTTGGCCGCTCCCAGGCGATCCAGCCGGGCCATCAGTGAATCTTGTAACGTCGCGGGAATTGCCAACGGCGAGGGGGCAGCATGTCGTGCCCCTAGAACTCCTCGTTCCTGTCCCCCGTCCCCTGTAACCTGTTCCCTCATGCTTTCTAGCACCGTCTTGGTCAACTCTTCGACAAACAATGGTACGCCATCGGTGCGACTGACAATCTGCTGCACGACCTCGGCGGACAATACTGCCTTGGCCGTAACGTGATTGACCATCGCCGTGACGTGCTGCCGTCCCAACCGATTGAGCGTGAGCTGTGTACTATGTGCCCGTGGCCGCCACGGTGGCGTGAAGTCTGGTCGATACGTCAACACGACCAACACCCGGCTGGTCGGCACCTGCTGTAGGATCAAGGTGAGTACCTCCAGACTCGACGGGTCGATCCAATGGAGGTCTTCCCATATCAGGTAGGCGGCTTGCCGTTCCGCCTCTTCCACAACCCACGCCACGAACGCTGCTTGTGTCTTCTCCTTCTGCTTCTGCGGACTCACGGTGATGGGCGGCGCATCGTCCGGATGCGGGAGCGACAGGAAGGCGGCCAACAACGCCAGCGTGTCAGTCTGTGGGAATCGGTACTGGGTCAGGGCCTGACGGAGTTTGCTGAGCTTGGTCGGTGGCGTATCCTCCGGTGCGAACTGTAAGAGCCGCTGCAAGTGGTCGAGGATGGGAGAGAAGGCGCTGTGCTGATGATAAGGCGAACAGCGAAACTCAATGCGGACCGCGCCCTCGCGGGTCACCGTGTCTTTCAGCTCCTGCACCAGCCGGGATTTCCCAATCCCCGCTTCCCCGCTGAGCAACACCACTTGGCCTTCCCCCTCTTTCACCCGCGCCCAGCGCTCGCGTAACAGCCCCAATTCATGGTCGCGGCCAATGAGCGGCGTGAGCCCTTTGCGCGCCACTACCTCAAACCGACTCTGGGCTTGGCTCTCCTTGACCACGCGATAAAGCGTCAGCGGAGTCGAGACTCCTTTGAGTTCGGGTTGTCCACGGTCCTCGCATTCAAATAAGCCTTCGACCAAGCGATACGTGGCTGTACTGATCACTACTTCATCGGGCGCAGCTTGCCCCTGGATGCGCGCCGCAAGGTTTGGCGTCTCCCCCAACGCAAGCTGTTCTCGCTTTACTCCCCCTCCCATCTCACCAATCACGACCGGCCCAGTATGAATGCCGATACGGACCTGGAGGGGTTGTTGTCTTCCCTGTAACCCGTTCCCTGGACCCTGTCCCCTGATTGCCTGAACAATTTCTAATCCTGCTCGCACGGCCCGCGCCGCATCATCTTCATGCGCGACGGGATAGCCAAAGTATACGAGCAGCCCATCGCCCAGATACTGCGCAATATGTCCACCAAAGCGTTCAATCACGGCGGCGCTGGTTTGCTGATAGCCACGCACCACCTCGCGTAGTTCTTCGGGATCAAGTTGCGCTGACAGTGCGGTCGAACCGACCAGGTCACAGAACATGACCGTGAGTTGGCGACGTTCAGCGAAGGGCTGGGGGTTGGGGATTGAGGATTGGGAGGAACTCGGGATTCTGGACTCGGAACTCGACACTGGCGCAGCGCCAACCCACACCAACACTTTCCCGTCTTCGTCTACCGCTATGCGTTTGGCATCAATCAGTTCGGCCTTGAGGTCTTCCAGGTATTCATCATCGACCTCGAAGCGGCGCTTGAGCGCTCGATAGGATACGCGTTGCTCCCGCTGCAACAGGTCCACCACCTGACTGAACACCTCATCATACGTCATCTCTAGCTCCTACAATTCAGTTCCCTGGATCGCGGCTAATCCGAATCCGACCAGGTTGCACAACGACAAAGCAACCAAACAGTTGCTCGCCTTTTTCGTTGACCAGCGTCGTCACCGCGGTTGGTAATGTGGCACGTACGTTTCCGGGGAAACGGACCAAGATAACGCCACTTGCTGCCCGGGCGTTGGCATAGACCAGCTCGCCAAAGTCTTTATCTTCGGTCAGCAGGATCCTCTGCTCGCGGACGGCGAGGTCGAGAATCGCCGTGTCCTCTGCTCGCGGGGCACTCTCAAGAACGGCTGTGACATCGTGTCCCGCGGCCCGCAACGCGCGGACCACCGCAAAATCACACCCTTCATCAGCCACGAAACGCATGGCTCAGCCCTGATCCGGAGATTCTTGGGCAATGAACAATGTTTCTTCATGCGCCACGGTGTCGGCGGCATAGCCAAGGGCCGCGCGAATATCCTCTTGTGTCAGCCGTGGATATGCCGCCAGGAGATCTACGTCCCCAGCTCCTTCACTCAGTTTGCGCACGATCATTTCAACCGTCAGCCGTGTTCCACGAATGACCGGCTTGCCCATCATCACCTTGGGGTTCACTTCGATACGGTCTGTCTTCATTGCCTTTCTCCTTTGGCACGCTCTGGGGTTTGGAGTCCTACACAAACGGACGGTTATTATTCTGTCAGCGCTTCCAACAACGTCTTCGCCTCTTGCAAATCCTTGGTATCAAACCCTTCGGTGAACCAGTTGTAGACGTCCGACAACAGCGTGTGAGCTTCTTGCCGCTTGCCCTGTTGTTGCCACAACCAAGCGAGGCTCGTGGCGGCACGGAGTTCGAGGGATTTGGCTTGCTGCTGGCGCGCGATGTCGAGGGCTTTCTGGAAACATGCTTCGGCTTCAGCTTGGGTGCTAGGTGTTAGGGTCTGGGGGTTGGGGGGAACCCGAAACGTGGAACCTGGAACTTGGAACTTTTGCAGCGTTAGCGCTCCCTTGAGCCGATGTAGCTCCGCCTCGTAGAAGCGCTCCCCCGTTTTGTCCACCACAGCGAGTGCTTCGGCCAGCAGGGGAAGCCCCTCTTCGACCTGTCTTGCTTTTCCATATGCCTCGGCTAGCAGGGCAAGCCAATATGGCTGTCCGACTCCTGCCCCCGTGGCCCGCGAGGCGGCAAAACCCTGGCGCATCTGCGTGATCCCCTCTTCTTCCTGTCCCTGCTGGGTCAGTGCCCAGCCTCGATACATCGTGCCCCACGCTCCCAAAAACGGAAACCCTTGTTCGTTAGAAAGCGCAATGAGTTCCTCTGCTCGCTTTTGGGTTGCCTGTCCCTCACGGCGGTATTGATGGATCCAGGCCGCATAGTGCAGGGCCAAAGCCAAGCTATGAGGGTGTGACAACTCTTGGGCCAGGGTAAGAGCTTTGTCGCTGCTCTTCAGGGCTTGCTCGGCGTAGCCAAGATACCACAAGGTAAAGGCCATCGCGGAAAAAACTATTCCAAAGTCGACCCCATAGACAAAGGCCAGGGGGCGGTGCTGCTGGGGGGAGTAGAGGGTAATTGCTTGTTGCAAATGTGCTCGGGCTGGGACAAACTCTCCAAGCCAAGATAACCCTCCCATCGTAAGGTGGGCTCCCAGGAGGAGAGTTGGGTCTTGTGCCTTCTGGGCCAAGGCCAGGATTTGCCTCACCAACTCGCGCGCCGTCTCGTGTTCCGCCCGTGCAGTGTAAAATCTATGGAGTCCCATCAGCGTCGGGAAAAGCTGAGGAGTCTCTCCTAAATGCCGACACAGCTCCCGAGCACGTGTGTAAGATGTTTCTACTTCCGAGGCTGTATAGCCCTTGGCGGCGAGCAAGGGGGCACCCAGGGTGATCTGGAGCGTAAGTTCTTGCTGGCTGCGCTCAGGAGTGTCCGGCAGGGTCTTGAGCAACTCCAGCCCTTTCGTGAGGTGATTAATCGCCTCCATATTGGCCGAGCGCTGGAGAGCCTTCTGGCCTGCCCGTTGCCAGTACGGAATTGCCTGCGCGATGAGCCCCGCCTCGGTGTGGTGATGTGCCACGAGTTCAGGCTGGGTTTCTTTCGTCTCGGGAAAGCGATCTTCGAAAGCCTGCGCAATCATTTTGTGATACTGTTGCCGCGTGCTCTTGAGCAACGATTGATAGGCGGTGTCCTGTACCAGCGCATGCTTAAAGAGATAACGTGCCTGGGGCAGGACTCCACTCTGGTACACCAGCTCGGCTTCTACCAAGTTCTTCAATCCTTGCTGCAACACTTCTTCGTTCAGTGAGGAGACGGTCTGGAGTAAGGCATAGTCAAATTCGCGCCCGATCGTGGCACCCAGTTGCGCGATTTCTTTGGCTGGTCCCAGTCGATCAAGACGGGCCATGAGCGAATCTTGCAGCGTGGCAGGAATGTCGAGCGCTTGTAGGGGCGACCGACCGGTCGCCCCTACGGACTCCAAGACAGATTTGGTTAATTCTTCCACGAATAGCGGCACGCCGTCAGTCTTACTCACGATCTGTTGTATGACCTCAGCGGATAACGTCTTACCACCCGTGACCTTTTCCACCATCGTTTCCACATGGGTGCGACCGAGCCGACTCAGCGTGAGCTGACTGAGATAGGAATGTGAGCCCCACGGCGCGGTAAACTCGGGCCGAAACGTCAGCACGGCCAACACCCGCGTCGTCGGGACTTGATTGAGAAAGAGGGTGAGCAATTCCAGGGTCGAAGGGTCCGCCCAATGCAGGTCTTCCCAGGCGTAGGTCATTGCTTGTTGCTCAGCCTCTTTACACAACCATGCGACAAGCGCTTCATACGTCTTTTCTTTCTGTTTCTGTGGGCTCAAGGATAGGGAAGTATAGCCCTCGGGCAGTGGGAGTGACAAAAGAGAAGCTAATAACGGCACGAGTTCGTGTAGGGGCGCACGGCCGTACGCCCCTACGAGTACCGCCTCCACCCTCCGCAGTTTCTCTTCTGAGCTATCACCGCTCTGAAACCCCAACACGCGTTGGAGGTGCTCAATCACCGGATAGAGCGCGCTGTTTTGGTGATACGGCGAACAGCGTAATTCCCAACAGCTCGCACCTTCGTGCTCAACAGACTCTTTGAGTGCTTCTACCAAACGCGATTTCCCAATACCTGGTTCCCCGCTGAGCAATACGACTTGGCCTTCGCCCTCTTTCACCCGCGCCCAGCGCTCGCGCAACAGACCAAATTCATGGTCGCGCCCGATGAGCGGCGTGAGTCCTTTGCGCACCACTACCTCAAACCGACTTTGGGCTTCGCTCTCCTTCACCACGCGATACAGCGCCAGCGGGGTCGAGATTCCTCTGAGTTCAGGTTGTCCACGATCTTCACACTCAAATAAGCCTTCAACCAAGTGATACGTGGCTGTGCTTATCACTACTTCATCAGGTGCGGCTTGCCCTTGGATGCGTGCGGCCAGGTTCGGGGTCTCACCCAATGCAAGCTGCTCTCGCTTGGCTCCCCCTCCCATCTCGCCAATCACGACAGGACCGGTATGAATGCCGATGCGGACTTGTATTTCCCTCGCCCCTCCTTCGACTTGGCTCAGGACAGGTTTGGGGAGAGGGCTAGGGTGAGGGGAATCTGGAGTGTGTGTGGCTACATTACCCTCACCCCGACCCTCTCCCTGGGAGGGAGAGGGAGTAAAAGAGTCTTCCACCACTAGAGGAGAGGGAACCGCTTGTGAGATAGCAGTGATAATTTCTAATCCTGCTCGTACCGCCCGCTGGGAGTCATCTTCATGCGCGACGGGATAGCCGAAGTACACCAACAATCCATCGCCCAGATACTGCGCGATGTGGCCACCAAAGCGTTCGATCACGGCGGCGCTGGTCTGTTGATAAGCGCGGACGATGTCCCGTAATTCTTCAGGATCAAGCTGGGTGGAAAGCGCGGTTGAACCTACGAGGTCGCAGAACATCACCGTGAGTTGACGACGCTCGGCGGCAATCAGTTCGGAGTTCGGAGTTTGGGAAGTTCGAGGTTCGGAATTCGGAGTCTGAGGAACGGGAGGGTGAATGGAGGAACTTGGAACTTTGAACTCGGAACTTTGAACTAGCGAAGCGCCAACCCAGACAAGCACCTTGCCATCTTCGTCGGCTGCGATGCGCTCGGCTTCGATCAGCTCATCCTTGAGTCCGTCGAGATACTCATCGTCGAGATTGAACTGGAGCTTCAGGGCACGGTACGACACTCGGCCTTTGCTCTGTAACAGCTCCCGCACTTGCACCAAGAGTTCAGGAAAAGTCATTGGTCCTCCGCAGTCCTCCCAAGCGCTAGCAAACTCCCGCTCGCGTCGCAAGTTGAAGAGCGAGCGCTCACGCCCTTGGCCATCCGAACACGAGATGGTATGGCGAGACAAAAAGGAGGACCGTTATGAGCGAATCATCGGAGAAGTCAGCAGCCCGACCGGCATCAAGTTCCTACAAAGAAGCGAACCCCAAATTGTACGCATTTCTCGACTGGATGGCGCAGCAGGACCCCGACTATGCGCAAGCGTTCCAGAAGTACACGGCGATCTGCACGGGGGAAGGGCAGGCGTTACCTGTTAAATACCGTGAGATGGTGATGACGGGTATTCTCGTGTTTATGGGAAGACGCGAAGGAGCGGAAGCGCATCTCAAACGCGCGATTGAACATGGCGCGACGAAACGCGAATTATTTGAAGCTGGCCAAGCCGCTGGGGTGCCGGGCGGTGGGATCACCGTCGGACTCTGGATGCAAATTCTCACGCAGCTTGATCATGAGGGTGCGTTCAAGAACGGGTAGCCGCAACCAGCAATGGTCTCACGCGGAGACGCGATACCGCACTGCTGGACAAGCCAGCAGTGGCACCCAAGAAGCTAAGTCGACAACTTATATTTGGCCGACACTCAGGCCAGCGGCTTGGCACCAACCAGAATGAAGGCCACCATCGCCGGTTCATTCGTGCGATTACTCCACGCATGGTTGGTGCCCCGCTGGATGAGGACATCGCCCGCCTTCATGCGGGTTTCTCCCTCGTCCATCACGGCCCACACTTCCCCCGATAGCACGAGGGCGTAGTCCACCGATGCGGTCTTGTGCATCATTGGGGTGGAGCTGGTGGTATCAACCGTATGACTCGCGCCCAGAGCGGCGAATGCCTCGCGTGAATCAGTGCCTTTGCTGATCGCGCTATCGGGTGGCAGTTCAACGATGCGAAAGATGCTGCCAGTCGCGGCGGGTTCGAGATGCACGGGGCGCGCGACGGGATCGGCGTCGCCAGAGAGGTCAGCCGGTGTGGTTGTGGTCTCCCAGAGATCGGTGACCCGCAAACCCGGCGCGGCCTTCATTTCCAGGATGCTGGTGGCAATGCCATCCTGCGCGATAATCGACTTCCCTTGAGCATTGTGACCGGTGACGATCCGGCGGACTTGTTTCGCCATGATACATTTCTCCTATTTCTTGCCAGGGTGACGAGCGGTTCCCACCCAGCCGGTTTGGGAGATGTCGAACATGATGCCATCCGGCCCGCTGTATCGCACCTCGGCGTTGCCATGTTGGCTCTTGCCCATGTTCAAGCCGAGCGCCTGATTGATGTCGTCGCGTCGCGCGTAGCCAGCAGCGGCGATCTTCTGGGCGATCTCTTCCAGGTTCTCGACCTCGAATCCAAAGTGATGGATGCCACTCCAGTCTTTGCCGCGTTCCGCGCCCGCCACTTGGTCATTCTTGAAGTTGAGAATCGCCAGGTTGATGGTGCCATCGGTGAGGAAGTAGCCAGAGACAATGGGAATGTCGATCTTGCCCACTTCGGTCATGCCAAAGACGTCGATATAAAACCGGGCCGTTTCTTCTTCGTGCTGGCTCGCGATCGCGATATGTCTGAGTTTCGCCATGATGCCCTCCTTAAAGGGAAAGAGAATGAGAATATGTCTCACGCAGAGACGCGGAGACGCGGAGTGGGAACACGGTCTTCTCTCTGCGTGAGATGCTCTTTTCAAGAGAGAGTCTGTTAGCCTTTTCCCCCCGACACTGCGGTGATAGGCGTATCTACTTTAAATCCCAAGGCGGCCCCGCCATCAAGTCTGGACCGCTTGCGCTTTTTGCACGATCAAATCCGCCAGGGATGGGAGCTTGAATTGGCCGGTCACCCGGTCGTAAACGTAATCATAAAAGCTCACGCCCAGCTTC
>CAMBFS010000043.1 GCA_945865755.1 Klebsiella pneumoniae
GAGAACTTTAATGGAGAGAAAAAGGAGTTGGGAGTTGGGAGTTGGGAGTTGGGAGTTGGGAGTTGGGAGTTGGGAGTTGGGAGTTGGGAGTTGGGAGTTGGGAGTTGGGAGTTGGGAGTTGGGAGTTGGGAGTTGAACGCGAGAAAGGACTGATCACTTGATCCCCCTCACCCTCGCCCTCTCCCAGCCGGGAGAGGGAACTTTCGGAGCCCTCTCACTTCATGCCATTGCCCAGCCTACGGGGCTGAAGACGGAGTGAGTATCCGCAATCAGGGACTTTGGACCTTGGACTTTGGACTTGAGACTTTTTATTGACTCGCGCCATTCTTGAGGAGTTCCCGCGCCCGCTGCAACTCCTCGCCTTCTTCGGCGAACTTCCCTTCGAGCGACCCTTGCCGTGACGAGACCTCATCAAGCCGGGTTTCGAGATGTTCCACATGTTTCAACAGCGCGGACAACACTCGGTTCACTGGATCCGGCAGATCGGCATGGTCGAGATCGACAATGGGGCGACCCGACGGTTGGTGACGCCCTTCTTCTTTGACCACTTTGCCCGGAATCCCCACGACCGTGGAATGCGCGGGCACGGCATTCACCACCACCGACCCAGCTCCGATCCGACTGTGCCGCCCAATCGTGATCGGCCCTAGCACAGCGGCCCCGGCCCCAATCAACACCCAGTCTTCAATCGTCGGATGCCGCTTCCCGCGTTCCAAACTGGTTCCGGCCAATGACACCCCTTGGTAGAGCGTCACGTCGTTGCCGACTTCAGCGGTCTCGCCGATGACGACGCCCATGCCGTGGTCGATAAAGACCCGCCGTCCGATTCGTGCTCCGGGATGAATCTCAATGCCCGTGAGGAATCGAGAGATGTGACTGACGATCCGCGCGAACGTGGTGAGTTCTCGCTTCCATAACCAGTGCGCCACGCGGTGAAACAACAACACGTGGAATCCTGGATAGGCGAGCATCACCTCCCAGGTCGAACGCGCGGCGGGGTCGCGCTCAAAGACCGCTTGAATGTCTTCTTTGATTTCTTTCCACATCATACGATTCACAAGGGGCGGATGTAGGGGCGCAAGATTTTGCGCCCCTACTCCCACGACTCAGGCTACGCCGCGCTGATCGGCGCGCGGCCGCGCTTGGTCTTTTGGTCCTTGTAGAGTTTGTATTCGATGCTATCCACCAACGCCTGCCAACTCGCCTCGATCACGTTGGGTGACACGCCCACCGTTCCCCAGCGGTCATGCTCGTCGCCGGACTCAATCAGCACCCGCACGGTGGCTTCCGTCCCGCCGTCCCCACCCAGGACCCGCACTTTATAATCAAGCAATTCCACCTGCTCTAGTTGCGGATAGAATTTCGTCAGCGCCTTGCGTAGCGCCCGGTCCAGCGCGTTGACCGGCCCGTTGCCTTGGGCGGCGGTGTGCTCGACCGCGCCATCCGGGCCTTCAATCATAATCGTCGCTTCCGACAGCGGGGGCTCGTCTTCCTTGCGTTTCTCGTCGATCACGCGGAAACCAATCAAGCGAAAATAGCGCACCTTGCCGTGGATCGCCTTCTGCATCAACAACTCAAACGATCCTTCGGCCCCCTCATATTGAAAGCCGCTGTGCTCAAGCCGCTTCACTTCATCAAGAATCGTCTTCACCGCCGGGTCCGAACTCTCGATATCCAAGCCAAACTCCTTGGCTTTGTACACCACGTTGCTGCGACCAGAGAGGTCGGACACCAGCACCCGTTGATGATTGCCAACCAGCTCGGAATCAATGTGTTCGTAGGTTTCGCGGTTCTTTTGCACGGCGGCGACATGAAGCCCGCCTTTGTGGGCAAAGGCGCTGGCCCCAACATAGGCTTGGCGCTTACTGGGTTCGATGTTGGCCAGCTCATACACAAAGCGTGACATTTCACCGAGCTGCGTCAGTTGCGTCGGACTCACACAGTGATAGCCCATCTTGAGTTGCAGATTCGGCGCGACCGAGCAGAGGTTGGCATTGCCGCACCGTTCACCAAAGCCATTGACGGTGCCCTGCACTTGCACAGCCCCAGCCGCCACTGCCGCTAACGAATTCGCGACCGCCAATTCACAATCGTTGTGACAATGAATGCCAAAGGGCGTGGCCACCACCGCGCGGGCCGCCGCCATCGCCGCCTGAATTTCGTGGGGCATGCGGCCCCCGCGGGTATCGCAGAGCACCAGCACATCCGCGCCCGCCTGTGCCGCCACATGCAAACATTCCACCGCGTATTCGGGATTCGCGGCGTAGCCATCAAAGAAATGTTCGGCGTCGAAGAACACCTGATCGACGCGCTTTTTGAGATAGGCAATGGAATCGCCAATGACTTCGAGGTTGGCTTTCTCGGAAATGCGCAGGTCGTCGCGCACGTGCAGGTCCCAGGTTTTCCCGACAATCGTGACCACCGGGGTGTCCGCTTTGAGGAGGAGACGGATGTTGAGATCGTCCGCGGCCGCGATGTTGGCGCGTCGGGTCGAGCCGAAGGCGGCGATTTTCGCGTGGGTAAGCTTGAATTTCTTGATGGCGTGAAAGAACTCTTCATCACGCGGGTTCGAGCCCGGCCAGCCGCCTTCGATATAGTCAATGCCAAAATGGTCGAGCCGCTCGGCCACGCGCAGCTTGTCTTCCAGCGTGAACGAGATGTCTTCGGACTGGCAGCCGTCTCGCAGGGTGGTGTCATAGAGGGAAATCCGTTTCATGCCTTCCTCACTTTGGGGGCGTCACAAAGGCGTCGTGCAGCACGCGCACCGCCAGTTCCGTGTATTTGGCGTCGATCACCACGGAGATTTTAATCTCGGACGTGGAGATCATCAGAATGTTGATGCCCTCGTGCGCCAACAGTTGGAACATCCTCGCCGCTACTCCGGCGTGACTGCGCATGCCCAGGCCGACGATCGACACCTTGGCGACATCGACATCGTGGGTCACTCCCTGGGCACCAAGCTCAGGGAGCAGCGCCTTGACCGAGGCCAGCGCCTTGGCGGCATCGCCCTTGGGCACGGTGAAGGTCAGGTCGGTGGACCCGTCCGCGCTGGCGTTCTGAATAATCATGTCCACGACGATGTTGGCCTCGGCGATGGGGCCAAACACCTTGGCCGCCAATCCTGGACGGTCGGGGACATGCAAAATGGTAATCTTCGCTTGATCGAGGTCGGAGGTGACCCCGGAGACTGTCACGTCTTCCATGCTCGGCTCCTCATGTACTAACCAGGTTCCTTCTTCACGGGAAAAACTCGACCGCACATGCACGGGCACTTGATAGCGCTTGGCGAATTCGACGGAGCGAATTTGCAGGACCTTCGCGCCCAGGCTGGCGAGTTCGAGCATCTCATCATACGAAATGCGGCTGAGTTTGCGCGCGTTGGGACAGATACGGGGGTCGGCGCTGTAGACGCCATCGACATCCGTATAAATCTCACAGGCATCGGCCTTGAGAGCAGCGGCGATGGCCACGGCGGTAGTGTCGGACCCTCCGCGTCCCAGGGTCGTGATGTTGTCGTGCGCATCGACACCCTGGAATCCGGCGACGACCACGATGTTCCCTTGCCGGAGGCCGGACAGCAGCCGATCTGAGTCGATACGCTGAATCCGCGCCCGACCAAAGGCGCTGTCGGTCTCGATTTCAATCTGATGGCCCAGCATCGAGACCGACGCATACCCCATTGATTTGAGCGTCATGGCGAGCAGCGCCACGGTCACTTGCTCACCGGTTGACACCAACACGTCGCTCTCACGTTCATCGGGACGGTCAGTCACCTGTTTCGCCAGCCCTAAGAGGCGGTTGGTCTCTCCGCTCATGGCCGAGACGACGACGGCGACTTGATGGCCAGCGTCGTGGGTTTCCGCCGCGCGTTTCGCGACTTCCTTAATCCGTTCGATTGTGCCGACGGATGTTCCACCATATTTCTGCACGACAAGCATACGAGTGTTTCTTTCTCCTCATTATGTATGGGGGCGTCTGGTAAGGGCGTATCATCATACGCCCCTACAACGCGCGTAACATCTGTTCGTACCGCTCTCCCTGAGCGGAGAAGGTGAGCACGCGCTCGTCTTCTCCCGTACCAAATGCGATCGTCACCAACAGATACTCCGGCATCAGGTCACTGGGCAGGAAGCGGAACCACTCAATGGCGCTGACTCCGGTCCCAAAGAGATACTCTTCCAAGCCGAGTTCTTCAATCGCTGTCCCTTCCAAGCGGTACAAATCAATATGATAGAGCGGCAGCCGGCCACCGGGATATTCGGCGATGAGCGTGAAGGTCGGACTGTGCACCTCGTCTGGCTCAATGCCCAACCCGGTCGCCAGGCCACGCACGAAACATGTTTTCCCCGCGCCCAGTTCGCCCACTAAACCGAGGATTGTTCCGGGTTGCAAAACCCGCGCGAGCCGTGCGCCACAGGCTTCGGTCTCTTCGGGAGAGGTGGTGTGAAGTTGGAGGTGCATACGTTAGCCTTCAGCTAACAGCTATTAGCAGATAGCTATTAGCCATTAGCCAGACAGGAGAGCACGGTAAGTTTCGCCCAGCTTCCGCCACGACAAAAACCCTCAGAATACGCATCGCCTTATTCTTGCTGCCCACTTACAATCGCCCGGCCTGTTGCAGCTCGCGAATCCCCATCGGCAACTGTTCAATCAGGTCACGCGCCAGAATGCCAATCTGCCCTTTCTCTTGCGCGGCACGGTCACCGACAAAACCGTGGAGAAAGACGCCTAAACAACACGCATCGGTTGGTGCGTAGCCTTGCGCGAGCAGTCCACTGATAATGCCAGTGAGCACATCGCCCATACCGCCGCTCGCCATACCCGGATTGCCAGTCGGGTTGATCCACACCTTGCCATCGGGAGCGGCGATCACCGTGCGCGCGCCTTTGAGCACCAGATAGCAGCGATACTGCGTAGCAAAAGCGCGGGCGACTTCGAGCCGCCGCTCCTGCACTTCAGGATTACTGCTCTTCACTAACCGCGCCATTTCACCAGGATGCGGCGTGAGCACCACCGGCACTTTCGCTTCGCGGAGCAGCTCCGGGTCGGTCGCCAAACAATTGAGGCCGTCGGCATCAATCACCAGTGGTTGCGTACTCTGCGTCACTAACCAGCGGAGGATGTCGATGGTCTCCGTGGACACGCCAACCCCAGGACCATACGCGATCGCACTTTTGCCGTGCATGGCTTCGGCCATCGCCTGTGCATCGAACCGCAAACTTCCATTCTCTTGTTCGGGCAACGGCACGGTCATCGCTTCCATTAACGCCGTCGAGAACACCGTGTTTAACGAGGCCGGACCACCGAGGGTGACCAGACCCGTCCCCGCCCGGAGCGCGGCTCCACCACTCATCAAGGCCGCGCCACTTTTTCCGCGTGATCCAGCGACGACCAAGAGATGGCCAAAGTCGCCTTTATGGACATCGGCCTGTCGGCCACGGATGCGCGCGCCCATGTCCGTCTTGGTCAGCAAGGCTGTTTGTGGGTTGATGGCGGCCAGCGCTTCGGGCGCGATGCCAATCTCGACAACTTCCAATCGACCAACGTGCGCCAGTCCCGGCGCGACGACGAGTCCGAGCTTTGGATAGCCAAACGTCACGGTCAGTGCTGCCTTCACCACCGTGCCGAGCACAACCCCTCGGTCCGCATCAAGCCCCGAAGGAATATCGACCGCCAGGACCGGCACGCCACTGGCGTTCATCATCGCGATCAGGTCCGCCATGAGGCCACGAACCGGGGCATTGAGGCCAGTGCCAAGCAAGGCATCGACGATGAGGCCACAGGAGTCGAGCTTGTGTTGAACGCGATCGTAGTGAGTGGCGTCGGTGATTTCCGTCACCCGCCCGCGCAGTTGCACGAAAGTCGTGAGATTGCGCAACGCATCGCCAGTCACCTCCGTTTTCTTGGCCGCGAGCACGACTTCACAGGCGATGCCTTGCTTCTTCAGGAGACGGGCGATGACGAATCCATCTCCACCGTTGTTGCCTTTCCCGGCGAAGATGAGCACGGGCGCGGTACGGACCTGAGAAAAAGCGGCGAGCAGCACATCAGTCGCGCCAGCCCCAGCTTGTTCCATCAGGACATGGCCCGGTGTTCCATAATGGTCAATGGTGAGCTGCTCCAACTCACGCATCTCCTTGGCAGTCACGACGTACATAGGCAGCGTTATATCCCTAAATGGTGACGGACTTGGTTCGCGACTTCCTCGGCACAAGCTTTCACCACCTTTTCATCCTCCCCTTCCACCATTACCCGGACCAGGGCCTCAGTGCCCGAATAGCGCACCAATAATCGTCCACGCTCTCCCAGTGTCGCTTTGACCTGTTCCATGGCTCGCGCCACTGGTCCAATGGTGGCGAGATCACGACGTTCTCGCACTTTCACGTTGAGCAACACCTGCGGGTAGCGCTGGAAGACGTTCTTCAACTCCGACAAGGGCCGTTGTCGCTGGAGCATGATCCCCAACAGTGTCAGAAATGTCACCAACCCATCACCGGTCGTATTCACATCAAGGAAAACCACATGCCCAGAGGGTTCGCCACCAAGGTTGTACCCACCACGTAGCATCTCCTCCACCACGTATCGGTCTCCGACCGCGGTCCGCACTAACCGCGCCCCCATTTGTCGCAGAGCGACCTCCAGCCCTAAGTTACTCATCACCGTCCCAACGAGCGTATCGTTACGCAAGCTCCCAGTCCGTAACATCTCACCGGCGGCGATCCCCAGCACCGCATCGCCATCAACCACTTCGCCAGTTTCGTCAACGAGAATAGCGCGGTCGGCATCACCATCAAGGGCGACCCCGATCTGCGCCCCGGTTTCACGGACCATCTTCTGCACATGGTGGGGATGCAACGCTCCGCAGTCTTTGTTGATATTCTCTCCATCCGGGTCCACCCCAAGGGCGATCACCTCGGCCCCAAGTTCTTCGAGGACTTCAGGGGCAAGTTTGTACGCGGCCCCATGCCCACAATCCACCACGACTTTGACCCCATCGAGGGTAAGGTGTCGCGGAAACGCATTCTTGGCGAAGACATTATACCGTCCAATGGCATCCTCGACCCGAAAGGCTTTGCCAATAGCGGTCGCGGTCGGTCGCAGATGATCGATGTGTTGATCCACGACCAACGCCTCGATTTCATCTTCCACCTCATCAGGAAGCTTGAATCCATCACGAGAGAAAATTTTGATCCCATTATCCTGAAACGGGTTGTGCGAGGCGGAAATGACCACGCCCGCATCCGCGCGTAAACTGCGGGTCAAGAACGCAATCCCTGGTGTGGGGACTGGTCCCACCAACAAGACATCGACCCCCATGGAGCAGATCCCCGACGCGAGCGCGGTCTCCAGTAAATACCCGGAGAGTCGTGTGTCCTTGCCGATGAGAATTTTATGTCGTCCGGGACGATGACGGAACGTATGCGCGAGCGCGCGTCCCACGCGCAAGATGGTCTCCGAGGTCATGGGTTCCACATTGGCGATCCCACGGATGCCGTCGGTGCCAAACAAGCGCTGGCTCGGTTCTCCATTCTTCGTGTTTAGGCTGTTGCCATTTGCCATCTATCTTCTCTCCTCCCGCTTGCGGGTGGTTGTCGGTTTTGCCGGACGGGGTTTTTTCTTCCCATCATCAGCGAATTGCAAGATTGCCTCCACCGGCTCCTGCGAGACTAATTCGAGCCCAGGTGGGAGCACAATAGCAACGGGAACAGTCACCATACCAGTTTTTTGCCCCAGGGCATCGACAAACGCGTCAATCGTCGGAGCCTGCTCTCCATCGAGCAAGCGTTGCGGCCCACGCACTTTGACCTGCGCGTACCCTGGGATCAGCGTCGCGCCCTCTTCCGCGTTGCGAATGCCTATTTTCACCTGGCGAAACTCACGCGTCGTGACGATCTCTTGCACGCCAATCTTCACAAGGACTTTCTCGACGTTATAAGAGACGCTCTCGTCCTCTGGGCCACGCAGGTTGATGGTATGCGTCACGGGTTGCGTGAGCGTGGTGAGATCGAACGAGTCGGTCTGAATCGTCCGAATTTTTTCCACCACTGAGGACGGGCCACTGACCTCCACTTTGTCAGGAAGGAGTTCCGTGCTCGTCAGTGTATAGCCACGCGGGAGAGCGCCCACCGTCTCGAAGCGCACCGGCACCATCCGTTTGATAACCCGCGCGATGTCGAGATTGACTTGCGCGGGACTAATCCGCACGACCCGTACTCCACGCGGCAGATTCAGTGAATCCACGTTGATACGAAACGAGGACAGACCGGGCCGTACCTCGTTCAGGTCCAACCGAATGCGCTTGGATTTGATCCCTTCCAGTAACGAGCGAGGCCCCCGCAGCCGCAGGTCGATATAGTCATCGCGTGACCCCGTAATGATGAATTGCTCCGGGAGGTTATAGAACTCCACGGGCACCAGCAACGTTTTCTCCGTGTCGCGTTCGCCATAATTGACGAAAATCCATAAGCCCACCGCGAACGCCAAGGAAAACAGCTTCAGTTTGCGGTTGCGACGGAACGGCACCAGGAGTTGTGTACTATCCCACGTCATGAGCGAAGAGCGGTTGGAGTGCGTCACGCACCGCGTCGGCATCAAGGACACGAGTCATCCGCCCCTCACGAACCAGGGAAATAGTCCCCTCCTCTTCAGAGACGACCACGACGATCGCGTCCGTTTCTTCCGTGAGACCTATCGCCGCCCGATGTCGCGTACCGAAATGCTGACGCACGTTGGAGTTCGAGGTCAAGGGAAGAATACAGCCAGCGGCCACAATTTGCCCTTGTTGAATAATCAGCGCCCCATCATGCAACGGGGCGCCTGGCAGAAAAATACTCTCAATTAATTCTTTACGCACCTCGGCGTGCAAGGGAACCCCCGTGCGAATATACTCATTGAGCCCAACTTCTCGTGCCACCACGATGAGTGCCCCGACCCGTCTGCCAGCCAAACGAATGACCGCCTTGGTTAATTCCTCCACCAGAGGACCAGACGCCGTGCGTTCCTTGCCGCCCAAAAACGATCCACGCCCCACTTCGGTCAAGGCACGACGAATGTCATTCTGAAACAGGACCACAATCACCAGGAGGATCGAGCTGAGGAAATTATCCAGTACCCAATTGAGCGTATAGAGCTCAAAGACTTGCGAAAAGAGGTAGATGGCGAAGAGAACGACCAGCCCCCCCAACATCTGCACGGCGCGAGTGCCACGAATGAGGAGGCTCAGCCAATAGACGACGATGGCAATCAGGGCGATATCGACCGCGTCTTGCCATCGAAGTTGCGTGAGCAGGTTCGTCATGATTGCCGCGCACGGGGGGACAAGGCTGCGATTTTCACGCTGACCACCCGCTTGTCATACGCATCTCGCCCCAGCCACAAATCCCTGAACTTCAGGCTATTGTCCACGCGAGGAGTCGGGCAGAACTCAGGCCGCCGGTTGCGGTTCGGCGATCGGGTCCGTTTGTGGCCGTAGCGCGCGCATGATCTCGTCAATCTCAGGCCCGTCCAACACCTCTTTCTCGAGTAATGCGGCGGCCATCTTGTGCAAGATGTCGAGGTGCGTACGCAGCAAGGCCTTGGCGCGCTCGTAGGCGCCCGAGATAATCTGTCGTACTTCCGTGTCGATATCGACCGCCGTTTTTTCGGAGTAGTCTTTCGCCTGCGTGAAGTCACGCCCCAGAAAAATCTGTTCTTCTTTCTTGCCGAAGGTCATCGGCCCTAAGCGTTCGCTCATCCCCCATTCACAGACCATACGGCGGGCCAGCTCCGTCGCTTTTTCCAGGTCATCCCCCGCGCCGGTGGTCATTTGGCGAAAGATCAGTTCCTCAGCCGCGCGGCCGCCAAAGATGATCGCCAGCCGATCCACGAGGTAGTCCCTGGACCAGGTGTGACGGTCATCAATGGGGACTTGCATTGTCACACCGAGCGCCATCCCACGCGGAATAATCGTCACTTTATGGACCGGGTCGGTGCCGGGAATCAGCCGTGCCACCAACGCGTGCCCGGATTCGTGATACGCGGTATTCTTGCGTTCTTCCGGACTGAGAATCAGACTCCGCCGCTCGGCGCCCATCAGGACTTTGTCTTTCGACAATTCAAAGTCCTGCATATCCACTTTGTCCTTGTTCTTACGAGCCGCGAGCAACGCCGCTTCGTTCACCAGGTTCTCCAGGTCCGCCCCGGAAAATCCCGGCGTGCTCCGCGCCAAGGTCTCGATATTCACGCCCTCGGCCAACGGCACGCGGCGACTATGGACCCGCAAAATTTCTTCTCGTCCACGGACATCGGGCCGCGGCACGACCACACGGCGATCGAAGCGTCCGGGGCGAAGGAGCGCGGGATCAAGCACATCGGGCCGGTTGGTCGCGGCAATGAGGATCACGCCTTCGTTCGCCTCAAACCCATCCATTTCGACTAACAATTGGTTCAGGGTCTGCTCGCGTTCGTCGTGACCGCCCCCTAATCCCGCTCCACGATGGCGGCCAACGGCGTCAATTTCATCAATAAAAATAATGCACGGGGCTTGTTTCTTGCCTTGGACGAAGAGGTCCCGAACGCGCGAGGCGCCAACCCCAACAAACATCTCGACAAAGTCCGATCCGCTGATCGAGAAAAATGGGACTCCCGCTTCACCGGCGATCGCACGAGCCAGGAGAGTTTTTCCCGTCCCCGGCGCACCAACGAGCAGAACTCCCTTGGGAATACGCCCGCCGAGACGTGTGAATTTTTTCGGGTCCTTGAGAAAGGCGATAATTTCTTCGAGCTCTTCTTTCGCTTCTTCCACGCCAGCCACGTCATTGAACGTCACCTTATGTTGGTTCTCGGTGAGCAACTTCGCGCGACTCTTGCCAAACGACATCGCCTTGCCGCCACCGATCTGCATCTGCCGTAGAAAAAAGACCCATACCCCAATGAGCAAGAGAATAGGGAATGATTGGACGAGAAGCGCAATATACCAGGCATCTCCCTCTTCAGGGCGGGCCGAGATTTTCACCCCTTTTTCTCGCAGGGTACGGACAACATCCGGGTCTTCCGGGGTAAACGTCCGGAAGCTGTCGTCATTACGAAACTTGCCCCGGATGATTCGGCCCTGAATGGTGACCTCGGCCACCTCCCCCTTCTCCACGGCGGAGAAGAAGGCACTGAAGTCGATTTCAGGTATCTTTGGCTGTTGCGGATTGAACACCTTGAAGATGAGCAGGAGGACCAGCCCTAGTGTGAGCCATAATGCGAAGTTGTGCGATCTATTCACTCACTTTCCCCTTATACAAAGCTTGGACACCCTAACATAGTTTTCCTTTCTCCGGCAATGGGACAACCTGCCCCTGACATATCCAACGAGTCGTTGGGGTGATTTTCGCGATTTCACCCCGGACACAACCAGGCACCCAGGCAATGTCAGAACCGACGACAACCAAAGGCCAGGTTGCACGGTGCGCGACTGGAACCTTGGCGTCAACGAACACATCGTGCACCTTCTTATGACCGTGCATCCCGAGAGGACGTATCCGGTCGCCGGGAGAGACCGTGCGCACGAGCACTCCGTCGCGGATCGCCTCCCCATCGAAGAAGACGTGCCAGAGAGTCCGCGTCTGTATTTGTTCACGATTCCCTCGCCATTCTTGCAGCGGGGAGAGCACCACACGATAAGCCCCCTCCCCCACTAACAGTTCCTCTCCTGGGAGAAGCGAGGCATGGTACGGGCTCGCGGGCGCGGGCCTCCCTCGGTTCGTAATCACAAGCGTATCCCCGTCACGCACGACGCGATGCTTGCCAGGGACATCCACACTTCCACGACGCCTATGCGTACTCAAGTCGAGTACGGAGCGGAGATGAAAAAATGTCAAATCAGCGGCGAGCCCGTTCTCCTCCAACCATTGGCGCAGGATACGTGCGTGCAGAGCCTGGGGTTCAGCGACAAGTTTACTGAGTGAAAGGATAGTGGGCGCCGTTTGCACTCGACGACGCCCATCTGTGGCCTGCGCGTCAAGCCAGGTTTCTTCTTCACGAAATGTCGTCGCCAGCGCCGCGAGGTGGTGACGCACGCGCGGAGAAAACTCTTGTTCCAATAATGGCAGGAGGTGATGGCGAATCTTGTTGCGGCGATATTTCCAGTCAGCATTGCTAGGATCGACCGCGTAAGGAAGCTGTTGGGAGTGCACGTATTCCATCACCTCTTGTCGGGTACAGTCGAGCAAGGGACGCAGAATCCACGCGTGCCCCAACGACCGCACTGGCGGCATGCCAGCCAACCCCCGCCGCGCACTGCCACGCAGCAAGCGAAAGAGCACCGTTTCCGCTTGGTCATCAATCGTATGAGCAAGGGCCACCGCGGGTAGCGCGAGATTCTCACAGGTCGTCTGAAAAAATCGATACCGTTCCGCCCGCGCCCAGGCCTCGATACCTGAAAGCTTCGCTGGAGGTGTCAAGGTTTCAACAAGACACGGCAGCCGCCACCGTGCGCACAATGTTTCGACCAGCCGTTGTTCCTCGTCCGCTTCGTGCCGGAGACGATGATTGACGTGGAGAACCGTCAGTGAGAGGTGCTGCTCCCGCGCGAGTGTGACCAGCGCGCCCAAGAGGGCAACCGAGTCCGGGCCACCGGAGACCGCGACACCGAGCGGTAGTGGCCGTGGAGTAGGGAAGTAATAAGAAAGCGCCGCCGCGACTTGGCGTACTAACCGAGGAGTTCGCATCGTTTCCTGTTCATGGTGCTTGTCCGATTCGCCAGAGGTTGGCATCATAGCAACATTATGAATCGATCATATCCGCGCTGGGCTCTCTGCATGCTTCTGTCGATAACGCTGACGACGAGCGGTTTCGCGGAGGAACCGACATGGAAACACGAGGGCACGCAATCGCCGGAACTGGGGAAATTGTTGCGCGCGCTCAACCAGAAATACGGACCAGACACCGTCTCGTTGATCAGTTGGCTCAATGACGCGACGATTCGTAGCGGGTCCGTACTCACCGCCACGGTAGGGGTAAAAGGGCAAGAAACCAGGGAGAACCACACGTTTCTAGTGGTCCAAGTAGAAACTGGCCTCATCTTTAATACCCAGAAGGAGGACCAGACCAGCCGACTCCGCACGTTGTGGGAAAAAATCCTCGCGGACGCGTTCAGCCGCCTTGAGAATATGCGGGTCCCCACCGACGGGGTGAGAATTGATCTGCTGTCGCACTGCAAATCATTCGCAATCACGGATGAGCTGACCGAGCACATGGATGAACCTGGTCCAATCGAAACCGTGAAATTCTATTTTTCTGGCGACTCGTTACGGTCCTATATCTACAAGCAACTATCCGTACAAGCGCTATTGTCAGGCACGACGATTCTGGTCAATGACGTGCCGGCGTCGTTCTCGCCAGTGGAGACGACACCCAAAACAGAGGCGCGGATCCCCCACCTTGGCAATCGCCAGTCGTAAAACAGGACGGTCCAAAAACCGGCGATTCCCCCACGAGAGGAACCACGGAAAAAGGCATGGGGCATTAGCGCCGCTCGCACAATTGCACCGGCTATCTCGGTGTGGCATACTCCGTGACGCAGGCCAGCTAGGCACTTTATCCATAAGAAAGGGAGGAAACAGTATGGCTGATGTCACAATCCGTGCATTGAAGAATGGTCCGTATGAGGTCACCGGTGGGCCAAAGGTCACCGACCAGAAACGCGGTGAATTCAAGGGGCAAGGCGACCCGATCTATCTGTGTCGTTGCGGGCAATCCGCGAACAAACCATTCTGTGATGGCACCCACACCAAAATTGGCTTCAAAGCCGAAGAAACGGCGAGCTAAGCAACTCACTTGTCGCTTGTTCCAGCCTCGGTGGACAACTCCGCAGTGGACTGCTCTGCGGTGAGCCGCTCCTCCGGGGCTTTTTTGTGTCCGTCTTGTTGACGCTGTTCGCTCAACACCTGCACGGCGCGAACGCCAGCCCCATACCGATAGACCATTTCACCGCCGATATACCCCTGCACCAGCACGCCAAGCACGCCCATCGTCGCGCAGACCAACCACGACACCGGAAGCGGCTCTGTCAGGCGCAAACGGATCACGGCGAGGATGACAAAGAATCCGAGCACGGCATACCCGCCATACTCGTGATACAACAGCAGCCCTTCAACCTGCGCGTCGAAGGCGCTGGCGGGTCGTGGAAATAAGTGTTCAATCCAACCACTCGCGACCGTGGCTCCCAATGCGAGCACACCGACGAAGAAACAGAATCGCCCAGCGAATTGCCATTCCGCCTGCTGTCGCCAATGCGCGATCCAATCAAGAACAAGCGCGACACAGGTGAGCGCCACCGCGAAATGCACGGCGATGGGATGAAACACCAGGATGAGATCGGATTCGAGGTCCAAGACAAGGTTCCAGGTTTCGGGTTTCAGGTTTCGGGTTCCGAACTCAGTCCACAGTCCTTTTCCTCGCTTTTGATTTTCATGCTACAAGGTCGAACAGCAGTCACATGGAGGAATACGTGGCACAAGAAGACACCCCAATTATCGTCGCGCGGGTTGGCGAAGTGGACCCCGGCACGACGAAAAAATTCATGCTCACGGTGGATGGTCGGGAAACGGAATGTTTCCTGGTGAATTACAGCGGGCAGTTGTTCGCGTATGTCAATCGCTGCCGCCACGTGCCGATGACGATGGACTGGATCGATAATCAATTCCTGACGGAAGACGGTCGCTATATTTTGTGCGCGACGCATGGCGCCGCGTTTGAACCGGAGAGTGGCGAATGTATCTTTGGGCCGCCGTGCGGCAAGTTTTTGGAGCGCGTCCCACTCACCATCGACAACGAGCAGGTCCTCGCCCATCGCCCTCTTGAAGCCGATGACTGAAGAGAGGCGTCTGTCCCCTCCCTTCGCAACGACTATTCCCATTCGTCTCCGAAATGCGCCCGTAGCAGTCGCTGTTTGAGATAGTCGAGGGTGCCGATGTCCTCAATGATGTCACCGCCCGTATCGTAGAAAAAAATCTCGCCCTTCTTGTTGCGCCCGATGGCCACGAGCCATTCGAGTTCGGTGCGATCTTCCAGCAGATAGTTAATCGTTTGTGAGACACCTTTCGCCGGGATGAGTGTCACTTTTGGTCGTTTCGGTTTCTCTTGTGGTGTCGTCGACATGGTACGTCTCCAGCAGAGGACAACGTTCTTCTCGCTGCTGTCAAATGCTGCGGGCAGGATAGGAGTGGGAATTCATCAAGTCAAGAGTGAAAGCGTGATGGTCTCCACGTGGTAGGTCTGCGGAAACAAATCGACAGGTTGGACGGCATGCAGATGATACCCATGGATGTGGAGTTGCCGCAAATCACGCGCGAGCGTGGCCGGATCACACGACACATAGAGCACGGCCCGCGCGCCGAAGCGCGGCAGTAGCTCAATCGCGGCGGCGGCGCCGATACGGGGCGGATTGAGCAGCACGACATCGCCACGCTCGTCGGCTTGGAGCAGTTGGTGAATCCCCGCCTCCACGCTCGCGGGAATAAACTGGACATTGGTCAGCCCCAGGCGCGCGGCGTTGGCTTCGGCATCAAGCACCGCCGCGCGTTCGTGCTCGATCCCGACCAACGAATGCACGCGCCGCGCGATCGGCAAGCTGAGATTGCCCGCGCCGCAGTATAGCTCTATCACTTTTTGTTGGTCATTGAACGCGCCCAGGCTGAGCACGGCTTCCACCAACGCGCGATTGCCGGTGGGGTTCACCTGCGTGAAGGTCCCGTGGCGCATGGACAGGACCGGCCCCTCCGCTTCCGGCTTGAACGACACATCGGTATTGCCCCATCGCCGTCGCCACCCCGCGCCCAAGAGCACGAGCCCGGCGATGTGTGGATGGGTCGTGAGAAAATTGGTGCAGACCTCGTCATCGGAGGAGCGCCAGGGGCCTTCGGCTTCTCCCACCAGCACGATGGAAGGCCCGCTCGTGTCCGCCAACTCGCCACCAATGATCTCAATCTGTCGCACGGCGGTGCGGAGCGCGACACTCCACTCTCGCACGGTCGGCAACTGCGCCGCGACATCTTCTCTGGCGATATGGCAGGACTCGATCTCCACCACCTCATGCGACTGTGGTGGAGAAAATCCAAAGTGTCCATCTTGTCCACGCAGCCGAATGCGGTGGCGATAGTGCCATTCTTGAGGCGCGGGAATGATGGGCAACATCGGAGGCTCAGCCATTCCACCAATGCGTCGCAACTGCTCGCGCACATTCAGTTCCTTCGCGCGCAATTGTTCGGCATAGTCCACCTGTTGCCACGGGCAGCCGCCACAGCGCGAAATGTATGGACACGGCGGAGTCCGTCGCCGCGCCGAGGGTTGCCGTATCTGAACGACATGGCCCGTCGCGTAGCGTTTCTTCTCTTCACCAAGCGCGACTTCAACCTCGTCGCCCGGCACCGTACCTGGGACAAAAATTACTTTCCCATCCGCGCGGCCGATACCAGCCGGGCCGTGGGAGAGGGCGTCTATTGTCAGCGTGGTTGTGCGGGTAGGCATGATGGAGAAAAGGCAAAAATCAAAAGGCAAAAGGCAAAAATGAAAAAAAGGGATTTGCGACTTGGAATCTCTTGGACTGTAGACTTTGGACCTTGGACGCTTAACCTGCAACTTCATAACCTTCCGAGAACTCGAAACTCGGAACTTCTTAACCTTGATGAGAGGGGGGAATGGTTCCCGCTGGTGGGTGTGCTAGAACCGCGCACTATGTCGCAGGGTCCCATCACCATTCGTCGCGGGCAGCGTACCGACTTCCCACTCCTCCCGCAACTGCTGGAGCCAACGGTATCGCCAAAGAGCGAGAAAGCCCAGGTCCGCCACTGGCGACGCGTGGCCAGTAATCCGACCCATGATTTCTACGTTGCCGCGCGAGAAGGCAGCGTCCGCGGCATGATCCTCGTCTCCTACATTCGTGCCCTGACGACGCCTGGCTGGCGGGCGATTCTCGACCTCGTCGCACCCACGTCCGCGCTTTCCGCTGTTGGCCCGCTGTTGCTCGATTTCGCCAAAGCCCGCGCGCGTCAGCGTGGCTGCCAACACCTCATGGTGTGGACCACGACCCACGATCCATCCGCACCTCAATCGGAAGAACTGCGAACGCTGTTCTTCCAAGCGGGCTTTCTCCACTCTGGAGAAGTGCTATCTTGCGCGGTGCAATAATTTGACCAGATGTGAGGGGCCTGTGATTCGATTTCTTCTTGGTATCGTCGTTGGCATTATCGCCACTGTGTACTTTCTCCACACTGAGAGTGGCGATAATCTGCTCTCTTCGAGCACCAAGGTTCGCCATTTGGAGGAAAAACTCCAACATGCCGACGAACAACAGAATAACCTCGCGAAAAAACTCGAAGAGGCGACCGTCGTCATTGAAAAGATGGCCACGCAGTTCACGGCACTCGAACAACGCTTTCAGGCGCTGACTCCACCAGCAGAAGGCCCGAAGACCAACACACCGCCAGTCGTGGAAGCCCCAACGCCTCCAGCTCTGGAACCAGGGGCTTCCGTCCCCGACTCCGGCACCATACTGGAACCACCCGCGGCACCTCCCACACCAGAAGAATCCGGGGCCAATAACCCAAGCGATCCGCTCGCGCCCCAGTAGCATCCGACATGGGTTTCGCCCACGCCCCTGGCCCTATGGGCTTGACCCTGCGACCAAGAGAACGCTATTATAGTCCCCAGTCATCCATTCACATCTTTTATGATGAACATCGTCGGGGTGTGGCTCAGCCTGGTAGAGCACACGGTTCGGGACCGTGGGGTCGCTGGTTCGAATCCAGTCACCCCGACTTTCAACTCTCTTCCGTTCATCACTGGCCCTCACGCTGCCTCCATCACCCTCTGATTCGTGGGACCCCGCTATGCTGCTGCTGATTCTTGTTGCCGTGCTCGCTTACCTGTGTGGCGCGATTCCAACCGGTGTGATCCTTACCAAACGTTTAGGACTCGACATCCGCACGATGGGCAGTGGCAATGTTGGCGCCACCAACGTCGCCCGGAGCGCGGGCAAGAAAGTCGGCCTGCTCACGCTGCTAGGGGACATCATCAAAGGGCTAATCCCAGTTTTGGTGGTCCGCTTTCTGGGCCTTGGGGACGCGGCATTGGCTTGTGCCGCGGTCGCCGCGCTGGTCGGCCATGTCTTCTCTCCGTTCCTGGGATTCTCTGGCGGCAAAGGGGTCGCCACTGGGCTCGGCGTCTTGCTCGGCATCGCACCGCTGGTCATTCTCGTCGCCCTCGTGTTCTTCATTGTTACCTTCGCCGCTAGCCGGATCGTCTCCCTCGCTTCATTGGTCGCCACGGCGGTCACGCCATTCTTGCTCTGGTGGTTCGCCTATCCATCTGCTCGCCTCTACGCCGGCGCGCTCATCGCGCTGCTCATCATTGTTCGCCACCATGAGAACATCGTGCGACTGTGCAATGGCCAAGAAGAGCAATTCAGTTTCGCCAAAACCCCACCCCCTGCTGCCTAAAAAAACAGCGCTGCCTATCTACTGGGCAGTACCCCAGCTTTAGCACGAGGAAAGAACCGCGCGGGTCTCCACTTTTCCAGACAATTTCCACCGACGATGTCCCATTCAGGCGGCACTGGTTTTGCTGTTTTCCGGTCAAAGACGTTTGTTCGTTCACAACTCCGATACCGTGACCTGCTTGAGCCTCTAGAGTCACGCCAGCCATGACGCCGCGCGCGAAGCTCGGCTTTACAATATGGCGGTTTTCCTCTAGAGAGGCGCAAGGGAGGTCCATCATGAAAGGCGCTATGAAAAAAGTTGAGGCTATTATCAAGCCCTTCAAGCTCGACGAGGTCAAGGAAAACCTGAACGCGATCGGTGTCCGCGGCTTAACCGTCAGTGAAGTCAAAGGCTTCGGCCGGCAAAAAGGTCACACCGAGTTGTACCGTGGGGCCGAATACGTGGTCGATTTTCTACCGAAGGTCAAGCTTGAGATTATCGTCAACGAAGACCTAGTGGCCAAAGTGGTGGAGACCATCGAAAAGGCCGCGCGCACGGGACGCATCGGGGATGGAAAAATCTTCGTGACTCCCGTAGAAGAAGTCGTCCGTATCCGCACGGGCGAACGTGGCGAAGACGCCATCTAACATCCACATTTTTTTAGCGTAGGGAGGAGTGTAGGCAATGACACCGAAAGAGGCAGTGCGATTCGCACGCGACCATCAAGCCGAGGCGGTCGATTTCAAGTTCATGGATCTGCTTGGCACCTGGCAACATTTCACGATTCCGATGAGCGAATACGAAGAAGCGATTTTCGAGGAAGGACTGGGGTTTGATGGCTCGTCAATCCGCGGCTGGCAACCGATCAACGCCTCGGACATGTTGGTGATCCCCGATCCCACCACCGCGGTGATCGACCCGTTCTGCGAACGCCCCACCTTGAGCCTGATCTGTAACATCGTCGATCCCATCACCAAGGAAGAGTATTCGCGCGACCCCCGCAACATCGCACGCAAGGCCGAAGCCTATCTCAAATCTACCGGCATCGGTGACACCGCCTACTTTGGCCCGGAGCCGGAATTTTTCGTTTTCGACGACATCCGCTACGACCAGAACCAGCACGAAGGCTACTATCACATTGATTCCATTGAAGGGGTGTGGAACTCGGGTCGCAAGGAAAGTCCCAATTTAGGCTCGAAGATTCGCAACAAAGAAGGGTACTTCCCCGTCGCTCCGCTGGATACGCAGCAAGACCTGCGCACCGAAATGATGCAGTACATGGAACGGGTCGGCATTCGCGTCGAGCGCCAACACCATGAAGTCGCGACCGCCGGCCAAGCGGAAATCGACATGCGTTTCATGTCGCTGCTGAAAATGGCCGATGCCCTACAATGGTTTAAATATGTCGTAAAAAATGTCGCGCGCAAGCATGGCAAAACCGCGACTTTCATGCCGAAACCGATTTTCGGTGACAACGGCTCCGGCATGCACTGCCACCAATCAATCTGGAAAGGGGACAAGCCGCTTTTCGCGGGTGACGGCTACGGCGGCATGAGCGAAATGGCCATGCACTACATCGCTGGCATTTTGACCCACGCCCCAGCCTTGTGTGCCTTCGTGGCTCCGACAGGCAATTCCTACCGCCGCCTCGTTCCAGGCTTCGAGGCCCCGGTGAACTTGGCCTATTCCTCACGGAACCGTTCCGCCGCGGTGCGTATCCCCATGTACTCGCCTAGCCCGAAAGCCAAACGGATCGAAGTGCGCTTCCCTGATCCCGCGTGCAACGGCTACCTGGGCTTCTCAGCCATGCTCATGGCCGGACTTGATGGCATCGAACGCAAACTCAATCCCGGCAATCCGCTCGACAAAGACATCTACGCGCTGACGCCGGAAGAGCTGAAAGGCGTTCCTTCGGTACCAGGGACGCTCGAAGGGGCGCTCCAGGCGTTGGAAAAAGATCATGCCTTCTTACTCAAAGGTGATGTCTTCACCGATGATGTCATCGAAACGTGGGTTGAATGGAAGCGCACCAAGGAACTTGATCCCCTGCGCCTCCGGCCCCATCCACACGAATTCTCGCTCTACTACGATGTCTAAATCGTAAACACGCGACAACCGGCTGATGAAAGAGGGAAGGATGTACGTCCTTCCCTCTTTTTATTGGCCCCCTCCGCGAGCCGCGCGCGCCTTGACAAAAATGGACCTGTCAGGCAGATGAGAGGGGCTCTTATATCCCCCCAGCGTAAGCGTTCTCACCCCAAAAAGGAGATAGTCATGGCAGCATTACTTGAAGGCAAAGTCGCAATCGTCACCGGAGCCGGACGTGGCATCGGGCGCGAAGAAGCATTGCTCCTCGCCAAAAATGGCGCGAAAGTCGTCGTCAATGATCCAGGTGGCAGTTTTGATGGCTCTGGCACTGATAATCGCCCAGCACAGCAGGTGGTCGATGAAATCAAGCAAGCTGGCGGACAAGCCGTCGCCAATTACGAAAGCGTCACCGACTTCAAAGGGGCCAAACGCATCATCCAGTGCGCCATCGACACTTATGGCAAGCTCAACATCCTGGTCAACAATGCCGGGATTCTGCGCGACCGCATGATCTTCAACATGAGCGAAGAAGAGTTCGATTCGGTCGTCGGCGTGCACCTCAAAGGCTCATTCAATTGCACCCGTCATGCGGCGGAATACTGGCGTGAGCAGCATAAGCTCGGCACCGTGCTGAATGGGCGCGTGATCAATACGTCTTCGGATGCCGGCTTAATCGGTAGTCCTGGGCAGCCCAACTACGGTCCAGCAAAGGCCGCGCTGGCGACGTTGGCTATCATTGTCGACGGCGAGCTAAGCAAATATGGCGTCACCGCCAATGCCATCGCCCCGCTCGCGCGGACCCGCATGACTGTCGATGCCACACCGCAAACGGCGGGCTTAATGGGCAAACCGGCGGAAGGCGAACATGACTTCTTTAGCCCACACCACATCGCGCCCCTCGTCGTTTGGCTCGCCAGCGACGACGCGGCCAATGTCCACGGGGAAGTGTTCCGTGTGGGTGGCGGGTGCGTATGGCTCATGCAAGGCTGGCATACGGTTGGCACGGTCAAGAAACGCGGCACCTGGGATGCGGCGGACCTTGGAGACAAACTCAAAGTCGAACTCGCCAAAGGCGCGACCAAGAAAGAAAACCTCGGCGAAGTGTTTCGGAGTCTGAAGAGCTAGGGCCTGTCGTAAGGAAAGGTCACTTGATCTCCCTCACCCTAACCCTCTCCCATCCGGGCAATGGCATGAAGTTAAGCCGTAGGGTTATCGCACGTTCGGTGGACCGGGGGTCTTACCCCCGGCTACCTTCCACACACCCCTCCGGGGTGTGTCAATCAGCCCCGGAGGGGCTGTGGATGGTAGCCAGGGGTAAGACCCCTGGCGCGCGGGGGCGCGGGGGCGGTTTCGACCACGACAAGGCGGCCCTTAACTTAATGCCATTGCCCATCCGGGAGAGGGAACTCGAAACTTGCGAACTGAATGCCATTGCCCGGCTGTGAATCTCGCACCCATAAAGCCACCCACACAGTGAACAACTCCCCCGCTTACAACATCCTGATTGTCTGTCACGCCAACACCAGCCGCAGTGTGATGGCCCACACGCTTCTAGAAAAGATGCTCGCCGAGCGTGGGATCAACCATTTCAATGTCCGCTCTGGTGGCATCGCCATTTACGCCCGCGACCGCATGCTCGCGTCACTTGATGCCCGGATTGTCCTGCGTGACGTAGGCATTCATCTGCAAAGCGAGGAATTCGTCTCCACCGATCTCAAACGCCATCGCTACTTGATCGAACAAGCGCATCTCATCCTGACGATGACCACCGAACAAAAAGAGATGTTGGACGCCTACCCCGAAGCGACCGGAAAGCCAGCCTTTACCCTGCGCGAATTCGCTGGTGAAATGGGAGACATCGACGATCCCGCCATGCAAGGCGAGGAAGCGTTCCGCGCCCGGCTCGATGAAATCAAGCGGTGTCTCGAAAAATCCTTCGACGATCTTATAAGGATGTCACATGAACACATTTGAGAATCCACCGGATGCCCGCATTCGCGTTATTTTGGCCACGCCTCGGACCATTGCCGTGGTGGGCTGCTCACCTGACCCCGACCGCGACAGTCACGAGATCGCCGCGCTCCTCAAAGCCAAAGGCCACAAAGTGATCCCGGTCAACCCGACCAGCAAGGAAATTCTCGGCGAGCGCTGTTTCGCCAGTCTCAAGGACATCCCAGAGCCGGTGGATATGGTGGACGTATTCCGACGCCCGGAACATGTCGATCAGATCGCCGCCGACTCCATCGCCATTGGCGCCAAGATTCTGTGGCTGCAACTTGAGGTCATCAACGAACCCGCCGCGCAAAAAGCCCAAGCCGCGGGCCTGACCGTGGTCATGGACCGCTGTCCGGCGATTGAGTATCGCAGGCTGTTCTAAGGCAGTCGGCAGGCTTCCGTCTTCGGTCCTCGGTCTCCGGTCCTCATCTTTTTACCTTTTGCCTTCTCCTAAAAAAATGGCTTACCATCCAAAAGATATCAAACACTGGACTCGTCTCGGTTCCGAGACCGTCTACACCTGCCGCATCTTCTCACTGCGCAAGGACCGCAACCGCTCTCCGCGCGACGGACGCGAGCATGACTTCTTCGTGCTCGACAGCGGCGAGTGGGTCAACATCATTCCCGTCACCGCCAATGATGAAATCGTCTTGATTCATCAGTACCGCCACGGCATTGACGACATCACCCTCGAAATTCCCGGTGGGATGGTAGACGCGGAAGACCCCTCCCCGCTCCATGCCGCGCGCCGCGAGATGCAGGAAGAGACCGGCTACGACACCGAAGACGTGATTCCGCTGGGCGCGATTCATCCCAATCCGGCCATTCAGGGGAATCGTTGCCACACATTTTTAGCGCGGAACGTCAGCAAACAATTGGAAACCAATTTCGACACCACCGAAGAGACGGAAGTCGTGCTGATCCCGTATCGACAGATTCCCGACCTCGTGCGCCAAGGCCGCATCACCCATGCGTTGGTGGTCACGGCCTTCTATTGGTACGAATTACTGAGAAAAGCGGACCTTTAGGCAGGATTGACGTATGCTCGACACCTTCACCATCGCGACATTTACCGGACAGGAAGGAACGACCTTTCAACTCGCGCTCGCCTCAGGCGTGGCGCTTGAAGCCACATTGCTCCAGGTCGCGTCACTCAAGGCAAAAGGCCCAAGTGGCGAAGAGCTACCACGCAACCGGGTCCCCTTCTCACTGCTGTTCCGAGTCCCGTCACCGACCCAGTTCGCGCAAAGCACCTACACGCTCGAACATCCAGTGATTGGCACATTCGAGCTATTCCTCGTCCCGATTGGGCGCGAGGCGGATGGATACCGTTGTGAAGCGATCTTTACGTAAGACGTAAAACGTAAATATGTAAAACGTAAACCGTAACCACCCCCGCCCCCTTTTTTTACGCCTTACGTTTTACGTCTTATTCTTCCGCTCCATAAACAAATACACCCCTTTGTCCTCAATCATCACGAACCCCAGCCGCTGATAGAGCCGCAGGGCGGGATTTTCGCGCTCGACATGAATGCGCACCGGCTTTCCCACCGCCTCCGCCTCCGCGAGCAGGTCCCGCAGAATCGCCGTGCCGATTCCAGTCCCGCGATAGGCTGGGAGCAGCGCGATATCGACGATACGAATCTCGTCCGTCCATCGCGCGACATACAACCGTCCCACCGGCGTGTCATCCTGAAGAATGAGCAGGAAGTCCGTATTCGTGTAATTGTCTTGGTAGAACTTGTGTTGGGCGACAAACTGCATCTGGAGGAACGCGGCCTTCTGCTCATCCGTCCAGTCGGTCACCGCCAGCTCGTCCACGCGCGTGCTGGCGTAGACGAGAGCAAGAAAGGGTTCATCACCCGCTACGATAGGACGAAACCGAATAGCCATACGTAGCTCAGGGATACTGGTTCGGATCATCGGTTGAGAGGCCCTCGTTCTTGGCCGCGGTAAGCAGGTCACGATCAGCGGAGATCAACGTCAGCGGAGGAAGTTGCCGACTGACAAAAGTGCCGTGCATCGTCAGGGCCACCGCAAGCTGCACGGCATCGTATCCCCGCAGTTTTTGCCGGCTCGTCAGATTCACCCCAAGCGTAAGTACGTATCTACTTTAAATTCCAAGGCAACCCGAAAAATCGCCAAAATATCTTGACAAATAGCCGCTAAACACACACACTTTATGGACTTTGAACAGAGAAGACTTACAGGCTGAAATCAACGCCATCGACCAAGAAATCGCCCAACTGG
>CAMBFS010000044.1 GCA_945865755.1 Klebsiella pneumoniae
GTCTAGTTGCGCCAACAATAGCGGAATGTCATCCATGCGTGCGGTGTTGATTGTGATCTCTTCAGTCATGCCGCAAGCTTACGGCAATTCCGAAAAGTGCGCTCTAAAATGAGCGAAGTGTGAGTGTTAGCTGTAAGCTTCTGAAAAAGTATTCGACCTCCGAGGCCACGGCGAAAGCACATTTCCCTTCTGGCTAAAAGCTAAGAGCTAACAGCTAAGAGCTGTTATCCCTTCGGTAATCCCAGCACCCGCTCGCCCATGATGTTGCGCTGAATCTCACTGGTCCCGCCAGCGATGGTGTATTGCCGCGCACTGAGCAGACGGTTGAACCAACGGGGCGCGTCCGGCACTGTCTCCGTCGCTAAGTTCACGACCGCATGTGACCCCAGCAGCTCACTGGCGAATTGCGCGATCCGCACACCGAGTTCGGAGCCGCACAACTTGAGCATCGACCCCTCTGGTCCTGGGGGCAGACCCTTCAGTTGTTTGGTGAGGCCACGGAGCCGGGTGTATTTCAGACTTTCGCTTTCGATCCACAATTGCGAGAGCTTCTGCCGCACCCAACCCTGGTCCCAGGCGGGTTGCCCGTCGATGTGAAACTGCTGCGCCAGCGCGGCCAGGCGCAGGATTTGATCGGCATAATTCCCACCACCGGCGAATGTGCGCTCGAACATCAGGGTCGTAATCGTGACCTTCCAGCCTTCGTTCTTGGGTCCGACGAGATTGGCTTTTGGGACTCGGACATCTTCGAAGAACACTTCATTGAAATGCGCATGGCCATTGGCGAGCACGAGTGGACGGACGGTCACGCCAGGGGTTTTCATGTCCACTAACAAGTAGCTAATGCCGTTATGCTTCGGCGCGTTGGGATCGGTGCGCACGAGCATGAAGATCCAATCGGCATACTGCGCGCCTGAGGTCCACACCTTCTGTCCGTTGACGACGAAGACATCGCCATCCTCGACCGCGCGGGTTTGCAGGCCCGCGAGGTCGGACCCCGCGCCAGGCTCGGAATAGCCTTGGCACCAAATGTCATCCCCATTCAGGATGCGCGGCAGGAACCGTGTCTTCTGTTCTTCCGTCCCCCATTGCGCCAAGGTTGGACCGCAGAGCGCGAGGCCGGAGGTGCCGGGAAGCACGGGAGCCTTTGCTTGGGTGTATTCGTCATCGAAAATGACTTGCTCAATGAGGCCCGCGCCCTGACCCCCAAGCTGTTTGGGCCAGGCGAGTCCGACCCACCCCGCCTTGTACATCGTGCGTTGCCATTCCCGGCGGCGTTCAAACGTTGCACGGTCTGGCGCGATTCGTTCATCGCGTGGGTCTTCGACACATAAATCCGGCGACAAATTCTTCTCTAGCCAACCGCGCACTTCCACCCGAAACGCTTCTTGTTGGGGGGTATATTGGAAATCCATCGAACCGCACTCCTTCTCAGAAAGATGTAAAACGTACAGCGTAAAACGTAAGGGAAACTTCGGAGGTTTTGTTTGTAAGGTTCACGCTTTCCGTCTTAATCTCGGTAACACTTCCTCGCCTAACCGTTGGATACAGTCCCGTGTTTGTTCAGGGCCGGGGCCAAGTGGGAGGCGGCAGCGGAAGATGAACCACTCCACCCCAAACTCTCGTTGCCAATAGTCCAGTTGTTCGAGCCAATCGTCAGCGGTGCCCAATACCATGTGTCGTCGGACTTTTGCAACCGTGAAATCTGATTCCGCGCGAAAGTCCGCGGTCGGAGCGAGCATGCCCCAGCGAAAATAGAACTTGCACTCTTCCACCCAGAGGCGACCAAACGTCTGTTCCGCTTCTTCCATGCTTGGGGCTAACCAGCCGTCGCGGAGGAGGGCAATGCGAGGCGTCTTACCAGCCTTGATGGCAGCCTCACGGTAGATATCGAGTTGGGCTTTCAGCGCGTCGGGTCGGTCCAGAAAGGGCGCCATGGCCCACACGTCACCAAGCCGACCCGCACGTGCGATTGACTTAGGGCCAAAAGCCCCGATCCAGAGGGGAGGATGGGGTTTCTGATAAGGCTTTGGCGTGAGATGAATCGCCTCGTAGTTGTAATACTTCCCATGATACGTGGTCGGACCGGGAGTTCTCCAGGCGGTGCGCATGATGTCCAGGCATTCCTCGAAGCGACCCTCACGTTGTGTAATGGGCACCCCGAAATGCTCGAAGTAGCGAGGGTGGTACCCCACTCCGACTCCGAGCACGAGTCGTCCGCGTGAGAGGAGGTCGATCATGGCGGCTTCTTCGGCGAGATGCACGGGATTGTAGAGTGGGGGCATCATCACATACGAGCCGATCTTCACTCGGTGTGTCCGTGCCGCGATCGCCGCCATGAGCGTGAGGGGAGCTGGAAACATACACTCAGGACGCGCGTGTCGTTCTGGCACGAAGACGCCATCGAAGCCCGACCGTTCGGCCTGTTCCGCTTCCTGCAACAACTGTTCGGCGAACTGAGCCGAGCGTTCCGCGTCCGGTTCTGGTTGTTCGTAGGGGCCGCCGTGTGTGTCAGGCATGTAGCCGATGGAAAGCATACTTCCTCCAAGTCAGTTTCGGGTTTCAGGTTTCGAGTTTTGGATTCCTCGAAATGTTCACTCTGCACTCTTCACGTCCTCCGCCTTATACGCCTTTGCTCAAAAACTCTCAATTCTCTTGACCACAGGCGCTGATCCAGAGTAGAGACAAGCATCCCTCTGAGCAAAGGAGTTCCTATCATGGTCAAGAATATCGTGTTCTTCAAGCGGAAGCCTGGTCTCTCCGTGGAGGCGTTCCAGCACTACTGGCGGACAACGCACGCTGATATCGTGTGCCAGTTGCCTGGTATTCGGAAATACGTGCAATCCCATACGTTGCTATCCGGCTATCGCAAAGGGGAGCCGGTGTACGATGGTGCCGCTGAATTATGGTTTGACGATACCGATGCGATGCGCGCGTTAGCGGGCACGAAGGAAGCGGCCGCGGTGCTGGCGGATGAGAAGAATTTCCTCGATCCTTCCACGGTGGGCTCAATCATCACCGACGAGCATGTGATTAAGCCGGGGGCGATTCCGCCGGATGCGGTCAAAAACCTGGAATTCGTGACCCACAAACCAGGCATGTCGATAGACGCTTTTCAGAAACATTGGCGCGAGATTCACGGCCCGCTTGGGGCATCGATTCCCGTGGTCCGACGCTACGTCCAAAGTCACACGCGGCGTTCAGTGTACGCCAGCGGAAAAACTCCGGTCTACGATGGCATCGCGATCACCTGGTTCGAGAGTACACAGTCGATGCGCACATCAGCGACCACGCCAGAATACGCGCGCACGCGCGCTGACGAGCCCAATTTTATCGAGCTTGGTCGCTTACCGGTCATCATTACCAAGGAGCATACGATTGTGTAAGGAAGAAGGACTGTTGAGGTAACGAGGCAAGGGGTCTAACGAGGCAAGGGGTCAGGTCTTGCAATCCCATGAGGGGTCGCAAGGCAAGGGGTCAGGTCTTGCACTCATACACAGTGTGTTAATGCCAGCGTACCCGTTCACGGGTTTGGGGCGGGTAGAGCTTGCCCGGCAATTTTGCTAGAGTCGCCCAGTGGACAGAAAAGCGGAAGTTATTGTCGAACTGCGCGCGCTGATTGCTCAGCAAGCGGCGCAATTGACCGCGCAGACGACGCAATTGACCGTGCAAGCGGCGCAATTGGCGACGCAGGCGGCACGCATTGCGGAGCTGGAAGTGGCGCTGGCCAAAGCGAACAAGAATTCGGCCACCTCGTCCAAGCCGCCCTCAAGTGACCTCACGAATCCCCCGCCCAAACACCCCCGGCCCGGACGGCGCGCCAAACCGCACCACGGTGCCCAGCCGGGACACGCGCGCCATCTGCGCGTCCCGCTGCCGCCGGAGCGCGCGTGGACGACACGCAGGACTACGAAATTCAGGAGACCGACATCCGGCGGCTGCACTTGACCCCGACCGGCGCCTACGAGAGCGTCCAACATATTGAGTGACCGGCGACGCCGGTGTGGGTGACGGAACACCGGCTTGCGGTCTACCGCTCCCCGACGGGCGAGCGCTACGTGCCCGACGTGCCCGAGCTGAAAGGGCCCCTCTTTGGCCCCCGCTTATTGAGCATGATCGGCTGGCTGAAGTCCGTCGGCCACTGGAGCTACTCGGCTATTGAAGTGTGGAGGGAAGACGTGTTGCAGGTGCCGGTGTCGCGGGGCTACTTGGCCAAGTTGTGCACGGGACCGATTGCGGCGGCGCTGGCGGCCCCGTATGAGGAACTGACCGCCGCGATCCCCCACCAGGCCCAGCTCGGCAGCGAGGAGACGAGCCTCAAAGACAAGGGCAAGAAGCACTGGATTTGGTGCATCACGGCGGCGACCTTCAGCGTCTTCCACATTGCCGCGACGCGCTCGCGGGACGTGTTAGAGAAGCTGATCGGCCCAGAGTTCGCGGGCTTTCTGAACTTTGATTATTTCTCGGCTAATTGCTCGTTCGCGTGGAACTTCTGGATCAAGGCGCAATACTGCTGGGCGCACTTGATCCGCGACATCCGGTTCTTGGGCACCCACCCCGACCCGCTCACCACGCGGTGGGCGGAGCGGTTGCTGGAGCGCGCGCGGCGACTGTTCGCGGCCTGGCCCCGGCGCGACGAGCGGTCGGCTGCCGGCTTTGCGCACTCCATGCGCTGCCAGCGGGACCGGTTTCTGGAGGTAATGCGCCAGCCCCCGCCGACCAAGGAGGCCCAGACGCTGGCGGCGCGGTTCGCCGTGGTTTCCTACACCACGGCCGAGTCCGCCGTCCCGGAGACCTACGACCGGTCGCAGGACTACTTTCGCTTCATGTTCACGGCGGGGGTGGCGCCCACCAACAATCACAGCGAACAACAAATTCGCCACTGCGTCATCGACCGCCGCATCACCCAGGGCACGCGCGGCGTGGCGGGCCAACGCTACCACGAGCGGATGTGGACGGCGATCGCGACCTGCAAAAAGCAGCAGCGCCACTTCTTCTCCTTCCTGTCCGAGGCGCTCAAGGCCAAAGCCGACAATCGCCCCGCTCCAAGTCTCCTTCGTCCCTAACCCGTGAACGGGTACCTAAAAGTAGACCTCTACGAAATCTTTCAGTTCGAGCACGAAGGCGACACCCCTCGGCGGTTACGCAAGAAACTGGAGAGTTTGGTCGTCGCAGCCAAGGATGAAGACTTGGCGCGCCTCACCCGCGTTCTGGAGGCGCTGGTGGATTGAGGGGGGCATTGGCCAAGAGTACACTTCCCGTTCCTTCCAC
Organism: Klebsiella pneumoniae; assembly: GCA_945865755.1. GTDB lineage: Bacteria > Desulfobacterota > Binatia > Bin18 > Bin18 > JABFSC01. Next base: position 5,272 of record CAMBFS010000044.1, read on the forward strand.
GCGAGAGACAAGAGGAACTTATGAAAAGTGCGATCAAGCGCAAGCATGTATATCTGGACGAAACGAAAATTCGCCGGGCTCAGCGTATCTTGGGGACGCAGACCGACACTGACACCATCGACCGCGCTCTTGATCTCGTCGTGTTTCGGAAAAAGATATTACAGTCATTAGAGCAGACGGTAGGCAAAGGTTGGGGAGGAAAAAAAGCCCAGCATGGCAAAACATCTGATTGACTCGAATGTCTACATCGATTTTCTTCGGAGCGGAAAGTTTCATGCGGCAATCACCGGGCTCTACGCGGAGTACACCCCGAACCTTTATTTTTCTTCGGTTGTCATTGAGGAGCTTTTAGCTGGAACCAGATCGCTCACCGAGCGCAAAAGCGTCGAGTTGTTGTATCTACCGTTCGAACAGGCAGGAAGAATCCTGACCCCCTCGCATGCGCACTGGAGGACAACTGGTGATGTGCTTGCTCGGATCTTTCGTGAGCAACCTGCCTCTCGCTCGAAGATTCCTCAAGTCGTCGCTGATTGTCTGATCGCCATGAGTGCTCGTGACATCGGTGCCACGGTCTTACACGAGAAATCGGGAAGACTTCGAGCTGATCCGACGTTTCCGGCATTTTCGCCTTGTCGTGCTGGAGTAAGGGACAATCCACCCCCGACCTTTTCCGCCACTTCCCCCAAGGTCTAAATATCTCACCTTACGCAGATGATGACCCAAATATGCTGCAAGAACGGCACTAGCCAGCATCACGTCTACATTATGGTGGTCAAAAACTCCAAATTTTACGCGACCTGCGTAAGGTGAGTAAATATCTAAAAGTAGACCTCTCCTATAAATCTTCCAGTTCGAACACGCGGGGGACACCTCGGCGCTAGCGTAAGAAACTGGAGAGTGTGGTTGCCCGTGACTGTCCTTGCTGAAGCCCGCTTTGTCTTGCATCATGCTCCATCTAAAGTCGGGAGCGGCGAGGCAGGACAAGAAAGCGGATACTCTTTCATTTCCCCAGTTCACCAGAGGAACGAGTCATGGACGTTGAACAAATGGTTGTCTCCATGTGCCAAGCGGCGAAAAAAGCCGCGCGCACTCTAGCCACGGCTTCCACGTCGGTCAAAAATCAAACACTACTCAACGCGGCGACCCGGTTGCGGCAGGACAGTGGCACGTTGCTGGCCGCGAATCTCCAGGATGTTGAAGCGGGTCGTGACAAAGGATTGTCGTCCGCGATGCTTGATCGACTGACCTTAACCGAAACCCGGATTGACGCGATGGCGAAAGGGCTGGAGATTATCGCGGAACTGCCCGACCCGATTGGCGAAACGCTGACTCAGTGGCGGCGTCCTAATGGGCTCGAAATCGGCCAAGTCCGTATTCCGCTGGGTGTCGTAGGTGTGATCTACGAGTCACGTCCAAATGTCACTGCTGATGCCGCTGGGTTGGGGCTGAAAGCCGGCAATGCCGTCATTCTCAAAGGTGGATCGGAAGCCTTTCGCACCAATAGTGCCATTACCGATACCTTGACCTCCGCCGCGGTTGAAGCGGGGTTACCTGAAGCCGCGATTCAACTGATCCGTTCGACTGATCGTCAAGCCGTGGCCACGCTCCTGCGCCAGGATCGCTTTGTCGATGTAATTATTCCCCGTGGTGGAGAAGAGCTGATTCGGGCGATCTCCGAACGTTCCTCCGTGCCGGTGATTCAGCATTTTTCTGGGATTTGCCAGACGTATGTGGATGCCGAGGCGGACCTCAAGAAAGCGTTACGCATTTGCATGAACGCCAAAGTGCAGCGCCCGTGGGTCTGTAACGCGATGGAGAATTTGCTGGTGCACGAGTCGGTGGCCGCGCGCTTTCTCCCTGAACTCTTCACCGATTTGGCAAAAGCTGGAGTCGAAATTCGTGGGTGCGAGCGGACCCGCAAGCTCGCGCCACACGTGAAGGCCGCGACCGAAGAGGATTGGCGCACGGAGTATTTAGACTTGGTGCTCTCGGTCAAGATCGTGAACTCGCTTGATGAGGCGCTGGATTTCATCAACGCGTATGGGTCTGGGCTCGCGGATGCGATTGTCAGCGAGAATTATTCGCATGTGCGCCGCTTTCTTCATGAGGTGGATTCCGCGACGGTCTATGCGAATGCCTCCACCCGCTTTACCGATGGCTTTGAGTTTGGCTTCGGTGCGGAAGTGGGGATTTCGACGAATCGACTGCACGCGCGTGGGCCGATGGGGTTGCGTGAACTCACGACCTACAAGTACATCATTCAGGGTGACGGCCAGATTCGCGGATAACGGGAAACCGGCGAAGCCGGAAAAGGGTGAGCACTCGCATTGTGAACACATCGTCTGATGATCGTGGGCTCAAGATTGGCATATTCGGCGGGACGTTTAACCCGATCCACTTGGGACACTTGCGTAGCGCCGAAGAAATCCGCGAAACCTTCGGGCTGGATCGCATCTACTTCGTGCCTGCGGCGCGCCCTCCTCATCGTAGTGGGGACACCCTCGTCGCAGCCCCACACCGGCTCAGAATGGTCGAACTGGCCGTGGCGGACAATCCCTTCTTTCAGGCATCGGCGGTCGAACTTGAGCGCACGGGGCCATCATATTCGGTTGATACCATTCGACGCTTCCGTTATGAACTCGATCCGGTCTCGCTCTTTTTTGTCGTGGGGCTCGATGCGTTTCGCGACATCCATACGTGGAAAGACTACGCCACGATTCCCGCGCTGTGTCATCTGATCGTCACTTCTCGCCCAGGCGTTTCCTCGCCATCTCCCGAACAGTTGCTTCCGGTTGCTCTTCAATCCGCCCTTTGGTACGATCCCGCGCATACGATGTATCGACACACGTCAGGCCATTCCCTCATTTTCCACGAAATCCACGGATTGCGGATTTCCGCTTCTCAGGTCAGAGCCCTCCTTCGTCAACGCAAATCCATCCGTTATCTCGTCCCCTCGACTGTGGCAGCTTACATTGCCAACAACGCCTTGTATCAACCGGAGGAACGCGCAGAGTGAAAGCAGACCAAAGCTGGCAGAAGGCCCTGCTGTGCGCCCAAGCGGCGCTCGATAAGAAAGCCTACGACCTCCTCATCCTTGAGGTGAGTGAGTTGACCTCGTTCACCGACTATTTCGTGTTATGTACTGGTCGGTCCGACATCCAGGTCCAAGCGATATGTCGCGCGATCGAAGAAGCGTTAGCCGAGGCGAAGATTCGCCCGCTCGCCATTGAAGGCTATACCCACGGGCAGTGGGTCCTTATAGATTGCGGCGACGTCGTGATCCATGTCTTTTACGAAAGTGTGCGGGAATTCTACAATCTTGAGGGCTTATGGATGCAAGCCGTACGCCGTCAGCTCCCCGAACCCTACCACTCCCAAGCCCAGCATCTCCGTACCGCGACGGCTTGAGTCTTTGCTGACGCTGGATGCCCTTGCTTCTTCGTCTATTTTGCGCGAAACCCATTAAAGGGTTCTCCTGTCTCCCCTTTCCGAAAGTTTGCGCTTTATAGTGGGAAAGAAGTCGGACAGGTGATGAGTGGGCCGACGGAGTATCTATGGGACGTGCGTCTTCTCCTTCAGAAACGCTATACTACGGCAGCGACCGTCAACATCAATACTGGGAAAATGAGTCTCAAACCTTGAGAATTGTTCGTGAAGGGGTGTCTTCGCTCTGGCTTGCTTATCAAAAGGAAGGGGATGCGTATCACCCGGTTCCCGCGCGACAACCGCCGCGTTCCGCCGCGAGAAAACGCCGCCGTAAAAAACTCCCTGACACTCCCCCGCTCACGGGACGGAGCGCCGAAGAGGTGGTGGAACTTTTCCATCGCAAACATCACATTCGACTGTTTCTGGAACAACGCCTACGACGATGGATGAATAAAACCTCTGGAGAGCGGGTCCTCGCGTTTCTTGACCCGAATCAAGGCGGAGCCCCGGTGATGAAAGACCCTGGCATCCCCGCGGCGTTACGGATGAAAGAAGAGTAAGCGCGCGGAGCCCTTGCTCTAACAGGGACACAAGGAGATTACCCATGCCGGCAAAAGAATGGCCACGCTGCCAACGGTGTCACAAAGGAGTGCTCCTCCCGCTGTCTGATTATGGACCGCAAGGGAACGATATCCCGTTCAAGCTCTGGGCCTGTAATAGTCCAGGGTGCGGATTTTGCCTGCGCATCGACAAAGGGCAAATTAGTTTCGGCCACCCCATTCGTACCCCATCGTTTAGCCGGGATCCTGATCGAGATTGAGCGGTGGTTCTCACGGAAGACTGGTCTACACGGAGACGCGAAAGGCAATGGCATTAAGTTAAGCAACCGTGTTATTGCGAGCAGCGAAGCAATTTTTGTTTTGTTGGAGATTGCTTCGTCGTCCGACTCCTCGCAATGACAGTCTCCCCTTAACTTAATGCCATTGACGTGAAGGGGTGGGCAATCTTTACGCCGCTGCGTCTCCGCGTGAGATGAGTGACTTACTCAACTAACTCGCGATAGACCCATCCCCTCTCCCCGTTCTCAAGGCGAACCTGAATCCATTCGCCTTCCTGGCTGACTTTTTTCAGTACCGTGCCCTGGCGCACGGTGGCGAGCGTGGCGCTTTGGAGTGAGGGGCCTTCTTTGACTTTTGTGGCTCCTGCTTTCACCATGACCGATTCGAGAGTGTTGACGCCAATCCAGGTCGCGGCTTTCGTAATCGCCGCGCGCAAGGTTTGTTCCGCCACACTATCGTGACCAGCGGAATGAACTCCCTGGCGCGAGTCCAAGAGTCCGCTGATTTCCGCTTGGATATCTTCCGGTCGGCCTTCTACTGTCGTGGCTTTGATCAATTTCTTGGTATTGGGGTCGATCAACCGTACTTCAATCGTGACAATATCTCCGTTCATCGTCGCCGAACAGGAGACGATGAAACGTGGTGCTTCGAGCGCAAGTGGGGCTCCGTCGGGAGAGTTGGAGCCGGGTGACAACCCGGGTACTTTTGGCCCCCGAAAGGTCTTCGCGACGGTGAGGGTCTCTGTTTTTTCCAGAGCGCTGCTCAGCCGTTCCAGCAGTCCATTGCTAATGGGATCGGAGGATGGCCCTTCCCCTTTTTTGAGAAAATCCCAGCGCGCGGACTCGCCCCCCTGGTTCTCGAAGTCTTGGACGATCACGGGGACTTTTTCTGTCTGCCCAAACGCCATGCCTCTGACATGCGGAGCGGCAGCGACAAGAAGCAACGACGCCAAGAGGACTTCAGCCAAACGAGTGGTGTGGTGCATACATGACTCCTTTTATTTTTCGAGGGATTCAAGAATTTTTCCGGCGGCGGTATGGGCCGCGGTTGCCATTGCCGTCGTCGTCCCATCAGCAACGACGCTAAATCGCTGGGGCGTTCCAGCCTCCGTACTCATAATCTGCCCAAAGACATTGAGTTGGGAACCCAGCCGTTGGTATTCTCCCCATACGAGATGGGTCGCGTTGTGGTCTTTGGCGAGCGCACGGAGAGTGCTCACTGTCGGTGTGGCATCTTCGGTGGTGAGGGTGGCAAGTGCCTCGTGGTGCGCGATTTCGACGGAGAAGGATCCCGAGAGTGTTTGAGCCAGTTGCCAGGCCAGCGCCTGCCCCTCTCCCAGTCTGCGAAGGTTGCCACCACCAATGCCAAAGGGTACGAGCAGTACTTTTTTGGTACCCGGCGCTTGTGTCGAGAAGACTCCGTTCGCGGTGATCCATGCCAGCAATGTTCGTGTCGTCTCATCTTCTGGGTTGAGCGCTTGTGCCTTTTCCAGCCACCGTTTCGCGTCGGTCGCGTTTCCTGTGATCCACGCAAGATACCCGAGATTGCTTGCCGCTTCGACGCTGTGGGCGTCTTCTTGGAAAGCATGAGTAAAGGCACCGTGCGCCTTGTCAGTTGCTCCCTCAGCAGCGTAACTGACTCCGAGTGCGTTATACGCGGTCGCCGCTTGCCATCCGTGTCCACTGTCGCTCTGTGTCGCTTGAAGATAGGCCGCCGTCGCTTTTTCTCGGTCTCCCATTGAGAAGGCGAGGTCCCCGCGGATTACCAGTGCCATCACACTGTGTGGGTTCCTGGTGGTCGCCTGCTGGAGCGCGGTTTTTGTGTCTGTCAGTTGTCCCTTGGCGAAGTAAATCACCGCGAGGCCGTCATAGCCAAGGCCGAGTGTGTTGTTTGGCAGTGCCACCAACTGTTGAAAAGAGGCGAGTGCCTTGTCCATATCTCCCTGCCGCAGGTCACCAAACGCGCGTTCGTATGCGCTGGATAATGGCTCCACGCCCGCGTTCTCTGGCGACAAGACTGTTGGCAGGAGTCGCGAGAGGAACAAGCCACTTCCTAAAAAGACCAGACACAACAGCACGATGTAAGTCGATCGATGAGAACGAATGCCTGCTCGACGGGCCGGTTCCGCGAACACAAGCTGAGGGCGTGTCGCCTCCTCTTGTGGCGCTGTGACGACTGCTCGCTGAGGGCTCACTCCTGGGAGTGACGCGGGCGCTTCCGGAGCAAACAACGTAAACGCAGGGTCTCCGTACAGCATGTAGCTTGCCCACGTGAGACTCTCCCAGCCTCGTTGGCGAATCAGCTCATGGCGTGCTTTGAGTTGCGCCTCTCCTAAGCTGAGACCGGCGACGACTCCTTGATAAAACGTCGCGGCGAAGAGCGCGCTTTCTTCATCATGGACTACCCAAAAGGTGCCAATGTAATTTCTCACCCCCGCCATCAGAAACGCACTCCCGATGCCGAAGGCTTGCCCTTCGTAATGGTAGCCACTGTCCCATTCGCTGGTGGCTCCCGCTTGGCAGGAATTAGAAAACACCAACAAGGGTGGTCTTGTGAGTTTACTGAGTTCGCCAGCCGTGAGGACACCTTCGGCCAAGCGCCACCCGCTGCGACTTGGGTTCTCCGGGTCATAATAACTATGTCCAGCAAAGTGCACGACGTCGTGATCTTGCAAGGCGGACAGCAAGGGCACTTTCCGAGCGCCACGTCCACCGATGAGCGTCACTTCAACACCAGGAATATGATCGAGAAGAGTCGACAGTCGTTCGGCTTCTTTTCCGGCCTCTAGCAGACTTTCAGTCGGATCAACGACCAAAAGGACGCGCAACGTTCCAGTCACTGTGCGCTTCGCGGTTGGAGTCGGAATCGGGTATCCCGTGATGACTTGTCGACCAACCTGAAACTTGGTGGCAAGAAATTCTTTCCCGTCGTAACACAGTTCCCACGGAATATGGATCAACTGTTCATCGAGTCGGAGGTAGAGTTCACAAGGGTCCGCCGTTCGCAGTTTTTTCCGTGCCGGCTCCGTTAACAGATGAGAATAGATGAGGCTCCCGATTCGTTGTAAATCTTGCACGGCTGCTTGTGGCTCTTGCAAGAGTCTCCCGCGTACCTCAAGACCCTCTCCGCGGTGATACCCCGGAGCCGTTAAGCGCACGACTTCCTCGGCGATTTCCCGCAAAAACGTGCTGTCCACTTGGGTTTCGCTCCGAGGAATGAGCGCGTCCACCTCATCAAGGTCCACGATATTCGTGTCGCCTCTACGCAGGATGGTCAGGTGGATTGGAGGTCGGTCAGTAGACTGCATCGCTTCTCTCCTTGGAGAGCGCTCACACGTCAGTGCTGGCTGAACAATTACGAGCGGACTTCGAGGGCAAATGTGGCTTGGGTTGCCGGACAGTCGATTTCATACGTGCCAGGTTCCAAATGTGGAGTGCGCAGGACTCCTTGCGGGTCCGTTTTCGCGGAGAAAATGGGCATGCCCTGTTGTCGCAAAAAGATTCGTTGTCCGGCCAACGCTTCCTGGGTCAGATCAAGAAACGTCAGACGCAGGGATATCCCTTCGCCTTCTTGCACGGAGGTGACATGGATTTCCGCTTGTTCGGTTTTGATATTGAGATTGAGGGTTGGTGTTCCTTCGGTGGCTCGGTAGGCTCCAGCAGGAGCCAGCACTTCTTCAACATTGAAGAACGGTGGTACGAGGTGGTGTTCGATGAGCGCCATGCCTCTCTGTGCGACATGGATCACGAACCGCGAGATGGCTGCTTGGGTTTTTGCCATTCGTGAGGGTTCCCATCCAGCGGCGACTTTCTGCTTGAGCGCATCGGGGACCGAGAACCGCTTTGGCGTCGCGAGAGCCACGACCATGCGGGTCGCCTCCGCGACTTCCTCGACACACCAATCGCAGGTTTGTAAGTGGTTCTCCGCGCGGAGCGATTCCTCGCGCGATAAAACACGATCGGTGTAAGCAGCGATGACCTCAGAGGCGAGACAGGCCAACGATGGTGCGTGATCAGGGGTGGCTAACGCAGAAGCGTTGTTCGCGACCATAGCCTTCATTCCTCCATCCGCCCGCTCGAGTTGCCGGAGCTGGGTGTGGCAATCCGAGCATGTCTGAACATGATCCTGAATCTGTTGCGCCACACTGCTGTCCACCTCGTGGTCTAGGTATTGGGAGAGCAGAAGAGGTGGTAGGCAATGCGCGTTTGTGTTCATGGACATGCTCCTAACACGCCACAGCCTCGCCAAACTCGCGGGTCAGGCGTTCGCGGAGGCGAAAAATCCGAGAACAGACCGTTCCAACGGTGAGGTTGAGGAGCCGGGCGATGTCTTTATAGGGGGTTGTGAGTTTGTAACTCCGTAATTCTTCTATCGCTTTTTCTTTTTGACGGGAACGCTTGACCAGGGCCTGCTCAAGTTCGTGTTTTTTCTGGAGCAATTTCCCCGTGGTGGCATTCGGCGTCTCCCCCATACGGCGAATTTTTTCAGTAATTTCTTGCAACTCCTTTTGCCGGAGGAGAATCCACCCCCACACCGAGTCCAGGTCGTCTCGCAATTGCGAGATGCGCTCATCCTTTTGTTTCAGCCCTTCCTGTACCTCAGCAACCAAGGCCAACGTTTCTTGGATTGACCGTCCCGCCGCCTTTGCCAAGAGGCGGACGTCCCGCGGTGTTAAATCGCACTCAATCAGCGAGAGTAACTTGAGGTCTAGACGTTCCTCTTGAGTTAGAGCCTCCCAAATGGCGTTGGCTTCCCGACTTTCCGACGCTATCGCTTCTTCGGCCGCCTGCGTGGTCTGATCGGGGAGGACATCTTCGAGCACTTGTCCACCTTCGCTTGCACCTCCAAGAGGGGTAGAGAGCGAGACCGTATCCACCTCTTTCTGAGTCCGCCGCCATTCCAGGAAAAGATGTTTGAGGACGTAGTACGAGAGGAAGGTCCGAAATTGAATGTTATTGCGACCGGCGAATGTCGCCATGCGTGTGAAGATACGGTCGTTCTCAAATACGTAGAGGTAGAAGTCGCCCGCTTCATCAAGAGGGAGGCGATAGATTTTCACGGGAAAGTTGTAGATGTTCTCCCCATATTCGTCCTGAAACTGGCGCCGGGCGGCGGGATCGCCAGAAGCGCATGCTTGGATCAGCTCCAGAATTTCCCCCATGACTTTTGCCATGTATGTTGTTCCTCCTCGGAATCTTTTTCGCTCAAAGGGTAATCCCACAGCAGTTTTTATGCCGCCTGAACCGCGACTTGGTCTCTGTCCGTCTCCCTCATCATACTACGAAGAGTTATGCCCCATAGTGACGGAAAGGGGAAGAGCGATAGGGGGGATGCAACTTTGTCGAATCCTCAATGGCGGGAGAAGTAGGCTCATGACGAGTAAAGAAGTGTCCTCTTTTGTTGTCAGGTTGTGGTCCGTCCTGGCAGCAATTCCCGCTCGACTGGGAATTGCCGCACGAAAGCATGGTATCCCGCTGCGGAGATTCTCGAACGAGTCCGACACTTTGATTAAGAAGGCTTACGCCACCCCCTCCAGCAACGTCAAGCGCACCAGCGCCAGCGCATTGAAGCTCATGCGCGTCCGGTCGGGCCGGCCACGACCCGCCATGTGGTAATGCCGATGCTTGAAGCCGGTGCCGTCCGTGATCGCCATGAATGATTGTCCACGCGCGAGATTTTGGGAACGGTCGGTGAGATCCGGCAGTGAGTACAACGCCAGTCCCAAGTCACTCCCCGCTTGCGCACGCACGGCCCACGCCAGCTCTTCCGCTAATTGTTGCGGTTTGTCCCACAAGTCCTCAATGCGTGCAGGCTGACGCGAGAAGGCCAACAAGCGCCGCAGTGGGGTCTGGCCATTGGTAATCACCCCTTCGCGAAAACGCTCAGGCTCGGATTCTTGCAGCCGCTCGGCGATCAGTCCGCCAGTCAAATCCTCACACACGGCAATCGTCTTGTTGTTCTCGCGTAGCAGCGTGCCTACCGCGTCTTCCATCGTCTCCTCATCAACCGCGAAGATATGCTTGCCGATCAACCGCCGCATCTCCGCTTCGAGCGGCTCGATCAGCCGCAAGGCGTCTTCCTTGGTCGCGGCTTTGGCGGCGATGCGAATATCCACCTGCCCCGGATGCGCCAGCACACCAACCGTGGGATTGCGGGAGTTGGCGATCAGATGCCCCATGAGGTCATCCACGCGACTTTCGCCGAGTTCCGCGACCTTGAGCAGCCGATAGGTAATAATCTCAGACAGTGAAAATTTGCGTCGCAGGTAGGGCGCGACTTCGTTGTCGAACAGCCATTTCAATTCAAACGGCACGCCCGGCAAGACAAAGATGCTGCCCCGCGGGTCTTCCACGATAAACGACGGGGCCGTGCCATTGGGATTGTCGACCGGAATCGCGCCTTCCGGCATGTACGCCTGCCGTTCGTTGTTGGGCGTCATAATGAACCCGCGCGTGCGAAAGCGATGCTCGATTTGCTCCAGGAACGGCGGGTACAAAATGAGCTTGCGGCCCGTCACCTCGGCGACCGCTTCGCGCGTGAGATCGTCTTGCGTGGGTCCCAGGCCGCCGCTAGTAATCACGATGTCCGCGCGTTCGAGCGCGCGGGTCAGCACCTCGCGCATGCGTTCGGGATTGTCCCCGACCACGGCTTTGTAGAACAGATTCACTCCCAACGCCGTCAGCCGTTGCGCCAGCCATGTGGAGTTGGTGTCCACGATCTGCCCCAACAGTAATTCCGATCCAATCGCCACGATTTCCGCGTTCGCCATGTACGTTCCTCCTACTTTCGATGTATGTATGATTGACGCCGGTACGCAGGTCAACACAGAAGGATACGCTATGGCACAGACGGGAATCGTCATCAACAAGGAAAGTTGGAGCCTCCTCCGGGAAGAACCGCTCTATTGCCCACGGTTTATTGATCGCGCGGGCACTGACGAGCTGGCACTCGTGGTGAGAGTGGAGCTGATTGATTTTTTTCTTGACGCGCAGCTCCCGCTCACCATCGACTTGTCCACGTGGCGAAGTCCACAAGGAATCTGGGTGGTGATTGTGACCTATCGACTACATCCCACCTTCGGGCCAGAGACTGGCGGCATGTTTTATCTCAACCCGCGTCAAGCGACCGACAGCGAAATTTTGCGCAAGTTTCTGCGGCAAGAGGCGCTCGCCATCGTGTTCTTGAATGAAGACTGCGCCGAGCATTACACGACGCGCCTCTTTTTCGATCCGCGGGCGACCGCGCGGTGGTGGCAACAGATTGGCGAGATGAAGACGGCGTTGGGCGAGAGCACACTCCGTGAGGGGGATGACGCGGAGTTCGAGCAGGCGGTGCGGGAGCTTCAGGAGGTGTAACCTTGGGAGCACGACCGAGACGATAGCGCTGGCGCAGTGCTCAATCCCACCACCCCCCGGCGATCAATCGCCGGGCTACGCCAAGACGCCCCATGAATGGGGCTCAGAAGCCGGATTTATCCGGCGTGTTACGTAGCGTGGGCATTGATGCCCGCGCGGTGCTGGCATTCAGTCCTGCGCTCGCGAGAGTACCGCCCCGCGTTCCCTACAGTGGTTCCCATACGAGTGAAGAGATTATCGGCGGGTCCCCCTCACCCTAACCCATTCGGGCAATGGCATGAAGTTAAGCCGAAGCGTGAATGCCGACCAATTGGAGATAGCGGAAAAAATAAGGAAAAGTCACTTGATCCCCCTCACCCTATCCCTCTCCCAGCCGGGAGAGGGAACTTTCGGACCTCACTAACTTAATGCCATTGCTCATCCGGGAGAGGGAACCTGAAGGTCATCTCTTCAGCCAAGTGCAAACCGCTGTCATTCATTCCAGCGCTCCGGCGACCGCCAGTTCGCTGATCTTCTCTTCGCTATACCCAAGGATCGTTTCCAAGACGTATTGGTTATCGCGGCCCAGGGTTGGCGCGCAACGGTTGACCTGGGCTGGAGTACGAGACAAACGGAAACGCGAGCCCTCGACCGTGGTGTGGCCATAGGTGGGATGTTCGAGTTCCACGAAATGTCCCTGATGGGTGAACTGTGGGTCTTTATAGACCTCATGCGTGGTGCTGACCGCGCCCGCCGATACGCCACGGGCCTGCAGCATGGCCTCGATACGGAAGGGGTCAAGCATCTTGGTCCACGCGGACACTTGGGCCTCAAGCTCGTCCTGATGGGTAAGTCGGGCCTCCAGTGTCACAAATCGTTCATCCCGGAGTAAATCCGGGCGGTGCATCACGTCACACAACGACTGCCATTGTTCTTCCGTTTGCACGACAATCGCCACCCAGCGGTCAGTGCCCGCCGTGGGGTAAACGCCGTGTGGAGCGAGATGCGGATCCCGATTGCCGGTGGCACCTTGCACGCGACCGTTGACGGTGTAATCGAGCAACGCCGGCGTGAGAAAGTGGAGTGACGCCTCGGCTTGTGACTGGTCAAGGTATTGGCCCTGACCCGTGCGACGGCGATGATCGAGCGCGGCCAAGATCGACAGCGCGGTGAAACGCGGGGCCACGTAATCCGTATAAGCGCTGAACGGTCCCGCCGGGATACGGTCTGGCCAGCCGGTCAAGTTGAAGAAGCCTGAAATCGCCGCCGCGAGATTGCCAAACCCGGCGAACTTCGCCATCGGCCCGGTCTGCCCCATCAGGCAGGAGCTAATCATAATAATGTCGGGTTTGATCTTGCGGAGTGACTCGTAGTCGAGCCCCCACATCTTCATCGCGCGCGGCGAGAACGACTCAGTCACGACATCCGCCCAGCGCACGAGATCGCGAATCACGTCACGCGCCTGTTCATTATTGAGGTCCAGCGACAGCCCCAGCTTGCCGGTATTGAGATTCTGAAACAGCGCGGAACTGTCCGGCCCCGGCTTGCGGTTATGGAACGGTTGGAGCGTGCGCGCGGTATCAATGCGTTTCGCGGATTCGACGCGCACCAGTGTCGCGCCGTAATCCGCCAGCACGCGGGTCCCTGCGGGTCCAGCCATGACCCACATGAGATCAAGAATTTTGACATCGGCTAATGGTAGTGTGTTTGTCATGGTGATCCTCCCTCTCGTGCGTCAAATAATGCCGCGGCGTTGCAGACCGGCGAATTCATCCTCACTCATCCCCAGCTCGCCCAGATACACTTCACGATTATGTTCCCCAATCAGTGGCGGGCGGCGACGATAGGTCAGCGGTGTTTCGCTGAATTTCACGAATGGGCCGGGATAGCGAAACTTCTCGCCTAGCTCCGGGTGCTCCACTTCGCACCAATAGTGACGCGCCGCCAGTTGCGGGCTGCTGACGACTTCGTCGAGTCTGGCGATGGGGGCCATGATGAGTCTCCGGTCGAGCGCGCCTTGCAGCAACTCCGCCTTGGTTTTGGTTTTGGTGAACTCCTCCAGCACGCCCTTGAGTCGCTCATATTCCTTGAGACCCGCGCCACTGAAGAGTTCGGCGCCAAACGTCAGCCAATTCATATCGCGCGTCGCTTGGTCGCATATCCCTTCTTCATAGACCCAGTCCATCAACCGTTTGGTGAAATGGGCGAAGGCGGTGCCAAACAGGAACGTGATCGCGACATAGCCATCCTTCGCGGGCCACACCAAGCGGATATTGAGCGCGCCGATTTTGACGCCACCCGCCATGCGCCGCACTTCCGCTTCACCCAGTGGAGCGGCGAGGATCATTGCCTGCGTGGCTTGCGCGACCGCTTGTTGCGCGGACACGTCCACATGCTGACCACGGCCAGAGCGCTGCCGTTCGTGATTGGCGACCAGCGCGGCCACCGCCGCTTCCGCGCACGCATGCAGATAGGCTTGCGGGACACTCAGCCGCACCGGCGGACGATCATCATCGCCCGTGAGCACCAACGGCCCACCCGCGGCGAGGATCACCAAGTCACTATCGACATAACTCGCCTTGGGGCCATCCTGGCCGAACGCGGAGATGGAGAGGTACACCAATCCTGGATTGAGTTTCTCCAGGTCTGGGTAACTCAGTCCCTTCTCCGTCATCGTGCCGGGGTTGTCGGACTCAATGAGGAAATGCGCGCTTGGCACCAGACGCCGCAGCAGCGCTTGTCCTTCCTCGGACTCAAGATTGAGGGTGATACCGCGTTTATTGCGATTATAGGCCCACCAGTAGAGCGAGCGATTGGCATCGGGGACATCATGGTAAAACGGACCGAGCCGCCGCGCGGGCGAGCCGCCCGGCGGTTCGATCTTGAGCACGTCGGCTCCCAGGTCACCGAGAATCTGCCCGCACAGCAGGCCACGTTCGGTTGTGAGATCAAGTACACGATATGGGCTGAGCACGCTGCCTCCGTCTACAAAAATGATTGGCCCAACCCCTAGCACGAAATGTGGACTTGGGCAGGGGGTGGCTATCGTGCGCGACTCGTGGAGGCGAAAGTTCCCCGGCGATCAATCACCGGGCTACGCCAAGACGCCCCATGAATGGGGCTCTCAGAAGCCGGATTTATCCGGCGTGTTTCGTAGCGTGGGCATTGATGCCCGCGCGGAACCGCGCCATGCGTGCCTGCGTACAGTCGAGGTTGGCACTGGGTACCGCGTCAGTTTATCCCGCGCACGGTAATTGGGCTTTAGACAAGGGCTGATTCGCTTTTTCTCTTCTCCCACTGGTCAAGCATACGGCGTCCCGTATCAGTCGTGCGATAGCGTTGCTTGGAGCTGCGGGGTTTGTCGGGGGACAAGCGGCCTCGATAATCGTCGCAACTTGTTCGGTGACTTGTTCGGCGACTTCCCCCGTGACTCCCCCCGTAACTCTTCTCCTCATATGGATTGGGTCTTTATACACCAACATGGAGCCCTCGCCTTGGCGTAACAAGATGTCCAGTTCCGTCGGTTTCATCGCGTGTCTACTTTCCCAATCCCATTGGGATTGCGTAACACAACCCAGGGTTGCGCAGCTACCCTGGGCTCGGCTCATGCCATGACGCCCGCCGGAGCCCAAACCGCGTCCAGTCGATGCCCAGCTTCCGCATGCGAGCCCGGAGCGTGTGCGGATTGATGTGGAGCAGTGCCGCCACGCCGTGCGCGCCTTCCACACGCCCCTGGGTCACCGTGAGTGCGTGCTCGATATGCTGCTTCATCGCGTCATGCAATGACAGCAGCGCCGGAGTGCCATTCGGGAGGAGCGGAGAAGGCATCGTCATCGCTGGAGCACTCTTGGTGAGGCCAGTCCCTACACCTAATGCGCGCGCGACTTCCAAGCGCTCCCCGTTCCCCAGCAGCGCCGCGCGATCAATCACCGCGCTCAGCTCGCGCACATTGCCTGGCCACGGATACGCCGTGAGCGCGGCGAAATCCTCAGCCGTGGGCAGTTGCAGCTTCATGCCAAACCGCACCGCCGCGCGGCGCGCGAAATGTTCCGCCAAGAGCGCGATATCCTCGTGGCGTTCGCGCAAAGGCGGAATCACAATGGGGAACACCGCCACTCGATACCACAAGTCCTCGCGAAACGTCCGCTCTTGCACCATCACCGCGAGATCACGATGGGTCGCGGCGATGATGCGCACATCGACCTTGAGCGCGTGTTCGCCGCCGACGCGCTCGAAGGCCCCATCTTGCAGCACGCGCAACAAACGCACCTGCGCGGCGACGGGCAATTCGCCAATTTCATCGAGAAAGAGCGTGCCCTCGTCCGCGCGCTCAAACCAGCCCCGGCGCGTGGCGGTGGCACCCGTGAAGCTGCCTTTTTCATGGCCAAAAAGTTCCGTGTCGATCAGTTCCGACGGGATGGCCCCACAGTTGACCCGCAGGAATGGCCCATGCCCGCGTGGCGACCGCTCGTGAATGGCCCGCGCGATCACCTCCTTGCCCGATCCGGTTTCCCCCAGCAGCAGCACCGGCACATCCGACCGGGTGACCACCGCGACGCGCTCCATCACCGACCGCAAGCCACGGTCCGCGCCGATGATGGGTGCCGCGACCTCCTCGCGGCCAAGACGGATGAGCAGGGAGCGGGTCTCGGCCTCGGCGGCCTCGCGTAACGTGCGCAGTTCATGCAGGCGATGATCGTTGTCCAGGGCCACCGCGCAGGGTTCGAGCAGCGTCTGACAGACCCGCTCGTGTTCCGCGGTGACGCGCGCCGCGGGCGGGGGCTGCAAGAACAAAAGCCCCGCCGTCTCATGCGCGCTGACGAGTGGACCGACTATAACCTCGCCCTGTAAAAAAGATGGAGCGGCGGCGAGGGCAATATGTTTGCCGTGCTGGGGTGAGGCCGCGTGATAGATCTCGCCGCGCCGACACCAGCGCAGCACCCGCTCAATGTCCCGCGCTGGCCATGGCGTGACCTCCAGCGACCGCTCTTGGTCATGCGCCGCCGCGGAAGCCACGGCCACGGTTTCCAGACGCGACCGCTCTTGCTCAATGCGGCGGATCACCAACCGCGCGAGCGGCATCCGTCGCCGCGCCATCGCGATCAAGAGGTCGGCGAACTCGCTGATCTCACTATGGCGACTGACCTCGCGCCAGACGTCAAGCTGGAAGGGGAGAAGTGTTTCCATGAGCGTTGCTCCGTTGTATTTGCTAGCTTAAGCCGTGATATATCACAGTATCTAGGATATGTAACGGGTAAATTATCTCCGTCTACTTTCTCTATCGGAAAAGTAGAGTTAAGGGGAAAATTCTCGTGCGCTTCCCTCGTGAATTCGTTCGACATTCTTAGCGCACCGGTCGTAGGCCCCGTAAGCGGACTTGCTTGGCACCTCCCTTGCTCACCTCTGAGCCACCTCCCACACAGAAAGGAGTTCCATGAGTATCCGAGTTGTCCGATGTGCCGTTACGTTCCTTGCCGTGGTGTTGAGTCTCAGCGCCCCCGCGTACGCGCAAAAAAGCACGACCTTGTTGAACGTCTCTTATGATCCCACCCGTGAGTTCTACCAAGAATTCAACGCGGCCTTCGCCACCTACTGGCAGGGCAAAACCGGTGAGGTGGTGACCATCAATCAATCGCACGGCGGCTCCGGGAAGCAGGCGCGCGCCGTCATCGACGGACTGGACGGCGACGTGGTGACCTTGGCGCTGGCCTATGACATCGACGAAATCGCCAACCGGGCCAAACGCATTGCCCCAGATTGGCGGAAACGGCTCCCCGACAACAGCGCGCCTTACACCTCGACGGTCGTCTTCATGGTCCACAAGGGCAACCCCAAGGGCATTAAGGACTGGGGGGACCTGGTAAAACCGGGAGTCGCGGTCATCACCGCCAATCCCAAGACTTCGGGCGGCGCACGCTGGAACTATCTGGCGGCCTGGGGGTACGCGCTCAAACAACCCGGCGGTGACGATGCCAAGGCGCAAGACTTCGTCGCGCGGCTTTATAAGAACGTGCCGGTGCTCGACTCTGGCGCGCGTGGGGCGACCACCACGTTCGTCGAGCGCGGCATCGGCGACGTGCTGATCTCCTGGGAAAATGAGGCGTTACTCTCCGTCAAGGAAATGGGCGCGGACAAATTCGAGATCATCATTCCGTCGCTCAGCATTCTGGCCGAGCCGCCGGTCACGGTGGTGGATAAAGTCGTGGAGAAACGCGGCACCCGCGCCGTGGCGCAGGCGTATCTCGAATATCTCTACACGGAAGCCGGGCAGCAAATCGCCGCCAAGCATTACTACCGGCCGCGTTTGGCCACGGTGGCGGCGCAGTATGCGCAACAGTTTCCCGCCGTGAACACGTTCACCATTGATGAGGTATTTGGTGGGTGGGAGCACGCGCAGAAGCTGCACTTCGCCGATGGTGGCACGTTCGATCAAATCTATCTGCCGGGTCAATAACGCGCGTCGCAGGTCACTCCCCATGAGACTCAAACAACGCAGTATTCTCCCCGGATTCGGCTTGGCCCTGGGCTTCACGCTCGTGTACCTGAGCTTCATCGTGCTCATTCCCCTGGCCGCGCTGTTTCTGAAAACGACGACGATGGGGTGGGAGCAATTCTGGACGACCATTACCGCACCACGAGTGATGGCGTCGTACTGGCTCAGTTTCTATACCTCCCTCATCGCCGCGTTGCTCAACGCGATCTTTGGGTTGCTGGTGGCCTGGGTGCTGGTGCGCTACTCGTTTCCCGGCAAGCGCGTGGTCGATGCCCTGGTGGACCTGCCGTTCGCGCTGCCCACCGCCGTGGCCGGCATCAGTCTCACCGCGCTCTTCGCGAAGAATGGCTGGTTTGGTCAGTATCTGGAGGCGTGGGGCATTCAGGTCGCGTTCACGCCCCTGGGGATCATCGTCGCGCTCACGTTTATCGGCATGCCGTTCGTGGTGCGGATGGTCCAGCCGGTCCTGGAAGATTTAGCGCCCGAGCTCGAAGAGGCGGCGGCCAGCTTGGGAGCCAGTCGCGGCCAGACCTTTGTCCGGGTGATTCTCCCGTCGCTGATGCCCGCGTTGCTCACCGGCTTCGCCTTGGCCTTTGCGCGCGCCATCGGGGAATACGGCTCGGTGGTGTTTATCTCCGGCAACATGCCGATGCGCACGGAAATCACCTCGCTGCTGATTACTCATGCTTCGCTCATTTCTTAAAGCACTTTTGAGAATTGACAACTGAGGATCATACGAAAAGGTCATTCTGATCAAGAATCGCACTGAAAAATCATGAAACGAGTGAGTTCAAGGACTATGTGGACACCAACCTGAAGAGGGTA
>CAMBFS010000045.1 GCA_945865755.1 Klebsiella pneumoniae
TAGAGCGTGTCGCAGAATTGGTGTGAAAAAGTGCGCGGTTTTCCCCTTGTGGGGTTGAAAAGCGCGCATTTTTTCGCTGACATCGTCGGTGCAATGAAAATCGGAGGATGTCATGGAACCACGCCACGAGTCTACGCGGACCAGCGGGAATACGCCAGCTCGGCCCGGGGAATGGGTCGCTTTGTTTGTGGGCGACGAGCATCCGTTGCTGCGCCTGAAGGCGGAGTTGGATTGGGCCGCGCTCACGGAGGTGATGGTCAGTCACTGGCGGGCGGCGGGCAAAAACGTCGATGGCGGGCCCGGCTTGCCTTGGCCGGTGCAGTTGTATGTGCCCTTGTTGGTGTTGATGTGGGTGAAGGCGTATCACGCCCGCCAGATGGAGGAGTATATCAGCGAGAGTGTAGTGGCGCGGCGCTTTCTCGCGCTCACGGAGCCCGAGGTCAAGCAGATTCGCGATCATGCGAGCATCGCGCGGGCCGAAGCAGCGTTGGGGGCGGAGGGCAAGGCGGCGGTCAACGCGCTGGTGATCCACACAGCGGTGGAGCGGAAATTTACCGATGGGCAGATTCTCTCATCGGACACGACGGTGCAGGAACCGGCCATTGGGTATCCCAACGAGCCGGGGATTATGAAGGGCTGGGCGGAGCGGATCGAGCGGGCGTTGCGCAAGCTCAAAGCCCGAGGCATGACGGCCGCCACTGCGGGGATCGCGCAAGCGCGGGAGATCTACCGGCAGGTCAAAGCCCATCATCTGTTTGCCAAGACCCCAGCGGAGAAGCAACGAATTGTGACCGAGCTGGTCACGCAAAGCACCGCGCTCCAGGAGACGACCCAGGCGGTGATCGCGCAGATCAGCGCGCGCTGCGGGCAGGTCAAACAGCGGGCCGTGGCCACGTTGCGCCGCCTCGTGGCGGTGTCCCAGACCTTGCTGCCGCAGATCACGCAGTGGCTGACGACGGGCCAAGTGGCGACCGAGAAGATCATTCATGCGGGGCTCTCCCAGGCGCGCGCGATTCCCAAAGGCAAGGGGCGTGTGAAGTTTGGGATGAAGTGGCTGCTGCATCGCTTGCGGGGGGGCTACCTCTTTGGCCATCGGGTGGCGCCCCGGGCCGACGAGAACCAGATGCCGCTGGAGAGTGTCAAAGATTATCGCGCGCTGTTTGGCCCCCAGGCGACCCCCAAGATAGTCGTCTACGACCGGGGGGCGAGTCTGGGCGCGGTGGCGCCCAAGCTGCGCCAGGCGGGTGTCAAGAAGGTCGGGATCCCCCCACGGGGCCAGGGGGCGTGGCAGGTGGGGGAGAAAGATCAGCACCTCGTCAAAAGCCACCGGGGCCAGACCGAAGGCAGCATCGGGCGGCTCAAGAGCCGCAAATACAGTTTCAGTCACCGCCGGGAGCGCAGCCACGCGACGCAGGATGCGGCGGGCCAGCGGGCGCTAGTATCGGTCAACTTGACTACGTTTCTGCGCGATGTCGTGGCCCCAGTCCAAGCGGCGCGCCGCCCGGGCGCCTAACCGACGCCCGCCCCCTTCCCCGGGTCCACCTCACGGCCCGCTCTGAGCGCTCCCTTTCCTGCGGTGCGGCGGTCCTCCTCCGCCCCACAGGCGGCTGGGGTGGCCCCCAGGCGATGGCAGAAGCTCCTGGCAACACTCCCTACCAGCGCCTCACACCCCCGAAATATACCCTGGGAGTTCTGCGACACGCTCTATGTATGGGACTAACCGACGATGTTTGTCGAACGACTTGTGTAAACAATGCGCGCCTCTATGCCGCTGGAGTACGAAATCTCGGCCTGTCCCGTTACGAGGCAGCTCAAAGAGAGGCATGTCAATGTTGTCCATGATTGGTTTCCTTCTGAGAGGGATGGTCGTTCTGGCCTTGCTATTATCTTGTACTCGTGTGGGGCAGGCGCAAAATCCTGTTCCTGCCCCACACGAAGTGTGGCAATTGCTTCTTGGCGGAAATCCGTACTGGCACATATCTGAGACAATGATCGGACCGGCGGAAAAAGCTGGCGATTTACGCATTATGGGGACAACGGCCCCACCAAGAGGAGAATCGGGGGCAGCAAAGAAATTGTGGCTGTGGAGAGTGAGCAGCACGGGAGAAAAGCTTCGCGAGGCAGAGCTTCAAGGGTTCCCAGAAGACCAAGTGATATCCGCTTCCTACGTCAAAATCTTGAGTATCCTGGATAACGGCGATCTGCTCCTTGTCACCGAATGCGCCCCGGATGTTCCTCTTCTAGTGCGAATAGACCAAACTAGTAAGGTGGTCTGGACGAAAAAATTAGAACACCTGCGTCGTCTTGTTGTGTTCAAAGTTGTCCCAACAATAGATCGGAAATTTCTCTTGCTTGGACAACGATCTTCTAAAGCGTTCATAGCGAAAATCGATGGTGCTGGTGAGATACTATGGGACAAAACCTTTGACCCAACGCAAAAATGGGAATGGTTCCTGGATGGGACTCCGACCGAAGATGGGGGAGCGGTGGTGGTTGGCAATACCAATTTTGCCGACCGAGTTTACATGGAGATTGACGCGACGACAGTATGGATTGTGAAGTTGGATCGCGAGGGCAATATCCAGGCGGAGCAAAACTTCCCTGGGCGTCATGGAAGCATTGCCCGATCCCAATCCGGCAACTATGGCCTCGTCTACGATCAAGGAAAAACCCATGATCAGGATATCTGGTTGCAAGCTGTGGATAGAGATCTCAAGCTGTTATGGCGGACTCCGATGTTTGCCATCAATTTTGGCTTGAGTGGCCCAAAAATCGCAGCGTCTCCGGATGGAGGTTTTGTGGTTGCTGCGTCACGCCAGCATCGATTGTGGCTATCGCAAGTTGATCAGGACGGCAAAAAGCTCTGGGAATTTGAGGAAAAAGGGAAAGCTGGAAAGCCGGTAATCTCTGAACTTAATTTTACCCCGGAGGCTTTATTCATTCTCGTTAGTGCTACTAGCCAGGACGCCGCAAAAACAGGGATTCTCAAGTTCGTAATGCCAGAACAGCCGAAATGACGAGGGGTCTGACTGAAAAAGTCGGAGAGCTAGCCAAGCCATGAGAAAAATTGGAACACCCAAGAGAAAATTCGTTGTAGCGGTGTGGCGTGCGGTGACCCTATTTTTTCCCCTCTTCTCTATCTCTCTGCTCTTCGCGGATTCTCCCGCCTCTGCGCAACTCAACGAACACTGCACGGTGAGCATTCTCAACCGGACAGTGCAAGTGAAACCTGACGGGAGCTGGGTGTTGCCGAATGTGCCCGCCAGCTTTGGTAAAGTCCGGGCGCGCGCGACCTGCGCTGAAGGTGGGGTGACGCGGACCGGGCAAACCGACTATTTTCTCATCCCCCCTAACGGCTCGGTGACAGTGCCGGAGATTCCCCTTGGTCCAGTTGATCCCATTCCCGCTTCCCTCAGACTCACTGCGCCCACCGCAACGCTTGCGACTCCCGGAGAGGCTACGCAACTGACCGTGACCGCGACGCTGCCTGACAGCAGCACGCGGGATGTCACAGCCGCGAGTACCGGGACCAGCTACACGATTAGTAATCGGGCCGTGGCCACGGTGAGTCCCGATGGCCTCGTCACTGCGGTAGCGGGCGGGACGGTGATCCTCTCCGCGCTGAACGAAGGGGCGTTGGGCCTCATGCGCTTGCAAGTGGCGGTGACTGGAGGTGACACTGATAGTGATGGCATTCCCGACGATGTCGAGACCGCCAACGGCCTCAATCCCAATGATCCCACCGATGCCACGCTTGACCCCGACGGCGACGGCCTGACCAACAAACAGGAACTCATTGATTACAGCACGAACCCGCAGGTGGCTGATACCGATGGCGACGGTGTCCGCGACGGGTTAGAAATCCAGACCGGGAGTAATCCGCTGGACGCGGGGAGTGTCAATCTGGCGCAAGCCTTGAGTTCCCTCGACATCATTCCAGTGACCAGTGTCTTGATTCTGAACACAGTGCTCGGCGAAGCGGCGCAGCAACTGACCGTGCTCGGACATCTGCAAGATGGAAATACGGTGGATCTCACCGCGACCGCACGCGGCACGAATTACACGTCGAGTGACCTGAGCGTCTGTAATTTCAGCCTGATCAGTGGCCAAGTGTTCGCGGGGGCCGAGGGGACCTGCACCGTAACGGCGACGAACAATGGGTTTTCCGCGCAAGCCACCCTCACTATCCGGCCGTTCGCCCCGATTGCGCTCTCCGCCCTGCCTATTCCGGGATACGCCAATAATGTGGATGTCACTGGCTCCTTTGCCTATGTCGCGGCGGGCGCGGCGGGGCTGCAAGTGGTCGATGTGACGATCCCCTGCATCCTCGAATCGTGGGGGCCCTCGATACCCCTGGGAACGCCAATGACGTGCGCGTGGTGGGGAGCCTGGTCTTTCTCGCCGATGGGGCAGCGGGCTTACGCATCATCAATATTGCTGACCCAACGCACCCGATCACGGTCGGAGCGATTGATACGCCCGGGGACGCGCAGGATGTGCGCGTCGTGGGCTCGCGGGTGTATGTGGCGGATGGCGTCGCGGGCTTGCGGATTATTGATGTCAGCCAGCCGGCGACGCCGAGCTTCCTGGGCGTAATCGTTACGCCTGGCACAGCACGGGGGGTGGATATTGTGGGAGACTTCGCCCTGGTCGGGTATAGTGCGCCGGCCCCGGCGGTCCGCGTCATTGATGTGAGCAATGCGGCGAGCCCCCAGATGGTGGGGCAAGTGGAGATCGCTGGCCTCGTGACGGATCTGGTGGCCAGAGGGACGTTCGCGTATGTGGCCACCCTGAGTGGCGGGCTCCAAGTTGTTGATTTTAGGTACCCCAGCACGCCCCAGGTCGTGGGTCTTGTGGCAGCGAGCGCGCCGCGCGATGTCGAACTTGCGGGGCTCTTTGCCCTCTGCGCCGAACTGTTCCCTGATTTTCCCCTCCCGATTCTCGACATTACCACCCCTTCCGTTCCAGTGCTCCGGGCGCTGCTCGATTTTTCTTCGCTCGGAGCCTATTTCGGAACGGGGATCGCCGTGACGCCGCAACATGCCTATCTGACCGGAGGCTTGTTCTTTACGGGATTCGAGAACGGGACGACGGGGGATACGCGGCTGTTGATTGGCCAATACGCGGAGCTCGAAGACAAGGCGGGGATTCCTCCGACCGTCCTTGTGACGGATCCGCCGGCTGGTACTTCCGCGAGGGAAGGGACTCTACTGTTTGTGACGGTGGAGGCGAGTGACGATCTGGCGGTGGCTGCGGTCACGTTGCTCGCCAATGGCGTGGTGGTCGCGACGGATACCACGGCTCCCTATCAATTTACGCTCACAGTCCCGGCAGGCAGTGCCAGTCTGAACGTGAGTGCCATGGCGAGGGATTTTGGCAATAACACCGCAGAAGCCCCGATGGTCCCAATGACCGTGTTTCCTGGCACCCCCTGAATCCGGGGGATGGGAGAGATGAAAGATCGCGTGAAGGACGGGATATGAATCGTAGACAGTTCTTGGGGACACTCCGCAGTGTGACCCCCGCCTCGCTAACGGCTGGAGTCGTGAGTACCCCGGCAGTGGCGGCGGCCACGACGCGCGGTAAGCAACCGGCTCCCGCCTTGCCCACCAACGGTGACGAAGACACCTACCCGACCAAGATCGCCAGCTACAGCAAAGGACTGCCGCATAATGACCGGGGCGAGGTCGAGCTGCCCGCGTACAACGCCTTTCTCAAGGCATTAACAACCAGGCAGCATGCCGACTTTGAGGCTGTGCCGTTGGGTGGGCGGGTCAAGTTTGCTAATCCCCAAGCGGCGTATGCCTCGACGGTTGAAGGGTTGAATTTGCGAAGTCTGGCGCTGAGCGCGCCACCGGCGTTTGCCAGTGCCGAAACCGCCGGGGAGATGGTTGAACTCTATTGGCACGCGCTGACCCGCGATATTCCTTTCGCTGAGTATGGTTCACATGCAGTGACGGCCAAAGCCGCCGCTGCGTTGTCGCGCCTCTCCGACTTTCGCGGCCCCAAGGTGAACGGAGGGGTGACGCCGACCACATTGTTCCGCGGGCCGACTCCTGGTGATGTGGTGGGGCCGTATCTGTCGCAGTTCCTGTGGCTGGATGTCCAGCATGGCTCTATGACGCTTACGCAACGCAATCGCGTGCCGGTGCCTAACGAGGACTATTTGCGCACCTATCTCGAATGGCTCAATGTCCAGCGCGGCTTTCCTCCAGCTCGCGTCACGCGACTTGATCCTACT
Organism: Klebsiella pneumoniae; assembly: GCA_945865755.1. Classification (GTDB taxonomy): domain Bacteria; phylum Desulfobacterota; class Binatia; order Bin18; family Bin18; genus JABFSC01. The sequence continues at coordinate 6,242 of CAMBFS010000045.1, forward strand.
CCCCGCTACTTGCTCACGGGGCGCGACTTGGCCGAATACGTCCATCGGGACTATCCCTATCAAGCCTTTCTCAACGCCTGTCTGATCCTGTTGTCTTTGGGCACGCCGTTGAAAGGAGACTATCCGTACAAGAAGTCACTCACTCAGGGTGGGTTTGTGACGTTTGGGCCGCCGGATGCGCTCGATTGCGTGGCGCGGGTGGCGAGTCCGGCGCTGAAGGTGAGTTGGTATCACAAGTGGCTCGTGCATCGCCGCCTGCGGCCCGAAGCCATGAGTGGGCGCGTTCATAATCATCTGACTCACGTGGCGGAGTACCCGCTGCATGCTGACCTGCTCAAAGCCACGGTGCTCGAAGACCTTGCGCATACGACGCGCTCGTATCTGTTGCCGATGTCGTATCCCGAAGGGTGTCCGACGCATCCGGCCTATCCGGCGGGGCATGCCGCCATTGCTGGTGCGTGCGCCACGGTGCTCAAGGCGTTTTTCAAGGAGACGCATGAACTGCCTACGCCCGTGGTGGTGAGTGCGGATGGGCTCTCGCTTTCGCCGTACCGAGGCACGGCTTTAACGGTGGGCGGGGAACTCAACAAACTGGCCGCGAATATCTCGTTGGGGCGCGATGTGGCGGGCGTGCATTATCGCTCGGATGGCGTCGAAGGACTCAAGCTGGGAGAAGCGGTGGCGACGCAGGTGCTTCGCCAACTGCGGACGACCTACCCTGAGCACTTTTCTGGGTTTCGCTTTACGCAGTTTAATGGGACGGCGGTCGTCCTTTAGGAAAAATCAAAAGGCAAAAGTCAAAAGGCAAAAGTCAAAAATAAAAAAGGGACTGAGGACTGAGTTTTAACTTGCCTGAAACTTGTTTGCCACCTGTCCGCGACTTGCCTGAGACTTGCCTGAGACTTGCTTGAGACTTGTTTGCGACTCGCCTGCACACGCCACGCTGGGATTTCCAGTGGTCATCCCAGCCTACCTTAGCTCCCCGGATTCCACTCCGCTCCATCCGGACTACGTCAGTTCACGGCTCAACTACAATCTGGCTGCCGTGGTCGAACGTCACCTTTATCCGTTTGATGATTCCCTGTCCAAGCAAGCATTCATTGCCTAAAAGGATGATCCGCGCCACATACACCATGTTCAACCCGACGATTTCGACTCCCCCTTGGTACACTGGAGATATTCTCCTGCTCCCATCGGCAAGCCGAGTCGTGATCTGAAAGTCTGGCTGTTGGAGCTGAGAGCTGAGTGTTTCGGGAAGAACAAGATACCCATCAAAACCTGTATCAAGCAATGCTTGAAAGGGTGAGCTAAAATTGTGGAGGGTGGCTTTTACTTGCAGATAGGGATAGTCCGTGCTCACTACCATGTCCCACGCCTCACTTTGTCCACGAAGTCAGAGCCAATCCGATAGAGGATAAAGCCACCCCGACCGAATTGTTGAATGGCTCGGTCTCCTACTTCCAGATCATCCCGTCCTACGATCATTCGCCCATCGGAGGTAATAGCGGCATACTCCCCGCGATGTTCCTGCTCTAACGACTTGCCATAGCGCGCGTAGATGCGGTCTGCATCATGTACGGTGGTAACCATATCCATAGGTTTCCTCCCTAATCCGATCTTGCCATTTCTCGGGCTTTGGGCCAACCGCTATACCCCATACCTGGACTTGTCCGAGACCCGCCTGAGACTTGCCTGCGACTTGTTTGCGACCTGTCCGCGACTTGCCTGAGACTTGCCCCCGACCTGCCTTTCTTCTTGACACAGACACCACCGGCAGTTACTGTGGCGGCTCGAAAAACCTGTTGTTGTAAGGATTTAGCAGGGAATGAGCGTCTTATCCACGAAGGTCTTGGTCCTCAATCGGTCGTATTTCCCGGTCCATGTGACCTCAGTCCGTCGTGCTGTCTGCCTGCTCTATCAGGGAATTGCGAAAGCGGTTGACCATCAGTACCGTACTTTCGACTTCAATAGTTGGAGCGACCTCGCCGCCGTTCGCGACGATGACACTATTAGTTTGGTGAATCGGGAGATTCGCGTGCCGCGGGTCATCTTGCTGATCGGCTATGATCGCGTGCCCAAGCGCCAAGTGCGCTTTAGTCGCTTCAACGTCTTCTCCCGCGACAATAATACCTGCCAGTATTGCGGTGAAAAACTGCCGCGCTCGGAGCTGAACCTCGACCATGTTTTGCCGCGCTCCCAAGGTGGACTCTCGACCTGGGAAAACATGGTGTGCTCCTGCTTTACCTGTAACCGCGTCAAAGGCGGACGGAGGCCGGAAGAGGCGGGCATGCACCTGATTCGGAAACCGTTCCGCCCGGAGTGGACCCCGTTCATGCTCGAAACCTTTAGCTTCAAGCGCTATCACGAGTGGCGTCCCTACCTGAATATGGTGGATGCCGCGTACTGGAATACGGAACTGCTAGAGCAATAGCTTTTTCGTCGACCACAATATATGGTGGCGCGCGGACCTTCCGGTCCATATCCCTTGAGGAAATCCCTCCCAGCGGCACCCAGAAGCTGTGGGGGATATTGGAGGCGTTGTGGGGAAGATGCGGATTAAGCAACTAGAGCTGCTGGGCTTCAAGTCCTTCAAGAATAAGACCGCCCTGAGTTTTCCAGCCGGCATCACCGCGATTGTCGGACCCAATGGGTGCGGCAAATCCAACGTCATCGACGCGTTGCGGTGGGTGCTTGGCGAGCAAAGCCCGCGTCATCTGCGTGGCCAAGAGATGAGCGATGTGGTCTTTGCTGGAAACGAGAGCAGTTCGCCTCTTGGCATGGCCGAAGTGAACCTGTTGCTGGAAAATGATGCCACCGACCCCATTGTCGGCAGTGGTGGCCCGATCGGCACGCAGTGGAGCGAGATGATGATCTCGCGCCGCTATTTCCGCTCCGGCGAGTCGGAATACTCGATTAACAAGGTGCCGTGTCGCTTGCGGGATATCGTGGAATTCTTCCTCGGCACGGGCGCGGGCACCAAAGCCTATTCGATTATCGAGCAAGGGCGGGTCGATCACCTCATTAACGCGAAACCCGAAGAGATTCGGTTACTGATTGAAGAAGCGGCGGGTGTGAGTTTGTTTCGCAGTCGGCGAGTGGCGGCCGAGCGGAAAATGGAACGGACGCAAGAGAATCTCTCCAGAGTGGCTGACCTCCTACGCGAAATGGACCGACAGTTAGCCTCGCTACGCCGACAGGCGAAGAAAGCGGAGCAGTATCGAACGCTGCAAGATGAGTTCAAGGCAATTGATCTGGCGTTGCTTTGTCGGACCTATCGAGTCCTTTCGGAGGAGCTGGCCGCGCTCGATAGCCGGCGGGAAGAACTCCGGCAACAAGAAGAACATTTGGTCCAAGAGGAGCAGCGTATCCAAGCCGAGCGCGCGGAGACTGTTGCTACCCTCAGTCAAGAAGAGAGCGCGCTACATGAAGTTGAAGAGCACCGTCGGACGCTCGAAAGCTCCTTGCGGCAAGGGGAACAGAAGAAGCAATTCCTCAGTCAGCAGGAACAGCGCGCCACCGCGCGGGTGAGCACGGCGGAAGAAGAGATCGTCGGCCTCACGGACAAGCTGCGACAGATGAATGACGAAGTGGTGGAACTGGATACGCGCGCCACCGAGATTCAACACGGGCTCCAAGAAGACGAAACCTTCCTACGCACCTACGAACAGGAACTTGGCGGGCTCCAACAGAGCTTGCGTGAACGAGAAGCCCGCGCGGAAGAGATCAAGTCGGACATTGTCAATCTGCTCACGCAAGAGGCGCAGTTACAGAATGCGTTGAGCTATGCCCGGCGGCGTGCGTCCGAGGTCGAGCAACGGCTCCAGACCTTGGCGCGCGAGACTGAACGCGTGGGACAGTTGCGCGCGGAGACCGAATTGACGCTGACCACCGTGCAAAGCCGCGCGGCGGCGATTCGTGAACGGTTGACCGTCGGCCAGCGGCAACGCGCCGAAATGCGTGATGGGTTGCGGGAAACACGGACCACCGGCGAGCAAATCGATGAGGAATTGACCGCGGCATGGGCGAAACAAGCGGAACTCCGCGCGCGGCTTGCCACCCTCGAAGAGCTGGAACAAGGCTACGATCATTACTCCCCAGGGGTGCGGTCGATCATGGCTGGGATGGCGGAATTGTCGGGCGGAAGTGGAGAGACCGAGAGCGGGATTTATGGCGTGGTCGCGCAGATGGTTGATGTGCCGCAAGAATACGAGCGGGCCGTGGCCGCGGTGCTGCGCGATAAACTCGAATACGTCATGGTCGCCGATGCCGCCAACGGGCTCACGGCGGTGGAATATCTACGCAGCACCCAGGCTGGACGCGGCAGTTTTATCCCGCTTAGTCCGAAACGATTGAACGGCAACGGGCATGGCTCCAACGGACATGGCCCGCATGGCAACGGCCACCACACCAACGGCCAGAATGGTCATGCCGAATTCAGTGTCCACACGGTGGGGCAAGGGACCTCACTCTTGATTGATTTGGTGACGGTGGATTCCCGTTATCGCGAAGTGGCGGAGACCCTGCTTGGGGATGCGGTATTGGTGCCTGATTTGCGTAGCGCTCTGGCGCTCTGGCAACAGAGTGAAGTGCACCAGACCTTCGTGACTCGTGACGGTGAGGTGATTACCGCGCAAGGGATCATCAGCGGTGGGAGTGGAGGGTCGGCACAAGAAGCCTTGCTCGAACGACGGCGTGAAATTCGCGACCTCAGAGACGCGCGGCAGCAACATGAGGGCGTGGTGTCCGCGCTGGTGTTGCAACGACAAGACCTCAAGAAGAAACAGCAGGAGATTGAAGGGGAAATCACCTTGCTCGAAACGGAAGCACGTACCCTGGGGCAAGAGAGCGAAGCGCTCCAGCGGGAAGCGGGGAAACTGGAAGGTGAGCACCGGCGTTTGTTGGACAAGTATGAAAGCGTGACCTACGAACAGCAGACCCTGGAAAGTGAGATGCAGACGCTGCGACAAGAGATCGCCCAGCGCGAAGCGCAGGAGGCGACGGGGAAAACCAAACGAATCGAGCGCGAGGCGGCGTTGACCGCGGCGCAAGAGGCCGTCGCGGAAGTAAAAGTTGGGGTCGAGAGACAACGCGTGTTGAGTGATGAAGTGCGCGTCCGCGCGGCGGAGCGCAGGGAGCGACTCGAAGGCATACGTGGGCAACGCCAACGCATGCAAGATCGCCAGAAAGAACTGACGGATCGACACGCGACCTGTCACAAGGACGTACAAACCGCGAGCGCGGAAATTGAGCGCGTGCGGGGCAGTCTGGCGGAGTTGGCGGAACTGTTGGTGCAAAACGAAGCTGACCTTGCCCTCGCCGTGGAAACCTTCACGATGAAACAGTCTCAGTGCGTGCGCTTACGGGAGCAGAGTCGCACTGCGGAAGCGGGACTGGAGCAACTGCGCGCGACTCACTCACGCGCCCAAGAAGAGAAGGCGCAAGTGGACATCGCCAGCGCGGAAAAGCGAGTGGCTCGCGAGCATGGTGAAGCCACCGTCCAAGAGCGCTACGCGACCGCGATCGCCGAGGTCTTGGAGCAGTATCCCGAATTGCCTGGTGAAATGGGTGAAGTGGAACTGCGTCGTCAGGACCTCCGCGAGAAAATTACCCGGTTAGGCGAAGTCAACCCTGGTGCCGCCGCCGAACTCGCGCAAGAAGAGGAGCGGTATACGTTCCTGAAAACGCAAGAGCACGATTTACAGCACTCATTGCAGGATTTGCAAAACACGATCACCAAACTGAACCGCGAGTCCCGCGAGCGCTTTCGCGACACGTTTGAGTTGGTTGATGCGAAGTTTGGCGAAGTGTATGCCAACCTCGTGGAAGGAGGCAAAGCGCACCTGGCTCTTACCGATACCGAAAATCTGGCTGAGAGTGGGGTTGAGATCGCCGTGCAACCACCGGGGAAACGGCTTCGTTCGCTCCAGTTGCTGTCGGGCGGTGAGAAAGCCCTGGCCGCGTTGAGCTTGACCTTTGCCCTATTCCTGATTCGGCCGAGCCCCTTCTGTGTCCTTGATGAGGTGGATGCGCCGTTGGACGATGCGAATGTCGGACGGTTCAATCAACTCGTCCGCGAGATGAGCGAGACGACCCAGATCATTTTAGTCACCCATAATAAGCGCACGATGGAAGCGGCGAGTACCTTGTATGGTGTCACCATGCAAGAGGCTGGCGTATCAACCATCGTGTCCGTGAGTATGTCGTAATGGCGCAATGGCTTCCCTGGCGAAAAAAGCCGTCACTCCCCACAGCGACGGATACGAATGCGGTCGAGCTGGAACCCCAACTCAACCCTGAACCGACCGAGGTGGAGGCTCTTGCCCCACTTCAGCAAGAAGAAGTGAGCATCGACCGCGCGGAAGAAACCTCCGAGGCCGAGGTGTCGACCAAGTCACCGGGAATATGGCGACGTGGCCTTGCTCGTCTGCGCCGTGTTTTGACTACTCCTCTTGGCGAGTTGTTCCGCCGCCGTCCGATTAGTGAAGAAGTCTTCGCCGAGTTGGAAGAAGCGTTACTTGGGGCCGACGTTGGCGTCCAGGTGACAACTCAGTTGATTGAGCGGCTGCGTGAACGGTGTCGGCGAGACAAGCCGGAAGATGCCAGTGCGCTTCGGGCCTATCTGAAGGAGGAAATGCTGGCGCTGTTGCAGAAATTTCCTGTCGCCCCGCTGGTGGGCGAACCTCGCCCCTGGGTCATGCTCATGGTTGGGGTGAATGGGGTAGGAAAGACCACGACGATCGCGAAGTTAGCCTCGCGTTTCTCTCATGAACGGAAAAAAGTGCTGTTGGTGGCTGCGGATACGTTCCGCGCCGCCGCAAGTGAACAGTTGGAAATTTGGGCTGGGCGTATCGGAGTCGATATTATCAAGCATCAAAGCGGTGCGTCACCGGCGGCGGTGGCCTTCGATGGTATTCGGGCGGCGATTGCTCGCAAAACTGACGTGGTGATTATTGACACCGCAGGCCGACTCCACACGAAAAGCCCCTTAATGGAGGAGTTAAAGAAAATACACCGCATTGTGGCGCGCGAATTATCTGGAGCGCCACATGAAATCCTGCTGGTCTTGGATGCGTCCACCGGGCAGAATGCCCTTCAACAAGCGCTCGCTTTTCAACAAACACTTCCGCTTTCTGGGGTTATCCTGGCGAAAATGGATGGTTCGGCGAAAGGGGGCATGATCCTGGCGGTGACGGAACGGCTGGGGATTCCCGTCCGTTGTGTTGGGCTTGGGGAAAAAGTGGAGGATTTGCAGGATTTTTCGGCCGGAGAGTTTGTTGATGCGTTATTTTCTCAAGAAGAAACCGAGCTTTGACTTGACAGGGAAAACAGGGCTTTATAGGGTGAACCTCAACTTTCACTTCAGATTATTACAGTATGGCACTCGAAAATCTCAAATTGTTGGAACAGAAAATTGATGGGTTTCTTGCTCGCCATGAGCAGGTACGTCACGAAAAAACCGAACTCCTGTCACGACTGACTGAACGCGACCGCGAACACACGATATTGCTAGAGCGGTTGCGGCAATACGAACAAGAACGTAATGAGATGAGGCAGCTTCTCGAACGGCTGATGAGCCGTTTTGAAGGGCTTGATCTCCAATAGTGAAGAAGGGAACGAAGGAATACGGGGATGAAAAAGCTGATCGAGGTTGAAATCTATGGTCAGACTTTCACGGTCACCAGCGAAGACGAAGAAGCGTACGTCAAGTCGCTCGCGGCGTATGTCGATCGCTTCATGCGGCAGGTTGGAGGGAGTACGAAAGCCACGATTCCGCTCCGCGTCGCCATTATGGCTGCTCTCGGAATCGCGGATGAATATCACAAAGTAATGAGCCGAGAAGAGGAAAATCGACAAGAGACGGAATATGCGGCGGCGAAGATCCTCCTGCGTCTTGAACAAAGTGAGCGAGAGGAAGGAGCCCACGACACCGAGCGGGTAAACGGTACGATCTCTCCATATTCGTCTGTCGCACCCTTGGCCAGCGATAGAAAAAAAGACAGTCTCCTCCCCTCCTAAACAGGCCTCTGCCTTGGTTAGTGCAATGTCACATTTATTTTGTCGGTCAAGCGCATTTGCAAGCGCATTTGCAAGCGCATTTGACGGATGGACAGCGGCAACGTCATTCCCGCGAAGGCGGGAATCCCGGCGGTATAACTCCAGGCTCGTGCTGATGCTCCCTGGATGCCCGCCTTCGCGGGCACGACGGACCTGAACCAGACAAAATGATTATGACTGAGTACTAGTTTTCTTCCACCTTCTCATCACAGATTGACATCTTCTTCTCCGAAGAGATGGAAAAACCATCTATCCGGGGAAGAAACTGTCTGGTACAACTCTCCCAGCGATGGTCTGCTCCCTTCTCACAAAGGAGGATCACTGAAGAGGGGAAGGCCCCTCGCGGTAGAGCTGATACTTTCCTACCGTAGGGTTTTGGAAGGAGGTTGATATTCATGGATTCTATAGTGTTCCTGATTATTGGAATGCTGATTGGTGCGGGAGGGATGTGGGCACTTTCACTCCTTCGGCGACAACAGCAGCAACAACTCATTGTCTCGGCTGAGCAAACTGCGGCATTAATCCTAGAGGAGGCGAAAAAAGAAGGCAGCGTTTTCAAGAAAGAGGCGGAAGTCCAAGCGAAAGATATTATCGTCCAGGCGAAGGCGGATGCGGAAAAAGAAATTCGCGAGCGGAAACGGGATATCCAACAGACGGAAAAAAGACTGCAAAACCGTGAAGAGGCACTGGAGAAACGCGCGGATGTAGCGGAACATCGCGAGAGTGACCTGACACGTCGCGATCAGGGGCTGAAGAGCAAAGAAGAGGCGGTGCAACAGAAGGAACAGTCCTACGCCCGTTTGATCGAAGAGACCCGCGCGCAATTGGAAAAAGTGGCCGGGATGACGCGCGATGAGGCGACGCGCAAGCTGGTCGAGCAGATGACTGAAAACGCCCGCCATGAAGCCGTTCGCCGCATTATGACCATCGAAGAAGAGGCCCGCGAAGAAGCGGAACGCCGGGCCAAGAAAATCATTAGTGTCGCCGTGGAGCGACTCTCCGGCGAATTCGTGTCGGAGCGCACAGCCTACGTGGTGCACCTGCCGAGCGATGACATGAAAGGCCGAATTATTGGCCGCGAGGGCAGAAACATTCGAGCCATTGAAGCCGCCACGGGTGTCGATCTCATTGTCGATGACACACCGGAAACCGTGCTCATTTCGAGCCATAGCCCCATCCGTCGTGAGATTGCCCGCGTGGCTGTCGAACGTCTCGTGTCCGACGGGCGTATTCATCCGGGCCGTATCGAAGAGGTCGTGAAGAAAGCCGAACAAGAAGTCGAGGAATCGGTCTGCGATGCTGGGCAACGCGCGGTGTTGGAACTGGGAATTCATGGCGTGCACCCGGAGATCATCAAACTCGTGGGAATGCTCAAGTATCGCTATAGCTACGGGCAGAACGTACTGATGCACTCGATTGAAACCGCTTACATTTGTGGGGTGATGGCGGCGGAATTAGGCTTGAATGAGAAGCAAGCCCGCCGTGCTGGCTTACTGCACGACATTGGCAAGGCGGTCTCGCATGAAATCGAAGGGTCGCATGCGATTATTGGTGGTGAAGTCGCGCGGAAATACGGCGAGTCCGCGAAAATCGTGAACGCGATCGCGGCGCACCATGAGGAGATAAAGGCGGAAACGGTCTTGGCTCCACTTGTTGATGCCGCCGATGCGCTCTCCGGAGCGCGTCCAGGTGCGCGCCGCGAGGTGCTAGAGAGCTATGTTCGTCGTCTTGAAGCGCTAGAAACCATTAGTAATTCATTCACTGGCGTCGAGAAGTCTTTTGCTCTCCAAGCGGGCCGCGAAGTGCGGATCATCGTGAACCCCTCGTCCGTGACCGATGGCGAAGCGAACATCTTGGCGCGGGAAGTGGCCAAACGGATCGAAAATGAAGTGACCTATCCGGGACAGATCCGCGTCACGGTCATTCGTGAGACCCGGGCAACGGATTTTGCTCGATAGAAGACGGGGGACCGAGGACGGGGGACCGGGGAACGACTTCATGCTCTTCGCCCTCACCGGGTAACTCAGGCTCCGGTCCTCGGTCCTCGGTCTCCAGACAAGACATTTATGACACGCTCAGTAGACGAACAGATACGAGAGATTCAGCGCGGCACGGTGGACATCATTCCACTTGAAGAACTGCGCCGCAAACTTGAACGTGGACAACCGTTACGCATTAAACTGGGCGCCGATCCCTCCGCACCCGACCTCCATCTTGGTCACACCGTGGTGCTCAACAAGCTGCGGCAATTTCAAGAGTTGGGCCATGTAGTGATCTTCTTGATTGGCGATTTCACGGCGATGATCGGTGACCCCACCGGACGTTCTGAAACGCGCAAACCGCTCACACGTGAACAAATCCAACAGAACGCTCAAACCTATACCCAGCAGGTGTTTCGCATTCTCGATCCGCAACGGACCGAGGTGCGGTTCAACTCGGAATGGCTCGATGCCTTGACCTCGGCGGATATGATTCGCTTGTGTGGGCATTATACCATCGCCCGTCTGCTCGAACGGGATGATTTCGCCAAGCGATTTCGTGAGAACATTCCCATTCACGTGCACGAACTTCTTTATCCCCTTGTCCAAGGCTACGATTCGGTCGCACTGAAGGCCGACGTTGAGGTGGGGGGCACCGATCAACGGTTCAACCTTTTGGTGGGGCGTGAGTTGCAACGCGCCTATGGTCAGGAACCCCAAGTCATTCTCACGATGCCGTTGCTAGAAGGGACCGATGGTGTCCAGAAGATGAGCAAGTCCCTCGGCAACTTTATCGCCATTACCGACCCGCCAGCAGAGATGTATGGCAAAGTGATGTCGATCTCCGACGCGCTGATGCGCAAGTATTATGAACTGCTGAGCACCGTTGCCCTCGACCGCTTGCAGGCCATTCGCGAGGAGCAGGTGCATCCGCTAGACGCCAAGAAACAATTGGCGATGGAACTGGTCACCCGGTTTCATGGCGAAGCCGCCGCCGTGAGCGCCGCCGAGGATTTTACCCAACGCTTCCAGCGGCGCGAACTGCCGAGTGACCTTGAAACCTTTACTTGGACGGGTGAAGAAGAGGCCGTGTGGATTTGTCAGCTTATGAAGGCCGTCGAGTTCGCGAAATCCACCAGTGAAGCCCGTCGGTTGGTGCAGCAGGGTGGAGTGCGGCTGGATGAAGTCGTGGTCACGGATCAGGATTTTCAGGTGCCCGCGCAAGGCGAGAAAATTCTCCAAGTTGGGCGTCGTCGAGTCCTCAAGATTGTTTTTGGCACTCCCGCCACCTCGTGAAATATCAATCGTGAAACGTCAATCTATCGCTTCTCCACCTCCTGAATCGTCGTATCGTTGCGGGTTCGTGGCCTTGGTTGGGCGACCCAACGTGGGGAAATCGACCCTGCTCAACACCTTCGTTGGGGTGAAGGTCGCCATCGTCACCCCCAAACCACAGACCACACGTACTCGTCTGCTCGGCATTTCCACCCTCCCACAGGCGCAACTGATTTTTGTCGATACGCCGGGGATTCACCGACCACGTGGTTCTTTAATGAATCACCGTATGGTCGAGGTCGCCGTTGGCGTTTTGCAGGATACCGACGTGGTGTTGTTTCTCGTCGACGCTCAACAGGGATTGCTTCCTGGAGACCGGGATATCGCCCAGCGACTCAAGGATGCGCGAGGGCCGGTTGTGGTCGTGGTCAACAAGATTGACCTCGTGGCCAAGCCCGCGCTGCTCCCCATACTGGAGCAACTGGCGGTGCTGCTGCCGGAGCGCGAAATCGTGCCTGTGAGCGCGCGCACTGGAGAAAATATCCCAGACCTGCTTGCCACCATCATCACCGCGTTGCCGGTGGGTGAGGCGTTATATCCGAGCGATGAATTGACCGATCAAAGTGAGCGCGTGATCGCGCAGGAAATCGTGCGTGAACAGGTCATGCTGCAAACCCAGCAAGAAATTCCCTACGCCGCGACCGTGCTTGTCGAGGAATTCACCGAGAAGCCGGAAAAACGTCTGCTGGTGTTGCGCGCGGTGATCTATGTGGAGCGCCCGTCGCAACGCGCGATCATTCTTGGCCGAGGCGGGTCGCGCCTGAAGGAAATTGGGCAAACCGCGCGCGTGCATCTGGAAGCGTTCTTCGATTGCAAGGTCTATTTGGAACTATTTGTGAAAGTCACCAAGGGGTGGACGAATAGTCCTGTGCTCTTGAAAGAACTCGGCCTGTAACATTTCCTCATCAATCAATGCGGGACAGAAGACCAGCGTCTCGCCCCGTCAGGTAACGCGTGTGTAGGCTTCGTCCCATTTCCTACGTCAAAACCTGTTGCGCTCTCATCGCGCCGATTTCCTCGGCACTATAGCCGAGCAGATCGTGGAGAACGTACTCCGTATCTTGCCCCAAGAGAGGGGCCGGGCGTTGAACCGCCAGCGGGGTCTTCGACAGGCGCCAGGGGATGCCAACATGTTGCTGTTTGCCGACCTCCGGGTGATCGAGATATGTGAAGATGGGGCGACTGTTGAGGTGCGGGTCGGTGGAGAGGTCTTTATTACTCATCGACGGGGCTGCTGGAACGCCAACCGCTTGGAGTTGCGCGGTGGCTTCTTCCGGAGAGCATGTCGTTGTCCAGGCCGTGATCAGCGCCTCAAGGGCATCTTCCTGCTGTTTTCGCGCGGTGAGCGTGGCAAAGCGTGGATCAGTGGCCAGTGCTGATTGTCCGATGACGTGACAGAAACGCCGCCACTCGTTTTCATCGCGGACCGCGAGACTGACCCAGCGGTCCTCTCCCGCGCACCGAAACACGCCATGCGGTGACATATAGGCATCGTGGTTCCCATCACGTTCGGGTTGCGTGCCATTCATGCTGTAATCAAGCAGTCCCTCGGCGACCATCGCCGTTGAAGTCTCCCATTGTGACAAATCAATATACTGCCCCTTACCCGTCCGAGCGCGGTACATGAGCGCGCAGAGGACCGCGAACGCCCCATGCAGCCCACCGTTGGGATCGCCATACGAGATGCCCACGTGCATGGGTCGCCAACCTTTGTAACCAGTCAGGGAGGACATTCCGCTCATCGGGACCTGCGCTGGTCCATACGAGATGTGTTCTTTCTCCGGGCCAGTGGAGCCGTACCCAGACAGGGAGATCATCACGATGTCCGGCTTGAGCTGTGTCAGTGTTTCGTAACCGAGCCCCATACGGTCCATGACGCCGCCAGCGAAATTTTCCACCACGATGTCACTTTTGGCCACGACTTGTTTGGCGATCTCCAGCGCCTGGGGTTGTTTGAGATTCAGGGTGAGCGAACGCTTCCCTTGGTTATATTGATTGAAATAGCCACTGCGGTTGAGGCCCGGCTGCCCGTTTGGCCACGGCGGGATCTGGCGCGTGATACACGGGCGTGTGGCGGTTTCAATCCGAATAACTTCAGCCCCGAGATGCGCCAATTGCAGCGTGCAAAAGGGACCAGCCCAGACCCAGCTAAAATCAGCGACGCGGATACCTTCTAACGGTCGATGTGACATAACGTGCTCTCTCGATTTCCTATGCTCGGTTTTGCGAAAGGGGACAAGGGGAAAGGGGGAAACGGGGAAGAGGGTAAACGGAAGACGCAAAAAGAAGAGTTCCTTTTCTTATTTCTTCCCATTTCCCCTCTCCCCCTTGTCCTTTGCTTACATCACCCCTTGCCTTTGGTAATCGTCAATCTCATGTGGCGACATTCCCAGCCGTCCATACACTTCGCGATTATGCTGTCCAAGCAACGGCGCTGGACGACGAATGTCCCACGGCGATTCGGAAAATTTATAGAGCGCGCCGGGGTACTGGAGCGGTCCAGTCTCCGGGTGCGTGATGGTGGCGAAGAAGCCACGGGCTTTCAGATGCTCGTTGGCGAATAAATCGCCCATCGTCGAGATCGGGGCAATCGGCACGCGCCGCGATTGGCAGAGATGGTACAAGTCCATCACCGATTGATCCTTGACCCAGTCTTGTAGCAGTGGCCCCAAGGCGTCCCAGTTGGCCGCGCGGTTCAAACGGTCACCGAAGATCGGTTCGTTGACCCACTCTGGATTGCCCATGACATCGACAAAATTTTTCCACTGATGCTCTTCGACACAACACAGGAAAATCCAGCCATCCTTGCATTCAAGAAAATCGAGCGGCTGAATTGGCTTCTGCCCAAGGCGCGAGGCGACCATCCCCATGTAGGGAAAGAACTCGAACGTCAGCTCTAGGATGGAGAGCAACGCTTCTTGTGTCGAGATTTCAATATGCTGCCCTTCCTTAGTAGTGAGTCGACCAAACAGCGCGCCCAGTGAGGCAATCGCGGCATTGACCCCGGCTTGATAGCCGGACTGCTGGCCGAACGTTTTCAACGGCGGCATGTCATCCGTTCCTGGCCCGCCACCGTTGAGGTACGCGATTCCGCCCGCGTTCCAGAGCGTCAGGTCCGTGGCTTGATAATCCTTGTGTGGCCCGCTCAAGCCAAAGGGCGTGATGGATGTCATCACGAGCGCGGGATTCACCTTGGCCAGGGCCTCATAGTCGAGTCCCTGACGGGTCATTTCCGTGGGGTGATAATTGTGGACCAGCAAGTCGGCGTCTTTCAGCAGTCGGTGAAAAATGTCTTGGCCGCGCGTGTGGGTCAAATCCAGCGTGACGCCGTACTTATTGGTGTTGAGATAGAGGAAGAACCCGCTTTTTTCAGGATGCGGGACGTGGCCAGGGTAGGGGCCGCGCTGGCGTGCTTGGTCCCCGGTTGGTTCTTCGATTTTGATGACCTCCGCTCCCATATCGGCCATCAACTTGGTGGCATACGCGGCGGACGCCAAGTGACCACATTCAATGATACGAATGCCCTCAAGAGCACGTTCTGGCATGAAATCCTCCTCGGAAGCTGGACGGGCGGTGTGTCGTTGCGCTCCTCGGATGAAGCGGATAAGGGACCCGTTTAGCAGTCGCTCTGAGAGGGGTCTATAGGGAAGGAACCCGTAAGCGTTGCTCCGTATCTTGGTGTGTTTTCTCCACGGTGTGCCCGCGTATCACCGGCGGCGAAGCGTTGACAGTGTATCCGAGGGGGCGTAGCATTCCCCGCAATCGGCCTTGTGGCCGTAGGGGGAGCCGAAGTTGCGGCTGAGAGGATGGGCTTGATGCGAAGCTCATCGACCCTTGGAACCTGCTCTGGGTAATGCCAGCGAAGGGAACACGGTG
Source organism: Klebsiella pneumoniae (assembly GCA_945865755.1). Lineage (GTDB taxonomy): Bacteria > Desulfobacterota > Binatia > Bin18 > Bin18 > JABFSC01. Next base: position 21,487 of record CAMBFS010000045.1, read on the forward strand.
TCTGCCTAGTCTTGATCCACACAATTTCCCTCCCCATTGCGATCGTTCGTTAGCAACCGGAATCTAGGCAGATTCCTTTTGACGCTTATGTTGAAGGAGGGCGACTGAGATGAAACAGAATAGGCAGAACGGAACTCACACGGAGGCGCACGCCGCGCAACCGCAACTCACCATGACACCGCTGCCAGGGTCACACAAAGTGTATGTCACGGGAACGCAGCCTGGCGTGCGTGTTCCGTTCCGGGAAATTCCGCTGACTCCAGCGCCCGTTCATAACGGCAACGGACGGAATGGCGCGCAGGCGAACGACGCGGTGATTGTGTACGATACCTCTGGTCCCTATACCGATCCCAACGTGACCATTGATATTCGCAACGGTCTCGCGCCGATCCGGTTGGAGTGGATTCTTGCTCGTGGAGATACCGAAGAGCTGACGGATGTTTCCTCCGAGTATGGTCGCCAACGGGCGACCGACCCCAAGCTCCAGGAGCTGCGCTTTCAACATATTCGCCTCCCGCGTCGTGCCCGCGCGGGCCGCAACGTCAGCCAGATGCACTATGCGCGGCAAGGCATCGTGACCCCGGAAATGGAATTCATCGCCATTCGCGAGAACCAGGCGCGCGAGCTGGTGCGGCATGAAGCCGAAAAGAAAGGCAACGGCCACGCCCGACTCGCGCAGCAGCATCCCGGCAATTCCTGGGGGGCGAGTATCCCGCCGGTGATTACGCCGGAATTCGTGCGTGACGAGGTCGCGCGTGGGCGGGCCATTATCCCCGCCAATATCAACCATCTCGAACTAGAGCCAATGATTATTGGCCGGAATTTTCTGGTGAAGATCAACGCGAATATCGGCAACTCGGCGGTCGCGTCCTCCATTGAAGAGGAAGTGGAGAAGATGATTTGGGCGACGCGCTGGGGCGGCGACACGGTCATGGACCTTTCGACCGGCAAGAACATTCACGAAACCCGCGAATGGATTCTGCGTAACTCGCCCGTGCCGATTGGCACCGTGCCGATTTATCAGGCGTTGGAGAAGGTCAACGGCAAAGCCGAAGAACTCACGTGGGAGATTTTCCGCGACACGCTGATTGAGCAAGCGGAGCAAGGCGTGGATTACTTCACGATCCACGCGGGTGTGCTCCTGCGCTACGTGCCGATGACCGCGAAACGGATGACGGGCATCGTCTCACGTGGTGGGTCGATCCTCGCCAAATGGTGCCTCTCGCATCACAAGGAAAATTTTCTCTATACGCACTTCGAGGAAATCTGCGAGATTATGAAGGCGTATGATGTGTCGTTCAGTCTGGGGGACGGCCTGCGGCCTGGCTCGATTGCCGATGCGAACGACGAGGCGCAGTTCGCGGAACTCGAAACACTCGGTGAGCTGACCAAGATCGCCTGGAAACATGACGTGCAAACGATGATCGAAGGCCCCGGCCACGTGCCGATGCACATGATCCAGGTCAACATGGAAAAGCAGATCAAGGAATGTCACGAAGCCCCGTTCTATACCCTGGGGCCGCTCACGACCGACATCGCACCGGGGTACGATCACATCACGTCTGGTATCGGAGCCGCGATGATCGGGTGGTTCGGTTGCGCGATGCTTTGTTATGTGACGCCCAAGGAGCACCTCGGCTTACCGGATAAGGAAGACGTGAAGGCTGGGGTCATTACCTACAAGATCGCCGCGCACGCCGCCGATCTCGCCAAGGGGCATCCTGGTGCGCAACTGCGTGACAACGCGCTCTCGCAGGCGCGGTTTGAGTTCCGGTGGCAGGACCAGTTTAATCTATCGCTCGATCCAGACACCGCTCGTGATTTCCACGACGCCACGCTCCCGGCGGAAGGAGCCAAAGTGGCGCATTTCTGTTCGATGTGTGGCCCGCATTTCTGTTCGATGAAGATCACGCAAGATGTGCGCGAGTATGCCGAACAGAAGCAATTGGACGAACAGGCCGCGCTGCAAACCGGGATGAAAGAAAAAGCGGAAGAGTTTCGCCAGAGTGGGGCGGAGATTTATCGGTAAGCGGCTTGGGTTGCGGATTCGCGATTGTGGACGGCGGAGCGGGCACGCGGCTCCCTGCCGCGTGCATGTCGTTTACCTTCGCGAAGAGAAGTGCGATCTCTATGCAGGTGCCCTTTCCCGGCTGGGCAAGGGCATGAAGTGAGAGGGCCCCGAAAGCTTCCTCTCCCGGCTGGGCAAGGGCATGAAGTTAGGGGAGTCCGAAATTCCCTCTCCCGGCTGGGAGAGGGCTAGGGTGAGGGGGATCAAGTGATTTTTCCTTATTTTTCCCGCTATCTCCAATTTGTCGGCATTCACGCTTCGGCTTAACTTAATGCCATTGCCCGGCTGGGAGCGGGGCAGGGTGAGGGGGATCAAAATGTGATTACCGATTGTGTTCGTCAAAGTTTATAAGGCAGGCGAGACGCCTGCGCTCCCAGGGTTTACTCATGTGAAAACCGCTATAAGATCCAAAGTCCAAGGTCCAAAGTTTTTCTACTACTGGCTACCGGCTACTGACCACTATTTTCGCCTTTTCCTAAAGTTCCCTCCCGATCATCCGACAGCCTCCCCAAGCGGAAGATACCGCCGTCCATTCGGCTCACGGAGAGGAACCT
>CAMBFS010000046.1 GCA_945865755.1 Klebsiella pneumoniae
CCAGGCAGTAGCATTTCCCGCGTTAGGCATAGTTCGATTCGTACAGTCAGTATCGTGAGAACTGGCCCTTTCCCTCGGAATAGCTCCGCACTTCCGCAACGCCACCCTTGCCAGCTACCTGCGTGCCGTGCAGAGTCTTGGTCCATGTCACACTTCCGACGAACAACAACCCTGATCCGATGCGGCATCACAGCATTCTCTCTGTTTTTCTTTGCCTGCCCCTCTCCGCCTGAGCCAAGTAAATCCCTCGTCAAGATTACGAATGTCGCTCTCGCACGACTTGATGCGCAAACCCTACGTGTGACCCTTTCCTACGACCTCGAACCGGGAGTGACACTCCCCCTCCCCTACAAAACCATCGTCGTCACTCCCCTTGAGCCCAGTGTCAAAATTGCCGGTGCCCTATCAGAGTTTATCCTCTCCAACGATTCTGTCGCTGTGGATTTAGACATCCCTGCTAGTGCGGACGTCGATTGGCAAGCGCTCGCCGCGAAAGATGCCTGCTGTCAAGTTTCACTGAAAGGCATGCGCGAACAACCGGGCGCTGCTCCGACATACGAACGCATCAGTAATATCGTCCAGGTCCTCGTGCCGCCTCTTGCTGGTTCATAACGACGCGGGCGGGAGGTTCAGGTCCTGCCGCTGTCCGCCGATGGAATCCCAAGTGACACACTCTGGTGATTTCACAGATTTCACATGGGCAAAGTCGCGCTACAGGGGAAGTCCCCGCCGTGTTTGCCGCGACGCGCGCGAGAGCGGCAGCGGAACGGTGGTGTAGGGAAAATCGCAGGGGAAATCGCACGGGCGTTATTGAAGACCAGGATTGAGGCCTCGTCGCGAATCGCGCATCTGCCCCGTCTCCGTTGACTTTTCATCACGATGGAGAGAATCTTTCCCCATGTCTACCTCAACTCAATCCACAGCAACTCACGCCTCGGTGCTGGTGCGGGGAGTGCCCGCGCTTGAAAATGGCGACCGCCTCACTCGGCCAGAGTTTGAGCGCCGCTACGAAGCCATGCCACACCTCAAGAAAGCGGAACTCATCGAAGGAGTCGTTTACATGCCCTCCCCTGTTCGTCACAAAGGACATGGTCGCGAACACATCCTCGCAAGCACCTGGATTGGAGTTTACCTCGCATCGACATCAGGAATTGAGGCGAGCGATAACGCTACCGTTCGGTTGGACCTCGACAACGAGCCGCAACCAGACGTACTCCTTCGGCTCACTCACGGCGGACAATCCCAAGTCGGAAGTGACGGTTTTATTGAAGGCCCTCCTGAATTCGTGGCGGAGGTCGCTTCCAGTAGCGTCGCGTATGACCTCCATCAAAAGCTTGAGGTCTATCGTCGTCACGGCGTGCGTGAGTATGTCGTCTGGCGAACATTGGACAACGCCATTGATTGGTTTGTCTTGCGCGAAGGACGGTACGAGCGCCTCTCCCCAAGTGAGGAAACAGTATACAAAAGCGAGACCTTTCCTGGTCTCTGGCTTGATGCCGCGGCCATGCTGCGCGGCGATTTGGCTGGAGTGCTACGCACGCTGGAGGAAGGCGTCGCGAATCCCGCGCATGCGGAGTTCGTGCGGCGGATCAATGGCAAATAGCAAAGGGCTTATGGCCTATGGCAAAAACGTTCTTGCCATGGAGTGAGCGAAGCGAACGGGCCATAGGCTATTTGCCATAGGCCATCCCGTCGTTGACACCCCTTGCCGGGTACGGTTTATAGACAGCCGCACGGTCGATACTTTCGCGAAAAGGAGATGCTATGAAAGCCGCGGTACTCTACGAACCGAACAAACCATTAGTGATTGAAGACCTCACGCTCGCGCCCCCGAAAGCCGGGGAAGTGCGAGTGAAAGTGGCCGCCAATGGCTGTTGCCACAGTGACCTGCACGTTATGACCGGTGACATGCGGATGCCATTGCCCATCGTCCTTGGTCATGAGGGAGCGGGCATCGTGTTGGAAGTCGGGCCGGGCGTCTCGTCCGTGAAAGAAGGCGATCACGTCGTCTTGTCCTTCTCGCCCGTGTGTGGTCACTGTTTCTCCTGTACGCAAGGCACGCCGCATCTGTGCGAGACGCGACCGAAGAGCATGGGGACATTGCTCGATGGAACCACACGCCTGCAAAAGAACGGGTCGGAGATTTTCCATTTCGCATTTCTCGCCTCTTTCGCGGAAGAGACGGTGGTTCCTGAAAGCTGCGCGATCAAGATTCGTGACGATATGCCGCTGGATCGCGCCTGTTTCGTCGGCTGTGGCACGATGACCGGGGTTGGCGCGGCGATTAACACCGCGCGGGTCCAACCTGGCACCACGGTCGCCGTGATCGGCTGTGGCGGCGTCGGACTCAATGTGATTCAGGGCGCGGCGCTGGCCGGAGCCCGGCAGATCATCGCCATTGATTTGCTGCCGAACAAGCTCGACTACGCCAAGACCTTTGGCGCGACCCATTTTGTGAACCCCACCAAGGACGACGCGTTCAAGGCGGTCATGGAACTGACCGGTGGACGTGGGGTCGATTATGGCTTCGAGGTCATCAGCACGGCGAAGACGATTGAGCTGGCGTTCAAGATGACGGCACGGCGTGGGACTTGCACGATTGTCGGCGTCTCGCCAGAAGGCGCGCGGGTGTCACTCAATCCCAATGTGTTCACGATGATGGAGAAGCGGCTCATCGGGTCCTACTATGGCTCGACCCGTCCGCGGATCGACATGCCGCGACTGGTGGACCTCTATCTTGAGAAGAAAATCAAAATCGACGAATTGGTCTCGCGGACGTTCTCACTCGACCAAGTAAACGAGGCGTATGATCTGCTCAAACAAGGAGAAGTGGCGCGGAGCGTGGTGAAGTTTTTCTAAAAAGGAAAAGGTCACTTGATCCCCCTCACCCTACCCCTCTCCCAGCCGGGAGAGGGAACTTCGGACCCCCCTCACCCTAGCCCCCTCCCAGCCGGGCAATGGCATTAAGTTAAGGGCCGCCTTGTCGTGGTCGAAACCGCCCCCGCGCCCCCGCGCGCCCGGGGTCTTACCCCTGGCTACCATCCACAGCCCCTTCGGGGCTGATTGACACACCCCGGAGGGGTGTGTGGAAGGTAGCCGGGGGTAAGACCCCCGGTCCACCGAGCGTGCGATAACCCTACGGCTTAACTTAACGCCATTGCCCAGCCGGGAGAGGGAATCCCGCCAACCGCCCCCGCCCCTAATCCGTGACGACCGATTCTGGCTTGCGGATCACCAAACTTTCCGGTGTAGCCACGACCGTGCGCATGAGCGGATAGCAGAGGACGATAATCGCGATATTCAGCAGTCCGCCACTCCAAAACGCGCCGCCTAAGCTCCAGTATTTGGCAATGCCACCAAACAGAATCGGACCAATCATCATCCCAAGCCCGTGCGCGAACATCAGAAGGCTCATCATCGCGCCCATGCCAGAGCCGCGTGCATTCTCCATCGCCAACGCGAGATGCGCCGGGAAAGCCAGACCATAGGCAGCTCCCACCAGCAGGTTGAACATGAATAACTGCCAAAATCCGGTGGCCCACGGAAAGCCACACAGGGCAATGGCGCTCAGTAAGCCACCGATCCCGACCAACCGCGCTTTATTCATGCGGTCCGCGAGTCGTCCACACGGGGCTTGCAGCAGCGTGCTGACAATCACGTTGACGGAAATGAGCACTCCCACTTGCGTGGTGGTGAGCGGCAGCAGGTGAGTGGCTAGCAGTGGCAGAAAAACCCAGGTGAGCGCGTTGGTGAGCGCGTAACCGAAGCGGAATCCCGCGATCCCCACGACCTGCCGAGAAGCCAGCAACGTCCACAGCGAGGCCGAGGCTGTGCGCGTCCCGCCTTTTTGCGTTCGCACGGTCGGCAAAAAAAACGCGAGCAGTACGAGCGCGCAGATGCTGAGCAGCGCCATGACGATGAAGTTCGTCCGCATACTGAAGAGGTCCTTGAGCACCCCGCCGATCAGCGGGCCGCCGCCGATGCCACCGAGCATGGCTGTGTTGATGTAGCCGCTATATTGTCCTTCCTGTCCTTTCGGGGCGAGGTCGCCGACATACGCCATCGCGATCGGATGCACCACGGCGGTAGCAATCCCATGCACGACCATAATCAAGATAAAGGACCACAGAGTTCCCGCGGGCATATAGGCGAGCGATGAAAGGGTATAGCAGAGCACGCCAACAAGGAGAAAGGTTTTGCGCTCCCACCGGTCTGACAACGTGCCAATAAAAGGGAGAATGATCGTGCGGGTGGCGGCATGGACACTGAACAGGAGCCCCGCGCCAAATTCGCTCACGCCAAACTGTTGCACGTAGAGTGGCAGGAAAGGAATCACCATGCTGTTGCCCATCATGGTGACAAACACGGCAACGGAGAGAATGAATAAGGTACGTTGGGGCATGGAAAAAAAGTTCGGAGTCGTTAAAAACAGTTCGGAGTTCGGAGTTGTGGAAGTTCGGAGCCGTCCGAAATGCTTCCGTCTCAATTCGTAAGGCTTTAGGATCGCTTTGCTGTTTGTCCGTTCTTTTCTAGCCGTTCCGCTTGGCCAATGGCGGAGCCGAGCAGGTCTTGAACGTGTCGCAAGCGATCCGTTAGCCCTGCTTGCGCGTCCGTGCCACGAGTCGCGAGGCAGCCGTGTTCAATCAGGCTGACAAATGCCGTGGTCACATCTTCCAACCGCGCTTCGCCGGTGCCGTACCATTTATGAAGCCACCCGCACATGCCCACGATCGCATAGACGATCAGCTTGGCGTCAAGGGCGCGAAAGCTCCCTTGTTCCATTCCCTCTTGCAGGATGCTCTCCAGATTGGCGGCGAGCCGTTGGCGGGTCTCCATGACTTCCGCGCGGAGCTTGGGGGGCAGATCGCTTTCCTCACTGTAGAACACGGTGAAGAACGACACATTCTCACCAATAGTGTGGAGTAGATGGTGCACGGCCCGGCGCAGCTTCTCTTCCGGGGGCAGCGTTGTCGCCAAGATTGGTTGCAGGCTGGTGGTAAACGTGGTGGCGACTTTCACGAAGATTTTGGCCAAGAGTTCCTGCTTGTTCTCGAAGTAGCGATACATCGACGCCTTGGCGATACCGGCATGGCGGGCGATCTCTTCGAGTGTCGTTTGCCGATAGCCGGTGCTGGCGAATTGCTTGGCGGCGACATCCAGCAAATGCTCTTCGATGACGGTCCGGCGAGAGCTGCCGAGCTCGTCTTTTCCGCTTCGCGGGAGCGCGGGTCCGGGTGATGGCTTGCGTGAACGACGCGTCCGTTGTCTGGACGGGGACTGAAAGGTCGATGCCATAATTGCTCGCTTGACTCGGAAGTCTCAAAATTATACTGTCAAGACATCTGGACAGTCTCAAAACTGTACTGAAAAGTCATACCACAACCGTGCGCCCAGGCCAATGCCGGGTGACACAAGGAGAAGCATCGTATGAGCCGTGGATTTGTATGGGGCATGGTCTTGGGGAGCACCCTTGCCGTGACCTCGCTAGCGACCGCTGAGCCCACCATCATTCCTAATGTGGTCCGGGCGACATTTTCCTTACCCACCACCGGCATGTTGCAACCAGGGCCGATCACGCCAGGAGTGACGCTCACGCGACAGAACTGGCAACTGGCTGAGCAGATGCTCCCAGTGGAAATCCTGCGCTTGCTGCAAGCCGGTGACCTCACCATCACCGTCCAAGCCACGACGGACATGCCCATCCGCGAACCTTATGTGACAGCGACGGCGGCGAATGTACAAAAGGTGGCGCTCAATGGTGGCTACAAGATCGACCATTATCAGGGTGGACGACCCTTTCCGGTGATCGACCCCAATGACCCACGCGCGGGGGAACAAGCGGCATGGAATTTCCGCTATCGCGACATGCCCAATACGATGGAAATGCGTGGGACCATGCAGGGCGTGAACAATAGCGGCACCATCGACCGGTCGAATGTCGGACGCATGCGCGTTCGCTATGGCATGGACCGGGTCGGGCAGGAAACAAACGACACGCAATGGCAAACGCGTGGCATCCGTGTCAAGGCGATGTTCGAATCCATCGCCCCGTCGGACCAAGAGGGATTCATGCGGATCACGACGATGTATGACGATGAGAACGTCCCTTATGACGATCTCAGCTACAGTCCGCAAAATCGCCGCACACGCAAAGGGTACGTCAACCTGATGACCCGCATGGGTGGTGGGCGCTACGACGTGTTGTCCGAAGAGCAACCTCCCTTCTTCTTTATCGGCTACCTGCATGAGTACAACTGGGCCTATAAGGGCGAGCAGGTTATGTTGATGCCCGGTTTCTTTCAGGGAGACCAACTCACGTTCGGTGGAAAAAACAACTGGTATCCCGCGACCCCGTGGGAACTGCGCCGCGTGGTGGTTCTTGAATCGACGCCCAAGGGCGCTCATCCCTATAGCAAGCGCACTTTCTACCTTGATGCGCAAACCTATACGCCGTTATGTGTCTTGAGTTACGATCCGCAAGGCGCCTTCGTCCGTCTCACCTTGATGGTGCATGCCAACCCGGACTTCGTTCCTGGCGCGAACGGCGTGCGGCTGCCGGTGCCGCTGGGCGCGACGTGGGTGAACTTCGCTCAGGAGCAAGCCTCGCAAATGATCACCGCGCATCAGTCCTTTGCTCAGGACTTCTCACCACGCCGGTTTGAGCTGATGGAGTTGTTGCGCAAGGGCAAATAGGCGGGTCAGGATTCGTCCTTTCCTTATCCAGGTGGAGGAAAGATCACTTGATCTCCCTCACCCTAACCCTCTCCCATCCGGGCAGTGGCATTAAGTTAAGCAACCGTGTCATTGCGAGCAGCGAAGCAATCTTTGTTTTGTTGGAGATTGCTTCGTCGTCCGACTCCTCGCAATGACAGTCTCCCCCTTAACTTAATGCCATTGCCCATCCGGGAGAGGGAATTTCGGAGCCCTCTCACTTAATACCATTGCCCGCCGGAGCGGGGTGCCCACCAGGGCACCCCGCTCTTTTTTTGTTCAGCGCCCCTCCGCTGGGGGATGCTCCCTTTTGTTCCCCATCTTCTCTCTGCTAGGGTACGGGCGACAAAGGCAATGCTCATACCAGAGAAAGGGTCCTAAGTATGCGAAGATTTATTGTCCGGGTTCTCGCGGTCATTGGTGGTGCCGTGGTGATGATGGTGATCGCCAGTTTGGTCGGTGTTTCCATGCTCTACCGCGCCACCGGAGGAGAGGGCATTCCAGAGAAAACGATCGTCGAAATCAATTTTGAGCAAGAGTTCGTGGAGTATGCCACGGACAACTCGGTAACGGGCGTGTTTTCGCCACAGGCTCCGACGATTCGCGATGTGTTGGACATGCTGGAAATGGCGGCGCGCGATACGCGGGTCGCGGCGGTGGTCGCGCGGGTCGGGAGAAATGCGCTCGGACTCGCGCAGATTCAGGAAATCCGTGATGCCGTCCTGACGTTTCGTGAGTCCGGCAAACCGACGATCGTGCACGCGGAAGCGTTCGGGGAGTCGAGCCCTGGCACTGGCGCGTATTATCTCGCGACCGCGTTTGACGAAATTTACCTCCAGCCCTCTGGTGATGTCGGGCTGACCGGCCTCATGTACGAGACGCCCTTTATCCGCGGGACCCTCGACAAGCTCGGGGTCGTGCCCCGCATGGATCACCGCCGGGAATATAAAAGCGCGTTGAACACCTTCACCCAGCCAAAATATACCGAGCCGCACCGGGAATCGACACAAAAGGTGATGGAATCCCAGTTTGGCCAGATCGTCAAAGGGATCGCCACCGCCCGCGGGCTTTCCGAGGACACGGTACGGAAGCTGGCTGACCGGGGCCCACTGCCCGGACAAGTGGCGCTCGCGGAAAAATTGGTTGACGGGCTTGCCTATCGAGATGAAGTGGCGACGAAGATAAAAGAACAGGTGGGCACTGAAGCCAAGCCCCTCAAGTTCACCAAATATCTGGCACGGGCCGGTCGTCCGTATGAGGAGGGGGACACGATCGCGCTGATTTATGGAGTAGGAGCCGTGCAGCGCGGGAAAGGGTCCTATGACCCGATGTCTGGCAGCGCGGGGTTGGGGTCCGATACCGTGACCGCCGCTTTCCGCGCCGCCGTCGAGGACAAGGAGGTCAAGGCGATTCTCTTTCGCGTCGATAGTCCTGGTGGTTCGTACATCGCCTCCGATACGATCTGGCGAGAAACCCTCCGTGCGAAAGAAGCCGGAAAACCGGTGGTCGTCTCCATGGGAAACGTGGCGGGTTCCGGCGGCTATTTCGTGGCGATGGCGGCGGACAAAATCGTGGCCCAGCCCGGCACGATCACCGGATCGATTGGGGTGCTGGCCGGAAAGATGTTAATGGGGGGCTTTTGGGAGAAGGTCGGCGTGTCGTGGGATGAAGTCCATACCAGCGCCAATGCGACGCTGTGGAGCGCGACCCATGACTACACCCCCCAGCAATGGACGCAATTTCAACAGGAACTTGATCGCGTGTATGATGATTTCACGACCAAAGCGGCGCAAGGGCGAAAGATGCCCAAGGACAAGCTCCTCGAAGTCGCGAAAGGGCGGATCTGGACCGGAGAAGACGCCAAAGCCTTGGGATTGGTTGATGAGCTTGGAGGTTTCCCTCTCGCGCTACGACTGACTAAAGAGGCGGCGGGAATCGCGGAGACCGCCGATGTCCAGCTTGAGGTCTTTCCTCGCCAGAAAACGAGCTTTCGCCAAATGGTTCTTGAACGGCTGCTTGAGGACGACGACGAGATTGATCCAGAGAATCCGACGACCGTGCTCATGCGGACCGTGCAGCAGGTACAACCACTCGCGCAGTTAGCCGCCCAACTCGGCCTCGCGCCGTCTCCCGGAGTGCTGACGATGCCGCAGCCGAAACTCATACACTAAGGGGGCGGTATGTCGGACGTTGCGTTCGCTGTGGTTGACGTCGAAACAACGGGACTTTCCTCCGCTTTTGGCGACCGGGTGTGCGAGGTCGCCATTGTCCGGGTCCAAGGAGAGGGCCAACCGACGCCATTCACGTCATTGGTGAATCCCGGTCGTCCGCTCTCGCCCGGTGCGGCCGCCGTGAATGGCATTACGCCAGAGATGCTCGCCACGGCCCCCACGTTTCCAGACATTGCCGAGGAAGTGGGCCGTCAGCTTGAGGGCTGTATCTTCGTCGCGCACAATGCGCCATTCGACCTTGGTTTCCTGGCGGCCGAGTTTCAGCGCCTGGGAACACCACTGCCGGTGACACACGTGATTGATACGCTTGCCCTTGCGCGCCGCTACTATACGTTCGCGCGCAATAACTTGGGGGCAGTCGCCGAAGCCTTACACATTCCTTATCCCCAGCGCCATCGCGCGCTCCAGGATGCGGAAGTGACATGGCGGGTGTTCACCACCTTGTCACAAGACCTGATCGGAACACAGCGCGCCACGTTCGCCGATTTCCTCACGCCCGCGGCTGCCTTGCTTCAGCCCGTGGGAAACGAGGTAGCCTCACTTCCTCCCTTGCTCAGTGAGGCGCTGACCAACCACCTCAGCCTCGAAATTCATTATGTGACATCGACACAAGTAGTGAGTATTCGCCGAGTTGATCCCCTCGCCATCGTGCCGAATCGCGACACGCTGTATCTTCGCGCCTATTGTCACCTCCGACGGGACGAGCGGACCTTTCGGCTGGACCGGATCACCCACATGCGGATTGTGAAAGCACGCACGGACTCATGAAAGAATACACCGGCCCAGAGGCCGATTATTACGATTATTGCTTCGTTGGTCTTGAAGGAGACATGCAATTCTACGTGGAGGAAGCCCAGAAAGCGGGCTCGCCGGTGTTGGAATTGGGGTGCGGGACTGGGCGCATTTTGCTCCCGATCGCCAAAGCTGGGGCCAGCATCGTTGGGCTAGACCGTGCTCCCACGATGCTGGCGCTGCTTCGTCAGAAGCTCACGAAACTCAGCCCCGATGTCCAAGGACGGGTCTCACTCATCGAAGGCGACATGCGCGACTTCGATCTTGCGGAACGGTTTCCGCTGGCGATCATTCCATACCGCGCGTTTTTGCACCTGCTCACGGCGAAGGCGCAACGACAGGCCCTGACCTGCATTCGCGAACATCTCACCGACGAGGGGCGGCTGATTTTCAATGTCTTTGATCCCAACCTTGAAGTCATCGCCGCGCATTTGGGGCCACTGGGCTCCGCGCAGAAAAAGGATTCGGAGTTCATTGATCCGACCTCCGGCCATCGCATCGTGGTCTGGGCGACGACGCAATACGACCCTGAACAACAACTCATTGAGCAGTATTTCATCTTTGAGGAGCTGGATGCGGACGGGGATATGATCGCGCGGACGTATCGCCCACTGACGCTCCGCTATGTGCACCGCTACGAGATGCGCTATCTCTTGGAGCTGTGTGGTTACAAAGTCGAGGCGTTGTATGGTGATTTCCAACGTGGGCCATTTCGCGCCGGTGGGGAGCAAGTGTGGGTGGCGCGGAAAGCGTGAGTGACGGACACCCCACGAGTCGTTTTCTCTCTTTTTGGCTTTGCGATGCGATGGAACGCTTGGGGGCTCTCTCCGAGTCAATAACCCCTGAGTGGAAAAGCGGAGGATGTGTGGAAGTGGAAAAGCCGAGGTTTTCTTATTACTGCACCAGTTGTGAGAATAGGCTGACGACCGTCTCGCGGGGGACGTGCCCGACGTGCGGGTCCCAGGCCATCGTTCCAGTGGGATGGTATCGGCGTTCACCTGATGAGCGCCAGGAGTGGTTTCGGCGTATTCATGGCGAACAGCGCAGTCCCTCTGGTGAAGCGGACGCTCCTCATGCTCCTTCCAAGAAAGCCGCTAAAACAGACGAGTAAGAGTGAGCAAGGCCATTGAGTCATTGCGTGATCGGGCCATCGGGTCATTGAGAAAGCCAAGCCAAGAATTCTTCAATGACCCAATGACGCGATCGCCCGATGATTCAATCGTAATTCATGCCGCGAGCCGACGGCTGCCGCCTTGTGTCACCGGAGTGACGGGGTCCATGGCAAAGCGGAGTTTCGGCAGGTCCGTGTCACAGCGACAGAAGACCGCGTGCATGGGGTAGGTGCAGCGTAGCCGGTTTTCCGCTCCCCAGGCGTCGGATTGCAACGCGAGTAAACGCGGACGCCCGCGACTGGCGCTGTGGAAGACATACTCGGGATCGACTTGCACGATCAGCGGCACTTCTTTCCCATCCTCGACTTTCCGCACGAGATGCAATCCATCGAGAATCGTGACATCGGCACCAGAAATCAGTTCAGGGTTTTCCAGCTCCATATTTAAGATCGTCTGCCCATTGTGTTCCACCTGCCCAATCACCCGATCATGCCGTGATTGCAGCGTGACCGTGCCCGTGTTGATCGAGAAGCCCCAGCGCGCGCGCAACTCCGTGGCCGCTTTTTCCGAATCGGCGTACGCCCCCAGCAAGTAGGCGCGTGGCCGAATGCCCGCGCGCACCACGAGCCGGACCTGGGCGAGCATATACGGCCCAACCGGACTCGCGGGGATGCGCGCCACCGACAATGCCGCGTAGGGCGGGATGCTGGGATGTAACGCTGGAGGTACCAGATACTCCGCTGGCCCTTCGACCACCTCGAAACTCAATTGGAGAATCTCCACCCCTTTGAGTTCCCACGGCTCGCTATCGAATCCCGTCATCAACGGGGCGCGCGTCGCGACGGTCTGCACATCTTGTTTGCCGAAGAGAGGCATTAGCGACCTCCTCCGACCGCGACTTGGGGTCGAGAATCCGTAAAGGCCGGCATCACTTCCTTGGCGAAGAGCCGAAGGCTGGCCAATACCTGCTCCTGCGGGATGATCTCCGCCGCGTTCATCATAAAGCTCACCCGGTCCACGCCACATGCTTCCCACTTTTTCAACTCTTTAATGAGGTGCGCGGGATTGCCGACCGCGATGCCTTCCGGGGCTTTGGCTTGTTCGCCGGGGCTGCTGGCCTGACGCCGTAAGGACGGGAGCAAGCCCGCCGACGCATACGACTTCGTGGGCACGGCTTCCTTGGCCATGTCGAGTTGCGCGGCCAGGTAGTTGAAATGCTGGATCATGCGCATGCCGACTTTGGTGCCGGTGTCGCTGTCCTCATGGCAGAACAAGAAGTTGACGGTGTTGACCTGATTGTTGACGAAGCCGCCGACCGGAGTGCAGCTCTGAATGCGGCGACGATATTCCTTGACTTTGGATTCTTGTTCGGCGAACGAGGTGAACGTCACCCCTAAGCTGCCAATGCCACGATCGGCGGCGTCCAGTTCGGTGCCGGGGCTGGTGACCGCGACCCACATCGGCGGATGAGGCTTCTGATACGGCTTGGGCAGCACCGCGCGCGACGGCATCGAGAAGTATTTGCCTTCATAGCTGAAGCGTTCTTGCATCCACATTTTGGGAATGCAGTGCACGAACTCGTCCCAACTCTTCTTGGTGTCATCGGGGTTGGCGCGGAATCCACCCAGTTCCGTCCAGGTGGCGGACCGACCAGTGCCAAACTCTAGACGGCCACCGGAGAGAATGTCGAGCACGGCGGCGCGTTCGGCGATACGAATGGGGTGGTTGAATTCCGGGACGCAGACCACGATGCCGTGGCCAACGCGAATGTTCTTGGTCTGCATCGCGCACGCGGTGAGGAACAGCTCCGGGGCCGCGCAGTGTGAATACTCCTCAAGGAAGTGATGTTCGACGGCCCAGACTTGGTCGAAGCCCAGCTCGTCGGCGAGCCGGACTTGCTCCAGCGCGTTCATGTAGACTTTGCGTTCCGCCTCGTGATCCCACGGGCGCGGGACGGAGAGTTCATAAAAGATGCCGAATTTCATAGGGTCCTCCTTTCGGTCGCGTAGTGTATCAATCTTCCAGTCTTTCCGTCTACGAGTCTTTTAGCGGGAAGCTCACTGACGTTTGCGCAGCGGGGCTAGGGCCTCAGCCGCGCGTTGCGCTTCGCGTCGCATGAGAATCAGGTCGGTGCCATACAGCAAATACTGCGCGCCACTGGCGACCACGGACTGCATATTCTCTGGTCGGTTGACGGCTCCCGCGGTTGCGATCCCATGCTTTTGACACAAGGCGCGCACCTTCGCGCTCGCCTCACGCAACAGTGGATTATCGAATTGCCAAGGAACGCCCAGATTCTGGGCTAGGTCCTGATGGCCAACCAGCACGAGATCAATCCCCGGAATGATGATCTCCTCGACATTCTCCAACGCCTCTTTGGTTTCGACGATCACACCGAGCAACGTCTGTGCATTCGCGTGCGCCATCGCCACCAACGGATCGACCTCCTCATAATTAGTGTTCGCCCCAGAAAGCAGCGCCATGCCGCGTTTGCCTTCGGGATAATACTTCGCCATTTCGATGAACCGGCGGACCTCGGCTCCCGTTTTGACATGCGGGACGATCAGGCTTTGACAGCCAGTATCCAGCAGGCGGGTCACATGCTCATACGAGAGATCAGGAATGCGCACGACTGGCTCGATGCCAGCGGCATGGGCGTGGGCGACGATATTGACGACGGTTTCCAGGCTATAGGCGGAATGTTCCGTGCAGATCATCACGAAGTCCATGCCCGCTTGAGCCAAGGTGTGGAGCACACCGCGGCTGTGCGTGTCCCACAGCAGGGGGCCAAGAACCACGCCCCCAGATTTGAGGGTCTTTTTGAGTCCGTTCTCGCGCATCTTAGGAATCCTCCTTTGGCGCGGGATTAGCACACTGGTCGGAGCGGGGCTAGAGGAAGACCGGAGATCGGAGACGGGGGACCGAAGACCGAAGACCGAAGACCGAGGACCGGGAAGATGCCATTGCCCTTGGCGCGGGAAAGAGAGCTGGGTGATGATGCGGCTTCTTTACGTTGCGTTGGCGACAGTGTTACAACCAACGCGATATTCACCTGACGCATCACCCGAAGCACATCCCAAAGGGAGGGAGCATGTCGAACACACGAACCTTGCGCTTAGGCGCATTCATGCGACCAGTCAGTATTCATACCGCCGCTTGGCGCTATCCCGGTGCCTGGCCAGACGCGAACTGTAATTTTCAGCATCTCGTCCGGTTGGCGCAGACCCTGGAGCGCGGGCGCTTTGACGCGTTCTTCATGGCCGATCATCTCGCCGTGTTGAACATGCCGATCCAGGGGCTCAAGCGGAGCGCGACGGTGGCCTCGTTTGATCCGTTGACGCTGCTGCCCGCGCTGGCCGTCGTCACGCAACATCTGGGGCTCATCGCCACCGCCTCGACGACCTATAACGAGCCCTATCATGTCGCCCGCAAATTCGCGTCGCTCGATCACATCAGTGGCGGACGCGCGGGCTGGAACGTGGTGACGTCGGGCAATCCGCATGAAGCGATGAACTTCGGCCTTGAGGAACATGTGGAGCACGCGACCCGCTATCGCCGCGCGCGCGAGTTTTTTGATGTGGTCACCGGCCTGTGGGATAGCTGGGCGGAAGACGCCTTTACTCGCGACGTGGAAGCCGGTGTCTATTTTGATCCCGACAAAATGCACGTGCTGGATCACCACGGCGAGTTCTTGAAAGTACGCGGGCCGCTCAATGTCGCGCGTCCGATTCAGGGGTGGCCGGTGATCGTGCAAGCGGGCGCGTCGGAAGCGGGTCGCCAACTCGCCGCGGAGACAGCGGAAGTGATCTTCGCCGCTGGTGGCCATATCGCGAGCGCCCGGTCGTTTTATGCCGATGTCAAAGGACGCATGGAACAGCTCGGGCGGCCCCGTGACCATCTGAAGGTGCTGCCTGGCGCGTTTGTCGTTGTTGGGGCGACCGCGACCGAAGCCCTAGAGAAGCGGGCGCGTCTCGACAGTCTTGTGCATTACGACAGCGCGATTGCGTCGCTTTCCATCGCGCTGGGGCATGATGCGTCGGGCTTTGACCCGGATGGCCCATTGCCCGACATTCCTGACACCAATGCGAGTAAGAGTGGACGAGAGCGGACCGTGGAGCTGGCGCGGCGTGAGCACCTCACGGTGCGGCAACTCGCGCAACGTATTGGGGGGTATGGTGGATTGGCGTTTGTTGGCACGCCCACCATGATCGCCGATCAGATGGAAGAGTGGCTGATGACCGATGCCTGCGACGGCTTCAACATCATGTTTCCGTATTTACCGGGAGGACTCGACGATTTCGTCGATCACGTCGTGCCGGAATTGCAACGGCGCGGGCTCTTTCGACGCGCATACGAGGGGGCGACGTTACGTGAGAATCTCGGGTTGCCACGCCCAGGGAATCGCTTCTTCGCGGAATAACATGTCCATAAACCAAGACAGGAGGAGCCTGGGGTGAGGAACATTGGGGGGAGCCGCGCAGGTGTTCTGGTTTCGCAGGACGCGACTTTTCTTCCTCGTGCTGGGGCGACAGGTGGTCGATCAATCTGAAGACGTTCGCCGCCGCACCATGCGCATTGCCATTGGGCGTCAAGAGACAGGGATCATCCCCCACGGTTTTGTCGCTTTCTCAATTGGGTACTGTCTCCGCCACCCGTGGCCTCACTTCCACCCGCCACTTCCATAGCGCGAAGATCGCCGGGTAGACCATCAGCTCCAGGATGAATGACGTGAAAATCCCACCGATCATCGGCGCGGCGATGCGTTTCATCACATCCGCACCGGTTCCCGTACTCCACATAATCGGGAGTAACCCCATGAACATGACACCCACCGTCATCACCTTGGGGCGCAGCCGTTGTACCGCGCCACTCATCACTGCCAACTTCACATCCTCCCACCCGCGCATCAATCCTTTCTCGCGGCGCTCTTGGTACGCCAGATCGAGATACAGCAGCATGAACATGCCGGTCTCGGCATCCACGCCAAGCAAGGCGATCAGCCCAACCCATACCGCCACGCTCGTATGGTAATCGAGCAGATACAGGAGCCAGATCGCGCCCACGGCGGAGAACGGGACGGCGACCAGAATAATGAGCGTTTTGGCCAGTGATTGCGTGTTCAGATAGAGAAGGACAAAGATCAGCAGCAACGTGAACGGAACGACAACCTTCAAGGTTTCCCTGGCCCGCAGTTGATACTCAAACTGTCCAGCCCACGAGAGCGTATATCCAGGGGGTAACGAAACCCGCTCGCTCACGGTCCGCTTGGCTTCGTCCACATAGCCCCCCAGGTCTCGTCCGACCACATCGACGAAGACGAACCCGACCAATTGCCCCAACTCATTGCGAATCATCGGTGGCCCTTGCGTAAAGCGCAGATCGGCGAGTTGCACGATGGGAATCCGCATGCCCGTGGGGGTCGGCACCAGCACACGCTTGAGCATCTCCACATCGTCGCGTAACTCGCGCGCGTAACGCACGTTGATGGGATACCGCTCACGCCCCTCCACGGTCTGGGCGATCTCTTTCCCCCCAATGGCGGTCTCAATGATGTCCTCAACATCACCAACCGTTAGCCCGTAGCGAGCGGCCTCGTCACGTTTGATGTGAAAATCGAGGTAGTACCCACCCAAGATGCGGTCATAGTAGACACTCCGCGTGCCACGGAGAGGAGCGAGGACCGCTTCAATTTGCTGTCCGATGTGCTCGATCCCATTGAGACTCGGACCGAGGACCTTGACTCCCAACATGCTGCGGATGCCCGTGGCCAGCATCTCCGTGCGCGTCTGAATCGGCATCCACCAAATGTTCGGCATGCCGGGCAGACGGACGACGCGGTCCATTTCCGCGAGCAACGAGTCCCACGTCACCCCTGGTCGCCACTCCTCCTCCGGTTTCAACGTCACGACGGTTTCCACCATGTTGAGTGGGGCCGGATCCGTGGCGGTGCGCGCGCGGCCAATTTTACCGAAGACGGTCTCGACCTCGGGAAACTGCTTCAACATCTGTCCTTCGACTTGCAGCACCCGCCGGGCCTCAGTGGTCGAGAGGCCAGGCAAAGCCGTGGGCATGTGAAGAATCGTCCCTTCATTGAGCGGCGGCATGAATTCCGAACCCAGTCGCAGGAAGACGGGAATCGTGGCCACCACGATCACTATCGCGATCACGATCACCACACCGGGAGCACGCAAGACCAATGCGACCACGGGCTGATACAGTCGCATGAGCAGTCGGCTCAGCGGATGACGCTCCTCGCTGTGGATCGTCCCCACGAGGGCGGCATTGATGACATAACAGAGCCAGCGCGGGCGAAACACGAACGGATCGAGCCTGGTGAAGAGCAACCGCAACGCCGGGTCTACCGTGATCGTCAACACGGCGGCAACCAGCATGGAGAAGTTTTTCGTGAAGGCGAGCGGGTGAAAGAGTCGTCCCTCCTGCGCTTGCAGCGCCAAGACGGGCAGGAAAGAGACGGCGATGATCAACAACGCGAAAAAACTTGGCCCGCCGACCTCTTTGACGGCGGCGATGATAACCTCACGGTAGTCCCCTTGCCGCCCCCCAGTCTGCCACTGTTCCAGCTTCTTGTGGGTCTGCTCGACCATGACGATGGCGGCATCCACCATCGTGCCAATGGCGACCGCGATCCCTCCCAGGGACATGATATTGGCGGGGACGCGCATCAGGTCCATGGGGATAAACGAGAGAATGATGGCAATGGGAATCGTCAGGATGGGAATGAGCGCGCTGGGGAGATGCCACAGGAAAATAAGAATCACCGCACTGACAATGAGCAGTTCTTCGGTAATCGTGCGCCGCAGGGTCTTGATGGCACGGAGAATCAGACGCGAGCGGTCGTAGGTGGGCACGATCTTCACACCCGGCGGTAGCGAGGGCTTGATCTCCTCTAGCTTAGCTTTGACCGCGCGAATCACGTTCAGCGCGTTCTCGCCGTAGCGCATGACGATGATCCCACCGACCACTTCCCCTTTATCATCCAGGGTCGCGATGCCTCGGCGGAGGTCGGGTCCGAGCGTCACCGTGGCGAGGTCGCGGATAAGAATCGGCGTGCCGTTCCCGTTCGTGCCGACGGGAACGGCTTCGATGTCCGCGGGAGAGGTGATGTAGCCGAGTCCTCGCACGATATGTTCGGTTCCAGCGATCTCAATCGTCCTGCCGCCAACGTCATTGTTGCTACGGCGAATGGCTTCGATCACCGTGCGCAGTGGGATATTGTAGCCAAGCAAGCGGTTGGGATCGACGTTGACTTGATATTGCTTGACGAACCCACCCACGCTCGCCACCTCGGCCACACCGGGGACGCTCTGCAACCAGTAGCGCAACGACCAATCTTGTAACGAGCGCAGGTCCGCCAGGCTCTGCTGTCCGCTCTCATCCACCAGGGCATATTGATAGACCCACCCAACACCGGTGGCATCGGGACCGAGTGTCGGCGAGACCCCTTCTGGCAACTTGCCGCTGATGCCCTGCATATATTCGAGCACGCGACTGCGTGCCCAATAGATGTCCGTGCCCTCCTCGAAGATGACGTACACAAAAGAGTCGCCGAACATGGACTGCCCACGAACCGCTTTTACTTTCGGGGCACTCAGCAGTGACGACACGATCGGATAGGTAATCTGGTCTTCGACGAGTTGCGGACTCCGGCCCGGCCATTCGCTCAAGACGATCACCTGCGGATCGGACAGGTCAGGGATCGCATCAAGTGGAACCCGAGACATCGCGCGGAGGCCCCACGCCGTGGCCATGAACACGATCACCAGCACGAAAAATCGGTTGCGCGCGCTGTAGTCGATCAGTCGGTTAATCATGGTGGATGGCTCGCTTCGCTCTATTGGGAGACCGCGACATTGAACCGCTCGCGCGCCTCCGCTTGGCCGGGGCGCTGAATACTGACCGTCACGCCCCACGGCCCGGACATGGTGAAACGAACCGGCGCTTCATACACGCCAGCCCCGGCGTGTGTCGCGGTGGCTTTCTCGATCAGCATGCCAGGCATGTCCATCGTGTAGTCGAGACGAATGGCCGCATCAGTGACGGACCTGCCCGTGTCGTCTTTGACCTGGATGCGGAGGATGTTCTCTCCCAGTTTCGCGGCTTCCGTCGTCGTCGCGACGGTGACCTTGAAGACCCCGACCGTTTTCTCGGTTGGCGTTGCCCGCGCGGGCTGGCTTCCCATCTCCATCGGGCGCGCGCTTTCCATCTTCCAGTCCGCCATGCCGAGTGCCCCCATCATCCCCATCATGCTCGTGGCGGATTGCAACTTACTCTCGGAATCCAACAGAAAGTTGCCACTCGTCACTACTCGTTCGCCTGCCGTCAGTCCCGCACGCACGACGAAACGAGAGTCGGCCTTCACCCCAAGTGTCACCTCGCGCGGCGCGAAGACGCCTTCGCCTTGATCGATAAAGACAAGCTGTCTCAACCCGGATTGCAGCACCGCGCTGTCAGGCACGGTCAGCGGAGTTCCCAGGTCCATCTCGATCTCACTATTGGCGGACATCCCCGGCTTGAGTTTGCCCTGGCGATTAGCGAATTCCACCCGGATGCGGTTCGTCCGAGTTTGCGTGTCGAGGTACGGGTAAATGTAAATAACGGCTCCGTGAAAAGTTTCGCCCGGATAGGACGCGAGTGAAATAGCGACCGGTTGGCCAACGCGGACCAGTGAAATTTCATCCTCATGGATGTCGGCATGGAGCCACACGGTCGAGAGATCGGCAAGGCGATAGAGTTTCATCCCCGGTTCCACCCGCATGCCGGTGACCACCATTTTTTCCACGACGGTGCCTGACGCTGGCGCGGCAAGCGTGAGGGAGGTCTGTGAGGTGCCGCGCTTTTCCAAGGTGGTGATTTGTTGGGGAGTCAGACCCCACAGCAACAAGCGACGGCGCGCGGCCTCAACCAGCCCCTGACTGCCGGTCCGGGCTTCAAGCAGCGAACTCCGCGCGAGCTGGTCACGGGTCTGGAGCGCCAAGAGGTACTCCTCCTGGCTGGTCACTAAATCGGGGCTATCGAGCGTCAACAGCGGCTCGCCTTTGCGCACGAATTTCCCGGTGTAATCGACGAAGAGGTCTTGGACCCACCCGCTGACTTTGAAGGTCACGTCGGTCAGACGACGTTCATCAAAATCAACGCGCGCGACCGCCCGAATGGTTTTCTTGAGCTTGGTGCGCGCGACTGGAGCGGAAGTGACCCCGATCATTTGTCGTTGCGCGGGTGACAGGTGAACCGCGGGTTGGGGAGCCGTGGTCTCGCTTCCCCTTGCCGGTGGCGTGTGCGATGGGGTAGCGGACTCGGCCTGCGCGCCTTCGGGAGCGGCGGCTTTTGGTGAGCAGACGAAAGGCAACGACAGTAAGAATCCCCCGACGAGAATCAAAATTCGTGGTGATGGCATGGTTATTTCCTCGGCAAGACTTGCCCCACCGCTCGCTCGAGGTCGGCATACGCGCGCGCCAAATCCGCCGCCGCGCCCACATGTTCGAGATGGACTTGCTCGATACCGCGAAGACTGTCGATGAGCGAAAGAAAATCGAGATTGCCGGTCTGGTAGCTGAGCCGAGAAGAAGCGAGTGACTGCTCGGCTTGGGGAATGTGAATTTGCGTAAAGAGGTGAAGCAGCTCGACCGCTGTCCGCGCGCGCACCAAGGCCCGTTTCACTTCAGCCAGAGCGGTATCCTGGGCGGCGCGCAGGTCCGCCTTGCGCGCATTCAATCGCGCCCTCGCTTCGGCGACTCCCGCGTCATATTTCTCGCGATTGGCCAAGGGAATTGTCGCCGAGAACATGACGCCAACCCCATCCTTGCGCGCAGCGTTAAAGAACCGCGCGGCGGCCACCTCAAAGTCTGGGAAAGAGGCTTTCCGAGCGAGGGCCAACACGGAGGTGTCGCGCTCCATCGCTTCGCTGTGTCCCACGATTTCCGGACGGTTCTTCAAGGTCAGCTCCGTCAACTCGGCGAATGTCAGTTCCACTTCTGAGGTCGGCATGTCGCGCGGCACGCCGAGCGTCGCCTCGGGCGAGCGACTGAGCAGCCCGTTGAGTGTCGCGGTGATCTCCTCCAGTCGCAGCGTTTCCGTGGTGACGCGAGTGACCAGTCGAGTCAGCTCCACCTGAGCGCGGAGGACATCAGGTTGTGAGGCTTGCCCCACGGCATACTTCTTTTCGGCGATGGTCGCGCACTGGGCCATCAACTCTTTCTCCCGCGCGTAGATCCGCAGGTGCTGATGCGCTTGCCACAGGTCGGAGTAGGCTTTCGTGACCTCGGTTCTGATCGTCATCTCGACCAGACGCAGTTCGGCTTCAGCGATGGCGATCTCACGAGTCGCGATCTCACGACGCAGCCGCCGCTTGCCCGGAAACGGAAACTTCTGTGAGAGTTTGAGGATCGTGTTGTCCGTCCGCGTGAAAGCGAAATTTTCGGGGATATTGAACCCCTCGTAGCTCAAGACGGGATCATCAAGCGCGGCCGCCTGGAGCGGGTGCTCGCTGGCGGCACGCACCCGCTCCCGCGCCGCTTGCAGCGCGGGATTATGCTGCTGACTGTAAACAAGCACGGTTTCTAAGTGGCATTCCGGCCCATCCAAGGCGGAGTAATCCTCCGTCATTTGGGGGTGATTGGGGAAAGCCGGAGACTCCCACACCGCGCACGCAAAGAAGGTGATCAGGAAAAGCCCAGAGCTGCTTCTCCTGGCGTAAAGAGCACACATAGTTTCCTCCCGTGGTCTCGGATCAAAGAGAGACAGCGACCACGGGGAGAATCAAATCAGGAGAGCGCAGTGAAGCGTATACAGAGCGGGCGTTGGAGGTGGATGTGGTGGGGTCGAGAAGAACGGCGGACCTGACGCGGACGAGAGGCTCACAGGCAGAGAAAGAAGCGTGACCGACGGCAGCATATTGGCCGATAACGCCGGGTTCACTCCGAGCGAGAGCGGACCCGCTTGGGCCACGTGATGCTGATGGCGTTGGCAACATTTGACGGCCTGCGCTTCCGTCATGGCGTGATGGCAATGGCCTTTACAACACGCCTGGGCGATCTGCCCAGTGCCGACTCCTTTTTGCAGACAGGCAACGCTGGTGCCGACGGCAAACGTCAGAATCGCGACAGCGGTGAGCATCGCGGTCCAATACCGAGGTGGGAGGACACATCGCATAAGGCACGTTTGCCCCGTGTACGCGGGGAGTGGGTTGCCGTCAATCCCAGCTTGCCTGGAGCCCTCAAATCTCCGACGATGACTCCTTGGGTTCGGAGCACCAAACCTGGGAAACCAGGCTCTAAGCGGGCTTCAGTTCCCTTTGCTCCTTGAGCCCGGTGCTTGAGCGCGGGGGGCGGTCTCCAGACTGCTGGCGGGCTACTGACTACAGCTTGTTGTATTGCTGCGTCACTTCAATTTTCGAGAACAAATTATCGACCACGTTCTCGATAGTGCCGATGAGGTGGTGGAAGGATTTGTCGGTGCGGTCGAGGAGCCGCTTTTTCATCGAGCTTTCGATCTCCTTGCTCTGCTTGATCTCTTTCTTGTGTCGCGATGTTTGCTTGGCATACTCGATCATAAACGTTTCCAGATTCTCCATGACTTCCATGCCTAACGTCTGGAACAGTCGTTGGAGGGTCGCTTGCGTGCGCAGGGCCTCGAAGGCGAAGAGGGTATTGAGCCGCGCGAGTTCCGCCTCGGTGGCCAGCTCTAGCCGTCCGCGCTCGACTTTCACGGCTCGGTCCAGTCGTTCTTTCAGCAGGATCAGTTCCTTACGAAGAAACTCCTTCGTCGCGCGCCTTTTATCCAGCCAGGGAATTTTGTCATCTTGCAGTAGCTGAGGAAGAGAATCGAGCGTCGGGGCATTGATGCGCATGGTGGAATCGAGGGCCTCCGGCATCTTCGCGTTACGAGTCGGTACTGAGAGTTCGTTCTTTTCGGGCATTCCATTGTCTCCATTATTGGACGGCGACACGAATGGTTTCGTGATTCCCGTCGAGGGCATTTAACGATTGGTCGAAACACGCGGTATCTTCCGCAGTCATGGTTCTCTGGTGGCGATGTTTCCCGACGAGCTGCCCGGCGGCGGTCAGCTCGCGCGCGGCCTTGAGATCAATCGCGTTGGCCAGCGAGAGAAACAACGCCGTTTGCGTCGAGATCGCGATTCGTTGCTGCTCTTGTAAAAGTGTGAGCTGCGCGTCCTGATAGAATTGTCGCTGTTGGGCTTTATGACCGTTGATTCGTAATAAAGCGCGGCAGCGCGCGACACAAGTAGAGGGCAGCGCGCGCAGCGCCCACAGCCATGAGTAGAGTGTGAGGCGCACCTTCCAGCGTTCGCGCGGTGGCTGAGCCGTCACCTGTTCGGCCTGTTCTACAAGCGCGGGTCCCGGTGGGAAGAGTAAAGCTTCCGAGAGCGCGGTCATCGTGGTCAATCGCGGGGTTTGTCGCGGGGGCTGACGTTGATAAGCGGCCACGGGTTGGCGGGTAGCTTTTTTCGCGTTCCTTCTTTTTTTCAATCGCCGCGAGGGATGATCCCGCGTGGGCTCGGTTGTCGGCACCGCAGCCTGAAGCGGGGAAAAAAGCCGCAGACAGTGGCGGAAGGTCTCCGTATAAAAACCGAGATGCCAGAAGCGAGAAGCGCGTTCAGGCTGGAGCTGTTCGACTTCCCGGCAGCGGCGGAAATGCTGAAGAACACGGATGTTGTTGTGCGCCAGTCGTAACAGCTTCGCGCTGTAGTATGCGCCAGTGAGATACAAGCGGAACCGCAGCCACACCCCGCGCAAACGGCTGCGCCACGTGAGTTGACGCAAAAGTGTCAGCCCCTCGTCTGAATTGCGGATTGCGGATTGCGGATTTGGGATTGGGGATTGTCGATTTGACCTACTGCTCATTACTGCGTCTCTTGCTCTATCTAAGGCGATTTCTATGGGGAAAACACATCAAGATGTGGGTCTTTGGTTGCCACAGGGAGCGAGTGCCCCAGGTTTGCCGGTTACACTGCTGGACAAGCCAGCAGTGTAACCCAAACAGAGAGTGTTCTTCTAGCACCTACATCTTGCCGTAGCGTCCCTATAGAAAAGATGCTCCCTTGGTTACTCAAGTCTCAAGTCTCAAGTCTCAAGTCTCAAGTCTCAAGTCTCAAGTCTCAAGTCTCAAGTCTCAAGTCTCAAGTCTCAAGTCTCAAGTCTCAAG
>CAMBFS010000047.1 GCA_945865755.1 Klebsiella pneumoniae
GCCAGACAGAAGAGTTCCAGACTTGGCTTGACGGGCTTCGGGATAAACGGGCACAGATTCGAATTGCCGCCCGCCTTCGCCTTGCTGAAGCTGGCAATCTGGGAGGCTGGGCTCCAGTGGCAGGTGACGTAGCCGAGATGCGCGTGGACGTAGGACCTGGATACCGTCTGTACTTTACCCGCCGTCGGAGTGTGGTGATTGTCATTCTTTGCGGCGGCGACAAATCCACGCAGAAACGAGACATCCAGCGTGCTAAACGCATCGCCAACGAGATCGGAGACGACCTATGAAGAAAGCCAAGACGCCCCGTAAGCTTCTCCCGTTTGACGCCGCGCGCTACCTCACTGACGAGGCCGCCATCGCCGAGTACATGACCGCCGTGCTGGAGGCGAATGAGCCAGACCTCTTGCTCCTCGCGCTCGGTGACATCGCGCGTGCCCGGGGGATGTCGCAACTCGCTAAAGACACGGGCCTTGGGCGAGAGAGCTTGTACAAAGCGCTTGCTCCCGGTGCTAAACCTCGCTTCGATACTGTCCTCAAAGTCGCGCGGGCGCTGGGGGTGAAGCTCACGGCAAAGGCAGCGTAAGGAGCAGGGGACACGAACAACCGGCTGGAGGCGCACCGGCGGTGAGGCAACGTGCGCTGAGCAAACGACAGTGGCCGCCGGGCGCTCAGCCGGAGCGTTCAACGCCTGGCATCACCGCCGCGCTGGTCGGCATGAAATCCGTCGCGCATGTTGAGCATAATCTCGCGGTGGCCAAACTCCCGCCTGCTTCGCTAGAGCAGTTCGGAGTTCCAATGCAAACTCCGATTCTCCGATTCTCCGATTCTTTTTTTCAGCCGTGCTTTGCCACCACATCATTGGCGAAACGCTCCATCGCATTCGTGATGTTGCGGTCCCGCAAGGCCTGCACGTTAATCAACAGCCGCTGGATGCCCAGCTCTTCATAGACGGCGAGACTCTCGACCCCTTCGCGGTGATAATTCCAGTACGCGGTAATTTCCAAATCGCGCGGGTTCCGCCCCTGCTTGGCGCACTCTTCGTTGAGCGCTCGCATGTGCGTGCGATAGTCGTCGAGGGCCTTGCCGATGACATACCAGCCATCGCCATAACGCACCGTGCGCCGAATCGCCGAGGGGCTAATGCCACCAATCACCAGCGGCACACCTCCGGCCTGCGCGGGCTTGGGGCGCATCATGAAGTTTTGCCACTGCACGAACTCGCCCTGAAAGTTGACCTCTTCGCCACTCCACACCGCCTTGAGCGCGCGCAGATACTCGTCCGCCCGTTTGCCACGGCGCTCGAACGGCACGCCAATCGCGGTGAATTCTTCCTTCAACCAGCCAATACCCACACCGAGCATCAGCCGCCCCTTGGAGAGATGGTCAATCGACGAAGCCCATTTGGCGAGGTAGAGCGGGCTCATCTGCGGTAGGATGTTGACCCCGGTCCCCAGCCGTAGACGGGTCGTGGCCGACGCGATAAAGGTCAACGCCACCAGCGGATCAATAATCGCGGCATCGGGTGGGAATGGCAGCTTCCCATCGGGGTTATACGGATACACCGACGTATACGTCTTGGGAATGATGACGTGTTCCGCTGTCCACACGGATTCATAGCCCAACGCTTCCGCGCGTTGTACGAACGGAATCACCACGTCCGGGTCAGCAAACAGATGTAGGTTGATGGGAACAATGCCAAATTTCATAAACGTCCTCCAATGGCGGGGCACAACTCTGAGAAAGAAAGCGTATGGAAGATGTCATTATTGATGTCGTTGTCAATGGGCGCGTCCTGCTGCCGGGGGAAATTCCAGCGGCGGTCACGCAGGTCATCGCGACCACGCTGGCCACGGACGCGCCGCCACAAGAGATTGAGCACGAAGGGGTCCGCTATTGGTGGGCGGTGCGGCCTTGTGTCTACCCCTGAACCTCTCAGGTGCCGCGCCTTTGCTTGCGCTTCTCCGAGGGCAGTGGTAAGGCGACGACAACGTTGTCACTCTGCCAATGAAACGGAGGTCGCGATGATTAAGAATATCCTCCTCGCGCTTGATGGCTCCGAGCACTCCCGAACGGCACTGCGCTATGCGCTGTGGCTCGCGTCACAGTTTCGCGCCCACATCTCTGGGCTTCATGTCATTGATATCGTCTCGGTGGAAGGCCCATTTTTTCAGGACCTCTCCGGCGCGTTCGGTTTTGAGCCCTACCTTGATGTCGCCGGCAAAGTGCGCCAGGCGCTGCATGATCGCGGTCAGTTTCTCCTGCAAGAATTCACGACCACCTGTCAGGAGCAAGGGGTGTCCTGCGAGACGGCGCTGGTCACTGGGATTGTGGCGAACGAAATCAGCGAGCGTGCGCGCACCGCGGACCTCGTCATCATTGGACATCGGGGGACCAACGAACAGTTCTCAACCGGTCTGTTGGGCGGGACCGCGGAAAGCATCACCCGCAAAAGCCCACGCCCAGTGTTCATCACCCCGATGCAATTTCAGCCGCCCAGCAAGCCGTTGCTCGCGTATGACGGCAGCGCACGCGCCAGCACGGTCATGCACAGCGCCGCTGAGTTTTGTGCGGCGCTGAACCTCCCGTTGACGGTGTTGACTGTCACACCGCGTGAAAAGAGTGGTGAAGAGAAAATTCTCGAAGAGGCGCGACACTATCTCAGCTCGTATGATCTCAAGCCGACGCTGCTGTCCGTGACGGGTCACGCGAATCAACGCATTATCGAGTATCTCAAGGAACACGGGCACGACTTGTTGTTCATCGGCGCGTATGGCCATAGTCGCATCATTGAGATGGTGCTGGGCAGCACGACCGAGTACGTGCTGCGCAATGCCCCGTGCCCGGTGTTTTTGTCGCGCTGAGTGCCGAGAGTTATCAGCATGATGGACCAAAAACACGTGGCGGACGAGGTATTAGCCATAGAGGAAGAGACGGCGGACTTGCAAGAGGCCAAGGCGTTGCTTGAAAGTCTATCGGAATTCGTACATCCGATGACTGCATAAGGACAATCTTGTCCCATGCCGAACGGTTCGCTAGGGAGTAGCGATCAAGCCCTGACTCCGAACGGGTTTCAACTCCAAACTCCGAACTGTCCCAGCCTTCCGCCTCACCCTTGCGACGGCACCCACGCGCCGCTAAGATTCGCCGACTCAACAATTTCAACAATACTTTGCCAACCGTGGAGGATGAATGCGGTATCCGCTGCATGTAACGACAGACATGATGAAGTGGCAAGCCAAGAACAAGCTGCAAGGCCGGAAACGGTATCCCGTGGTCTTGATGCTGGAGCCACTCTACACCTGCAACCTCGCCTGCGTCGGCTGTACCCCGGAACGCCATTCCGGCGATCTCAAGGATCGCTTAACCCTCGCCGAGAGTCTGCAAGCCGTTGATGACTCTGGCGCTCCCATTGTCTCAATCTGTGGTGGCGAACCAACCATTTATCCCGAACTGCCGGAACTGGTGAGCCAGATTATTGACCGCAAACGCCACGTCATCATTTGCACCAACGCGCTGTTACTCGAACGCTTCTTCAATAAGTCCCAGCCACACAAGCGGGTGACCATCAACGTGCATCTTGATGGCATGCGCGAGACCCATGACTTTGTCTGCGCGCGGGAAGGCGTGTTCGATAAAGCCATTGAAATGATTAAGCTCGGCAAGCAGCTTGGGTATACGGTGTGCACCAATACAACCGTCTATAAAGAGACCCAGATGGAAGAGATTGAGCAGATGTTCGCGATGCTCACGACGCTGGGCATCGACAACATGCTCGTCTCGCCTGGCTATCACTACGAAAAAGTGCAAGACGATCACTTTCTCTTTCGACAGGAGATTCATCAAAAGTTCCGCCGCGTGCTGGAACTCTCCAAAAAATATCGACTCGGTTCGACGCCGCTCTTTTTGGAGTTCGCCGCCGGCGAACGAGAATATCCCTGCACGCCGTGGGGCAATGTCACTCGTACCCCCTTCGGCTGGAAAGGCCCCTGCTACCTGATTGGCGAGAAGTATTTCAAGACGTGGGACGAGTTCTGGAACGGAGTGGACTGGAATTATTGGGAAACCCGCACAGATCCTCGTTGTCAGAACTGCCTTATGCACTCGGGCTTCGAAGCCTCGGTGACCCGCACCTTCCCCGAAAGCACCAAAGATGTGGTGAAAATGGCCCGCTGGATGTTTTCGTAGGGAGGCGTGACGAATATGGCTGTGATGAAGGTCGCGCGTTTGTATGACTCCTCCGACATTCGGTTCGAGGATGAGCCCATTCCCCAGGTTGGTCCTGGGGAAGCCCTAGTCAAAACCCGTGCCTGTGGGATATGCTCCGGCGATGTCATGGGCTGGTACATGAAGAAGAAAGCACCGCTGGTGTTTGGTCACGAGCCGGCGGGCGAAGTCGTCGCGGTCGGCTCAGGCGTGACCGAGGTCCGTCCTGGCGACCGCGTGTTCGTGCATCACCATGCGCCCTGTTTCACCTGTCGCCCGTGTCAGCGTGGGGAGTTCGTGCAGTGCGCCACTTGGCGCTCGTCACGCATCGTACCCGGTGGCATGGCGGAGTATTTTCTGGTCCCCAAGGAAAATCTTGCGGGCGATACGTTGCGACTGCCGGACGATCTCTCGTTCGCCGATGGTTCGTTGGTGGAACCTGCCGCATGTGTCGTGAAGTCGCTACGCAAGTCCGGGCTGCAAGGCGGGGAGAGCGTGTTCATCATCGGGCTGGGCATCATGGGCCAGCTTCATGTCGCGCTGGCGCGGCAGGCCAATGCCGGCCAGATCATTGGCACCGATTTCGTCGCATATCGTCGCGAGAAAGCGCGGCAGCTTGGCGCGGACATCTCCTTCGATCCCGCGCAAGGTGACGTCGTCGCGCAATTGCGTGAATACACCAAAGGGGCAATGGCGGAAGTCGTGATTGTCGGCCCAGGGTCCGTTGAGGCGATGGAACTGGGTCTGAAATGTGTGGCCAAAGGGGGAACGGTGGTGCTGTTCACGACCAGCACGCCAGAGGCGCGGCTGGCGGTTTCTCCCTACGATTTGTATTTCAACGAGATTCGTTTGATCCCCAGCTATTCATGTGGACCGAACGATACCCGCGAGGCGCTCCAGTTGATTCGTGACGGGGTCGTCACGGCGGACAAATTCATTACTCACCGCTATCCATTCGCGGCGCTGCACGACGCCTATCGGACCGCGTCCGAAGCCCGCGACTCAATCAAGACCATTATTGAGTTTTCGTAACCAACACGAAAAATTCGCACAAAAAAGGCGGCGCATCCATACTAAGGACGCGCCGCCTTGTCAAAGAAAGATCACACGGAATCTACTTATTCATGTCTCCCGTGACCCTGCCCTCCATACGAGCGGCAGCATCTTCGGCTCTCTTCACCGCAGCTTCAACCCGTGCGGCTGCGGCTTCCGCCCGCCTCGCCGCCTCTTCGGAACGACTTGCTGACGCACTCGCCGCCTGAGCGGATGCCGTCCAGGTATCGTTTGGCGGTGAGGATTGTTTCGCCGCGCATCCCGAACCAAGCGCAGCCAATAATGCTCCCGCCGCGATTCCAGTTGTTACCTTGCGCAAATTTCGCATTCTGCTTACCCCTTTCTTGAGGAAGGCCGCGTGATCAGAACCTCATCACGCGGAATTTACTTCCGCATGCCTTTCATGGTCATTGCTTCGATCCGCGAGGCCGCATCTTCCGCCCGCTTCGCTGCCGCTTCAACCCGCGCGGCGGCGTTTTCAGACCGTTTGGCCGCCTCTTCCGACCGGCTGGCCGAAGCACTGGCCGACTGCGCGGCGGCGGTCCAAGTGTCTTGTGGTGGTTGCGAGGCCGCGCATCCCGACCCAATGACGGCCAACAGCGCGGCCCCTGCAACACCAGTTGTGATTTTTTTCAAATTCAACATTCTCTGTACTCCCTTCCTGATATAATGCGGTTATTTTTGCACACTTTGAGAAATCACTCAAACAGTGCGCGTGCCGTGTTCTTTAATAGTCGTCATCCATATCATCCCCGTGGCTGTGGCCATGCCCACCATGTCCACCACCCGCGGATGTCTTCTTCTCCGGCTTATCAGCAATCGCCGCTTCGGTCGTAATCATCATCCCCGCCACGCTCGCCGCGAACTGAAGGGCGGAGCGCACGACCTTGGTCGAATCAATGACACCAGACTTGAACAGATGCTCGAATTTTTCCGTCGCGGCATTGAACCCGTAGTCATCCTTGCCCTCTTTCACGGTATTGATGACCACCGAGGCTTCTCTCCCAGCATTGGTCACGATCTGCCGCAACGGCTCCTCGATCGCGCGGCGCACGATGGCCACGCCTTGGTCGCGTCCGTCGCCAAACTTGAGACGATCCAACGTCTTTTGCGCGCGCACCAGCGCCACGCCACCACCAGGAACAATCCCCTCTTCCATCGCCGCTTTCGTCGCGTGCATGGCATCATCGACGCGCGCCTTCCGGTCTTTCATCTCCACTTCGGTCGCCGCGCCAATTCTGATAACCCCGACGCCACCCGCCAATTTCGCCAGGCGCTCTTGCAGTTTTTCACGGTCATAGTCGGAGGTCGTCCCGTCAATCTGGGCACGAATCTGCTGTACGCGGCCTTGAATCACGTCTTTCTTGCCCGCTCCACTCACCACCGTGGTGTTGTCTTTATCAAGGATGATTTTTTTACAGCGGCCAAGATCAGCGAGGGTGACGGTTTCCAGCTTCATGCCGAGTTCCTCGGCGATCACCTTACCGCCCGTGAGAATCGCCAAATCCTCAAGCATCGCCTTGCGACGATCGCCGAAGCCTGGGGCTTTCACCGCGGCGCAACGAAGCGAGCCCCGCAGTTTATTGACCACGAGGGTCGCGAGCGCTTCGCCATCCACGTCTTCCGCCACCAGGACAATCGGATGTCCGCTTTGCGCGGTTTGCTCAAGCAGTGGCAGCAGCTCGCGCATATTCGAGATTTTCTTCTCAAAGAAAAGAATGTACGGATCCTCCAACTCGGTCGTCATGCGTTCCGGGTTGGTCACGAAGTAAGGAGACAGATACCCACGATCAAAGCGCATGCCTTCAACCACCTCAAGCGTGGTCTCCAGGCCCTTGCCTTCTTCAATGGTGAGGACGCCTTCCTTGCCGACTTTATCCATCGCTTCGGCCAGAATGTCGCCAATGGCCACTTCACCATTCGCGGCGATGGTGCCCACCTGAGCGATTTGTTCCTTGCCTTTCACCGCTCGACTCTGGTCTTTCACGCCAGCCACGACTTTCTCGACGGCGGCATCAATCCCACGCTTGATTTCCATGGGATCAAAACCCGCGGCTTGCAAGCGGAGTCCTTCCCGAAGAATCGCGCGTGACAGCACGGTCGCCGTGGTGGTCCCGTCTCCAGCAATCTCCGAGGTTTTGGTGGCGACCTCGCGGATCATTTTGGCGCCCATGTTCTCGAACCTGTCTTCCAGTTCGATCTCCTTGACCACCGTGACTCCGTCCTTGGTGATTATGGGGGCCCCAAAACTCTTCTGAATTAGTACGTTGCGTCCGCGCGGGCCCAGGGTGACCTGGGCTGCGTCCGCTAATAGATTGGCTCCTTGCAGGATACCGACCCGGGCTTTTTCATGCAGGTGCACGAGCTTCTTCGACATCCGAAACTCTCCTTTCACGTATTGTATTCGATTGTTGCCTCGGCCAAGAGTAGCCGAGGCAATGGAAGTTATTCATCTTTTGGTCAATTGCAAGGGTCGCTGGGAGAAATACCGCTTCTTTTAAGGAAGCGCGGGAGGAGTAAGCGCCGCGCGGACGGGCTGAACGGCGTGGCCGTGCGCGTCTTTTTCTCTGGAGGAAGCGGATTGGTCGTGATAATTCGTGAATCCCCATTCGAGGAACTGTTCCGCGCTCTGGAAGCGGATACGGCTACTGCGACCACCCAGGACCACCGCGATGAGGCTTAATGATCCACGCTGCGCCGTCGCCACCAAGTTGAACCGCGCCCGTGAGGTAAATCCGGTCTTGAGGCCGTTGACCCCATCCACCTTCCCCACCAAACGATTGGTATTGGGCAACATCTGCGACCCGTCACGAAAGGGGACTTTGTCGTGCGAGGTCCATTCCAAGACTAAATCGTGTCGTAACAGCGCCCGCGCCAGGGTGACGAGATCGCGCGCCGATGAAAAATCGCCCGCGCTGCCATCCGATAATGGCATGCCGTTCACGGTCTGAAATTCGGTTTGTGTCATGCCCAGTTTCCGCGCTCGTCTATTCATGGCTGCGACACATGCCTCGACCGAACCCCGGATGCGTTCAGCAACCGCCACGGACGCATCATTCGCGGACGTAACAAGCATCGCCTGTAAGAGTTCGCCAAGGGGAAATTCCTCCCCTTCACGTAACCCAATCGTGCGGCCACGAGCGCGGGTGGCGCGCTCGCTCATCACCACTGGAGTTCGTAGGGAAAATCGCTCGCCCTTGATGTCCTCCAGGGCGAGCAGCCCTACCATCATTTTGGTCAGTGAGGCAGCGGGCCATTGTTTATCTATCTCTTCGGCTAGGATCACCTGGCCACTCTCCGCATCGGCGAGAATCATGGATTCATAATCCTTGACGGTGGCGGGCTCCGTCCGCTGCACTACCCGGACAGGAGCACGACGAGCGCGTCTTGCCAATCGCACCGAAGCTCGCCGCCGCTGAAGACGGGAAACGGTGGGCTTTTCGGGATTCGCCTTTGTCAACCGAGACTCGGACCGCACTGTCGTTCTCTGGGTGCGCGCCTCACGTCGGACTTCTTTTGGCTTCTTCTCTTCTCTCTTGACGATCTTTGGCTTCTGGTTTGAAGAAACCGTCTGTTTTTTACTCGAAACGGCGGCGGTTCCTTTCGTGGCTTTTTTCTCGCCTTTTTTCGCCGGCGTGTTTCTCCGTGCGGTATCCGGCTGGCGAGCAAGGCTCTGTTCAACCGTACCGCCCAGAAAACACACCAAGACCCCAACAATCGTGATTGTTCGCCATCGCATCCGCATCCACCCTACCTCATCCGCATGTATTTCTTCGATTTTTTCTTTTACTTCCACGAGTAAGCTCCGATCATGGCGGGGGAAAGATTCAAGCGTCAAAGAGGGTGGATGCTAGCATACGCAACGAAAGAGAATCAACTCTTCTCACGGAAGCAGGAGTGCCGCAGGGCTCAATTCACAGGTCAGCGAGGGGATTCCGTGGAAGATAACATCGCGTGCAAGGTCCGCAAATCTTCCTTGATGGACCGCAAAAGTTGAAGGTGGTCACAGGGTTGTGCGTGGGGAGCAGTGTCGGTAACGGGCAGAGAGAGCGCCATTTCCGTGGCTTCTCCTGTTTCGCTGTCCTTCAGTTTTTTCTTTGCCCCAGCGATCGTGAACCCTTGTTCATACAAGAGGTCTTTGATCTCTAGGAGCATCTCCACGTCGCGCCGACGGTACAACCGATGATGTGACGGGGTCTTTCCCGGTCTGAGAATCGTAAATTCCGTCTCCCAGTAACGAAGCACGTATGGCTTCACCCCAACGAGTTTGGCCACTTCACCGATGCGGAAGTAGAGCTTGTTGGGAAGTGCGGGTTCTGGCACGAGACACCTGAATTAAGAAAGTTCACCTGGGTTGATAGACTTCTTGAGCACCGGGCTGGGTTTGAAGGAGAGGACCCGGCGCCCCGAAATAATAATTTCCTCACCAGTTTGCGGATTGCGTCCTTTGCGAGGACGTTTCGCGTTAATGATAAAGTTGCCGAAGCCAGAAATTTTGACCTTCTCCCCTTGTTGGAGGCGGCCTTTGAGTAATTCGAAGATCGACTCAACAACGTCCGTCGCTTCTTTCTTGGAAAATCCAACCTTTTCATAGATACTTTCGACAATATCCGCTTTCGTCATGCCACCGCCTCCATAAAAACTTGTTGAGGTTACGCCCGCACCTCAACCCCGAGAGTCTGGACGAGGTGCGCGATGACCCGCGCATGGGCCTCGCTCACTTCCACCGTCGTCAACGTCCGATCCGTCGTCCGGTAAGAGATTGAATACGCGAGGCTTTGTTTATCGGGAGGAATTTGGCTCCCCTGGTAGCGGTCGAAAAGTCGCATATTCACAATCAATGGGTGCGCCAAGGCGTGGACGGCGTCAATGACGGATTGCACCGGCAGTTCTTTATCCGCCACGATCGCCACGTCGCGCACGACCGTGGGAAACCGGGGCAGCGCTTGGTATTGCGTAACCGGGCGAGCATAGTGAAGCAAGGTAGCGAAGTCAAGCTCAAAAACCCAAGGAGTTTCGCTGATGTCCAACGCCAAAGCGTGATCGGGATGCAGCGCGCCAGCCACGCCCACGGCCTGCTGTTCAATGAAGACACGCGCGGATTTCCCTGGATGAAGGAACGAACTATCGGTCGCCCGTTCCCAGCGCAGCACATGCGCGCAGCCCAGTTCCTGTCCCACGGCTTCCACAATTCCCTTGAGATCGGCGAAGTCCACCGCCTTGCCAGGCTGCCCTAACCCGACACTCGGCCAGGTTCCGTACAGCACCGCCGCTAGCACCAGCCGCTCCTGTCGCTGTTGGATGTTGGTCTGGCCCTTCTCGAAGAAGAACGTTTTGCCGAGTTCGAATGCGGTAATCCCCGTTTCTCCCTGGCGGATATTCAACTGAAGCGCGCGCAACAACCCACCAAGTACACTGAGCCGCATTTCCGCGCCTTCCGCCGAGAGGGGATTCACGAGCGGAATCGCGACGGCTTCTGAGACTAATCCTGAAATGAGCGTGTTGAGTCGGGCCGAGGTGAAGCTGAGATTGAGCATCTCATGCAACCCTTGCGCGGCCAGACATGACCGTACCCGCTGGCTCCATGCCCCATCGGTGTCACGGGTCTTTTCACGGACTTCCGTGCGCGGCAACACCCCAGGAATCGTTTCATATCCGCGCAGCCGCGCAACCTCTTCAATGAGGTCGGCTTCTTGAACAAGGTCAGCTCGATACGAAGGCGGGGTCACGTCCCACGTGCCACTCCGCCCGCGTTTGACTTTCGCGCCCAGCGTCCGTATGCGCTGCTCAATCTCGTTGGCTTCGACCGTTACGCCGAGAAAACTGTTGACCCGTTGCGCGCGGAGAGGAATGACCGTCGGGGATAAGGGATGAGGAAACACGTCAATCAATCCCTGGCTCACCTTTCCACCCGCGAGCTGATGGAGCAACGACGCAGCCCGGTCAGCGGCCAGCACGGCACCAAGCGGATCGACTCCGCGTTCAAAGCGATATGAGGCTTCACTGCGTAGACCCAACCGTCGCGCGGTGCGCCGGACCGTTTCTGGCACAAAATAGGCGCTTTCGAGCAGGACGGACGTCGTGTGGTCGCGTACTTCGGAATTGGCACCGCCCATGACTCCGGCAATCGCCACTGCACGATCGCGGTCGCAAATCAGTAGGTCTTCGGGAACCAGTGCTCGCTCTTTCCCGTCAAGAGTCAGCATGGTGGTGATGTCACGGGCGCGACGGACGATGATTTCTTGTCCAGCAAGGGACGGTAGATCAAACGCATGTAATGGCTGTCCGCGTTCGAGCATCACATAGTTGGTCACATCAACGACATTATTGAGAGCGCGCACACCAGCGGCTTCCAACCGCCATTTCATCCACGCAGGAGAAGGGGCGACCTTCACTCCGGTCACCACGCGCGCGGCATACCGTGGACACAGGTCGGCATCGGTAATCGACACTCGTGCTTGGCCCTGGATAGCCGCGCCGCTTTGGCGGACGCGTGGTTTCGCGGCATGGAGTGGCACATCGGTCAGCGCGGAGATTTCACGGGCGAGGCCAAGGACACTGAGACAATCCCCACGGTTGGGTGTAATCGCCACATCGAGAATGGTGTCTCGCAAACCAAGGATGGCATAGAGGGCTTCACCCAATGGCGCGTCCTTGGCGAGGATCAGGAGTCCGTGATGGTCATCCGACAGTCCTAATTCGCGTTCCGAGCAGAGCATGCCGCACGAGAGTTGTCCACGAATCTCGACCCGTTCCACATACTGGCCGCCGGGCAAGGTTGTGCCTTCTGGTGCCAAGGCGACTTTGTCGTCCACCTGCATATTGCGCGCGCCGCACACCACCGGCATCATCTCGCCCCCGGTTGTTACTTGGCAGACGGTGAGATGGTCGGACTGTGGATGCGGATCGATACGCACGATTTGCGCGATCTGGATCGGTGCCGCGCCTTGCTCGTGAATGCCATCGACTTCCAATCCAGCGAGTGCCAGTCGGTCGGCCAGGCGATCAAGCGAGAGCTCAATCGCGACAAACTCGCGGAGCCAGTTAAGCGTGACTTTCATAATGAAGAGAGTAGTCAGTAGCCAGCATTCAGTAGTCAGTAGAGAAACTGTGGACTTTAGACCTTGGACTTTGGACCTTGGACTTTACGAGAACTGCCGGAGAAAGCGCAGATCGCTTTCGTAGAGTAGGCGAATATCATCAATCCCGTAGCGCAGCATAGTGATACGGTCGATGCCCAGGCCAAAGGCGAAGCCCGATACTTTTTCCGGGTCGTACCCCACCGCGCGAAAGACATTCGGATGAACCATCCCAGACCCAAGAATCTCCATCCACCCGGTTCCCTTGCACACCGCGCAGCCAGTTTTGCGGCCTCCGCAGATCACGCAGCCAATGTCCAGTTCCGCGCTGGGCTCGGTGAACGGGAAATAACTGGGACGTAAACGCACGGGAGTGTTTGGTCCATACATCGCGTGCACGAAAGCGGTGAGCACGCCTTTCAGATGCGCGAAGCAAATATCCGAGCCGACCATGAGCCCTTCGAGTTGCACGAACATCGGCGAATGAGTCACGTCGTCATCACAGCGGTAGACGGAGCCAGGAACAATAATCTGGAGCGGCGGCTGGCGGCTTTCCATCGTGCGAATTTGCACTGGCGAGGTGTGGGTACGGAGAACGACCTCTGGGCCGACAAAGAAGGTGTCTTGCATCTCCCGCGCTGGGTGGTCGGCGGGAATGTTGAGGGCGGCGAAGTTGTGGTAATCGTCCTCAATGTCCGGCCCGCGCACGACCTCGAACCCCATGGCGGTAAAGATCGCGATGGTGTCATCCAGTACTTGCATGAGTGGATGGAGCGACCCGCGCGGACGATGGTTGCCGGGGATCGTAATATCAATCCGTTCAGCGGCCAAACTGCGAGCACGCTGGTCGGCCTGCCACTGGGCACGGAGCGTGGTGATACGCTCTTCGACCAGCGTT
This sequence comes from Klebsiella pneumoniae, assembly GCA_945865755.1. GTDB lineage: Bacteria > Desulfobacterota > Binatia > Bin18 > Bin18 > JABFSC01. The sequence goes on from CAMBFS010000047.1 coordinate 13,237, forward strand.
TTGACTTGATTCGCGATCTCGCCGATTTTCCGCCTTTCCTCAGGTTGCAGCTCGCCGATGCCACGTAGGACGCCAGTGAGTTCCCCCTTGCGCCCCAAAAATCGCAGACGTAGGGCTTCCAGGCCATCGTCATCCTGACAGGCGGCAAGCGCCGCGAGCGCTTCATCACGAATGCGGAGAAGTTCGTGTTCCATGGAGAAGAAGGACTGAGGGAAATTGGGTCATTGAGCCATCTGGCCATTGGGTCATTGAAGGCATGAACATTCTAAAAATGACTCAATGGCTCAATGGCCTAATGACTCAATTTCATGCTGCTCGACGTTGTTTGGCGAAGTCCGCAACGACGGTAAAGGTGGTGGGATCTTCTCCAGCGAGCGCGGCGAGAATCTTGCGGTCAAGCTCGATATTCGCCTGATTAAGCCCGTGGACCAGTTGATTGTAATTCAAGCCGTTCAGTCTCGCGGCCGCGTTAATGCGGGTAATCCACAAGCGACGAAACATCCGTTTGCGCGCCTTGCGATCCCGATACGCGTAGACGAGCGCGCGTTCGACCGTCTCGCGCGCCTGTCGATACTGACGGCGGCGCCCGCCGGTGAAGCCTTTCGCGAGCTTGAGAATCTTCTTTCTTCGCCGACGTGCCTTAAAGCCGCGTTTTACGCGTGGCATAGTTCTCTCTCCTTCTCACATCCCGTTACAGGTACGGGATTAACCGCTTAATCGCGCGCTCATCGACCGCGGCAACCAAGGCGGGGTGACGCAAGTGACGTTTCTGCTTGCGGGTTTTTGCTGATAGTTGGTGGCGTAAATAGGCACGAGCCCGGCGTACTTTCCCGGTTCCCGTGAGCTTAAAACGTTTTGCCGCACCGCGGCGGGTTTTCATTTTTGGCATTTGCGTTACCTCGGCACTACTAAAATCGCCATGTTGCGCCCTTCCAGGCGTGCTTGTCCTTCCAATACCCCGATATCCTGGATGTGCTCGAACACTTTATCCAGCATCTCGCGACCAATTTCCGGGTGAGTGATCTCACGCCCACGGAAGAGCACGGACACTTTCACTCGTTGTTTCTTCTCCAGGAAGCGCCGAATGTGGTTTACCTTGAAGTCGAGATCATGCTCACTCGTGCGTGACCCCAGTTTGACTTCCTTCACCAGCACCTGAGTCTGATTCTTGCGCGATTCCTGAACTTTCTTCTTTTGCAGGTACCGAAACTTACCATAATCCATGACCCGGCAGACCGGCGGCGCCGCAGTGGGCGACACCTCCACCAGGTCGAGTTCCTTACTGTCCGCGAGTTTGAGCGCTTCCACGAGGGAGATCACCCCGACTTGCGCACCATCGGTATCAATGACTCGCACCTCACGGGAACGAATCTGCTGATTTATCCGGACTCCTGCTTCTTTGGCTATGGGGCACCTCCTGGCACGGATTCAGCGGCCACGCGGGCAATGAATTCAGGAACGGTCAAGGACGGAATTTTCTCGCCTTTTCGCCCCCGCGGTGCCACCGTGGCTGAGCTGACTTCTTTGTCGCCAACAACGATCATATAGGGAATCTTGTGGACTTCGGCTTCACGAATTTTATAACCGAGCTTTTCGTTACGCAGGTCCACTTCCGCTCGCACTCCGGCTTGCCGCATCTGTTCACAGATTTGCCGCGCATACGCATCCTGGCTTTCCGTGATCGTCAAAATGCGCGCTTGCTCTGGCGCGAGCCACAAGGGGAAATCGCCACCACAATGCTCAATCAACACACCGAAGAACCGCTCAAGCGAGCCGAGCACGGCGCGATGAATCATCACGGGCCGCACTTCGTGTCCTTCATTGTTGGTGTAGCGCAAGTCGAACCGTTCTGGCAACTGAAAATCGAGTTGAATCGTGGCGAGCTGCCACGGCCGCCGTAGCGCATCAAAAACAATGCAGTCAATCTTGGGTCCGTAAAACGCGCCATCGCCGGCATTGATCCGATATTGAATGTTATTCGCCGTCAGCGCCGCCGCCAGTGCCGCCTCCGCGCGATCCCACGTGGCATCATCGCCAAGCCGCTTCGGTGGCCGAGTCGAGAGATCAAACCGCATCTCGGTGAAGTTGAAAGTGCGGTAGACCTCGGTCACCATCCGCAACACGCCATTCACTTCGGCTTCAATCTGCTCCGGCGTACAGAAAATATGCGCATCATCTTGAGCAAAAGAACGAACGCGGGTGAGCCCAGAGACCACCCCGGAGCGCTCGAACCGATGGAGGCGCGCGAAATCCGCGATCCGCAACGGCAAATCACGATACGAGTGTTTCTTGGCCGCGTAGATGTACGTGTGCCCAGGGCAGTTCATCGGCTTGACGCCAAACGCGCGCCCTTCGATCTCCGTGAAAAAGATATTCTCTTTGTAGTTCTCGTAGTGGCCGGAGCGATGCCACAGGTCCACATCGAAAATCTGCGGCGTCAGCACTTCCTGATAGCCGTACCGTTTGTACAGGGTGCGGATATACGCGATCAGCTCGTTATAGATGAAGGTTCCCTTGGGCAGGAAAAACGGGCTCGCGGGTGCGATCGGATCGAAGATGAAAAGCTCGAGTTCTTTCCCGACGCGGCGATGGTCACGCCGTTTGGCCTCTTCGAGCATGGCTAAATATTGCTTCAGCTCTTTCTCGGTGGCGAACGCGGTACCGTAGATGCGTTGCAGCATCTCGTTACGTTCGTCTCCACGCCAATAGGCACCGGCGACACTGGTCAGCTTGAAAGAAGGGATACGCCCCGTGGCTGGCACGTGCGGACCACGACAGAGATCGACAAACTCACCTTGACGGTACAGCGAGATCGCATCGTTCGCGGGGATACTGGCGATAATTTCAGCTTTGTAGTGCTCGCCCATGTCGCGAAACATGCTTACCGCGTCGTCGCGGAGAATTTCTTCGCGTGCCACGGGAAAATTCTCGTTGACGATCTTTTTCATCTCGGCTTCGATCCGTTCCAAATCTTCTGGCGTGAACGGATGATCGTGCTTGAAGTCGTAATAGAAGCCACTGTCAATCACTGGACCGATAGTAATTTGCACCTGAGGAAAAAGGCGCTTGACCGCCTGGGCCATCAAGTGGGCGGAGGAATGACGCAGGACATCAAGACCGTCGGGAGAAGTGGGCAGGATAAGCTCAAGTGAGCAATCAGCCGTCACTGGACGTGAGAGGTCCAGAACTTTGCCGTTGACGCGCACCGCGAGCGCCTGTTTTTGTGCCGCTGGCGGGACGAGTTCACGCGCGACCGTACCAGCCGGAACAATTTTTTGTTCTCCGCCTGGCAGCGTCACGGTAATATGCTGAATGTTTTCACTCATAGTTCTGGTGGGGGAGGAGAGGTCCGCACTTGAGACCATCCCCCCTTCCCCTCACCGAAGGCATAGGCACGAGCAGGATTGAACTGCTGACCCCTTCCGTGTCAGGGAAGTGCTCTTCCGCTGAGCTACGTGCCTGCAAGAAACCTCGAAAATTCTTCGCCGTGCGGCGAGACCACGCTCATGCTTCACGCACGACATGCACGGTGACGGTGCCATGCACCGCGCTATTCAGATGGATAGGAACCGTATGAGTACCAAGCTGCTTGATTGGTTCCACCAACACGATCTTCCGCCGGTCAATCGTGACCCCCTGCGCCGCCAGAGCCTTCTCGATATCCAGATTCGTGACCGAGCCAAAGAGGCGATCCTCTTCCCCAGCACGGGCCGTAATAGACACTGAGAGTGCGGCGATCCGGTCGGCCATCCCCTGCGCGTCGCGTCGGTCGCGTTCTTTTTTCCCTGCGGCTAGCAGTTTCTGGTGCTCTAATATTCGGAGACTCCGTCGGTTTGCCTCGACCGCGAGCCCACGAGGAACGAGATAATTCCGTCCGTAGCCGTCTCGCACCTTGACGATGTCGCCGGTACTGCCCAGCGTCGCGATGTCTTCTTGTAGAATGATTTCCATATCGGCCTCTACTTTTACGGGAGCAAAAAATAAACCACAAGTCGCGCCTTCAACCTGCTCTCACTGTGAGGAGACTGGAAGCGCGAGTTCTTTCCCCGATTTCTCGATGGGACCTGGCGTTGAGGTTACAGTCGGCTGGATGCGTAGGGCAACAGCGCGATCGCACGCGCCTGCTTGATCGAGCGGGTCAACTTGCGTTGGTGCCACGCGCAGGTGCCGGTAATGCGGCTAGGGATAATTTTCCCGCGCTCGGACACGAAATCTTCGAGCATCCGATTGTCTTTATAGTTAATCCCCGCCCCTTTATCGGCGCAGAAACGGCACACTTTGCGGCGGAGTCTACGCCGGGCCGGAAATTTATCATCGGTATTCGCGGCGTTGCGTTTTTGCGGTCCTCTAGTCCCTCGCTCGGTTGGTCTTGGCATAGCAGATTCCTAACTAAAACTGTCCTCTTTTCGGTTCACACTCGAAATTACTGGGGTCCCATCTCCTCACTGACTGGCGCGGCAGGCGGGACAGGAGCGGCTGGTGCCGCTGGCCCGGACACGGGAGGCGCTGGGGCAATAGCTTGAACAGTGGAGAAATAACGCAGGACATGTTCGTTGATACGAAGGTTCCGTTCCAGCTCTTTTAAGGCCGCCGGTGGCGATTCATACTCAAGGCGGACATAGTACCCACGACGTTGTTTGTTAATCAGGTAGGTGAGATCCCGCATCCCCCAGACATCAACCACAATAGATGTCCCATTCGCGCCTTCGAGGATTTTTTGCATCCAGGCAGAGAGTTCTTTCACGCGAGCATCCGGCAGTTCAGGATGCAAAATACATAGGGTTTCATACGACGGCATGCGGTCCTCCTCAGAACAATCACGGCTTTATCAGGCGCTGGGATCATTGGCGATGTTGAAAACGGCCATTGTCGGTTCGAGCCCTTGGGTCAGGAGCACCTCAATGGCGTCGGCGGCCTTTTCCACCGCCGCGAGAATAGACGCTTCTTCCTGGCGAGTAAAGGGCTGCAACACGAAATCCGCTGGATCTTGTCGACCTGGGGGTCTCCCGATCCCCACTTTGACACGGACAAAGTCCTTACTCCCAAACGATGCAATCAAGGAAGCGATACCCCGGTTGCCCCCGGCTCCGCCTCCACCTCGCTTGATACGCACCCGACCAGCGGGCAGATCCAAATCATCTTGCACGATCACGAAATCGGACAAGGACAAATGATAAAACTCGCGAATCTTCACCGCGGCGTCTCCACTGCGATTCATGTAGGTCTGTGGCTGGACGAGGACAACTTTTTCGCCACGCCACACGCCATCGCCAACAAGTGAAAGAAACGTACGTCGCGAGAGTCGGATGTCCCACCGCCGCGCGAGCACATCAACGACGTGAAACCCCAGGTTGTGGCGCGTTCTTTGGTATTCCGTACCGGGGTTACCGAGACCAATGATTACGTGCACTGCGTACTCGCTGGGCGGCTTATGGGGCTCGCTTTGCTCACTCTAGCACGGACACTTTTGCCATAGGCCATAGAGCGACCGTAGGGGGCAAGCCATAAGGACTCACTAGGAAATAACTGACCGAGCAGAGAACACTGCTGGACAAGCCAGCAGTGGCACCCACGAGCCAAATCGGTCAGTGATTTCTTGACGAGTCCTAAGCCATAAGCTACTTCTTGTCCGATTTCGCCGCGCCACCAGCCTTAGCGGCACCACCAGTTTTGGCCGCACCTGCAGCCGCAGCCGTAGCCGCAGCCGTAGCTGCGGTCGCAGCCGCCGTGGCGGCTTCAGCTTCCGCCGCTGTCGGTTTCGCTTCCGCCACCGGAGACGCGATGGTCACCACCGCATCGTTGGTGTCGTACACCGCCTTCACACCTGGAGGCAGCACCAAGTCGGCGATGTGCACCGTATCGTGCAGCGCCAAACTCGTGACATCAAACTGAATGAAGTCAGGAATCTCTCGCGGTAGGCATTCCACGGTCACCTCACGGCGTAGGGACTGCAACAACCCACCAGCCGTGACGCCTTGCGCCTTGCCAACAAAATGAAGAGGCACGGTCACCGTGATCGGTTTGGTCACGTCAACCTCAAGGAAGTCGATGTGCATGGGCGCACTGCTCACCGGGTGACGTTGGACCTCTTTCAACAAGACGGTTTTTTCGTTCAGCTCCGCCATCGGCGAAAGTAATTGAATCAGATGCGACCCTTCGAGGCCGTCCAGCTTCATGCGAAATTCGCGCGCATCCACGCAAACTCTCTGGCCAATTTTTCCTGGCCCATAAAAAACCGCCGGGACTTTCCCCGCCCGCCGTATGCGACCGGTTTCTCCCTTGGTGGCGCTTTGCCGCTCTTCAACATTCAATATGACTGTTTCCATGATGTTCCCTCTACACAAATAATGAGCTGATTGATTCTTCGTGATGAATGCGTCGAATCGCCTCGCCCATGAGCGGGGCGATCGAGAGCACTTTAATTTTGGCTACTTGCTGAGCCTCGGGGCGCAAAGGGATCGAATTGGTCACCACCAACTCTTCGAGAACCGAGGCGCGAACCCGGTCAATCGCAGGCCCTGACAGCACGGGATGGGTACAGCAGGCAAACACGGCCTGCGCGCCTGCATCATGTAACGCGGCGGCGGCGGTCGTGAGCGTACCCGCCGTGTCGACCATATCGTCAACCAGAATCGCGACCCGCCCTTCAACTTCACCAATGATATTCATTTCGACCACATCGAGGTTCGCTTTGCCTGGAATTTCCATCTCGCCTTCACGGGCGCGCCGCTTATCGATAATGGCCAACGAAGAGCCCAACCGTTTCGCGAAGGCGCGGGCTCGTTCCACACCGCCCGCATCGGGAGACACGACCGTCACCTGCTCCTTACCAATCCGCGTGCGCAGATACTGCAAGAGCACTGGAGACGAGAATAAATTATCGACGGGAATATTGAAAAATCCTTGGATTTGTCCAGCATGTAGTTCCGCCGTGAGCACCCGCGATGCGCCCGCCGTGGTCAGCAAATCGGCCACCAGTTTCGCGCTGATGGGGACGCGAGGCGCGACTTTGCGGTCCTGTCGCGCATAGCCGTAATAGGGAATCACCGCGGTAATGCGATTCGCGGACGCCCGCTTGAAAGCGTCGAGCATCAGCAGCATTTCCATCAAGTTATCGTTCCCTGGCGAGCAAATGGACTGGAGAACGAAGATGTCGCCGCCGCGCACGTTTTCGGTAATCTCGACCGCGATTTCGCCATCACTAAACCGCCGAATATCAGCGGCTCCCAGCGACACGCCAACATACGCGCAGATTTCCTCGGCCAGTGAACGATTAGAATTACCAGCAAAAATCTTCAGTGCGTCACGCATCGAACTTCACCTACTTCGGTTACGAGAGCGTTCTCAAAGGGAGGGAACTGGGGAGGCAGGATTTGAACCTGCGAATGCCGGATTCAAAGTCCGGTGCCTTACCAAACTTGGCGACTCCCCACCATAAGTTATTCCGACCTCAACGTGTCATCTCCACAGTTCATTTCCGATGGGGCATGAGCCATGCGCACCAAACACCCGCGCTTGCAAACACCGAACGCTTTCTTGTTCGCTGACTCCGCCCGTGGAATTTTGATGAAATGAATCAGAGAGTTACCGAAGAACCGTGGTGCATCTCGCCGGGATTCTGTAACAGTTTCGCCTCAAGAAGTCTACGGCGCTTCAGCCAAAAGATTGACGAGGAATGTCGAACCGTATGCCCGCAACGCCTCCACCGCCTTCTCTGCCTGCCCTTCACGCGAAAAAATCCCAAAGACCGATGACCCGCTGCCCGACATCAGCGCCCCATCCGCGCCAGCCTGCCGCAGTCGCTCCTTGATCTCCCGAATAGTTGGATGCGTGGGAACAACCGCTCGCTCAAGATCATTGACCAGGCACGACAAAGGAGGCCAGTGGCCGTACGCCAGGTGTTGTAGGTCCGCGGAAACCGGCTCCGCGTCAGGCGGCAACTCATCAAACTGACGATAGGCCCACGGGGTGGCGACACTAAACGACGGCACCACGATCACGAACCATCGCAAAGGCAAGGGCGGGACAGAAGTAAGAATTTCCCCAATCCCTTCAACGCGCGCGGGTTGGCACGGAATAAAAAAGGGCACATCGGCCCCTAAGCGAATCGCGAGCGCGCACAACTGTTGTTCAGAGAATCGCTGTGAGAACAACTGATTGAGGCTTTTCAGCACTGCCGCCGCGTCGCTACTGCCGCCCCCTAACCCAGCACCAAAGGGAATCCGTTTGCGCAGCGCGATGCTGATCTCCGCCGCGACTCCAGCCTCCCGACAGAACAGCGCCGCCGCTTTATAGGCGAGATTAGTGTCATCCGTCGGCAAGGTAGGATCGTCGCAAGTGACCAGAATCCTCGGCTCGTGCCTGCGCTCCGTGTGATGGTGTTCCGTCGTGATCTCTAGCTCGTCACACAAACTGACCGGCACCATCACCGAATCGAGCAAATGATACCCATCGGCGCGGCGACCAGTGATGCGGAGGTAAAGATTGATTTTCGCGGGCGCGAGCACTCGCATGGGGGATTCCTTTTGTGGCGGTTGCGACACCACGCTGGCTATGCCACAACGGCAGGCATGCAAGAATTCTTACGTGTGGCCCAAGACGCGGCGCATCAGGCTGGTGCGCTCCTCAGAGACAACTGGCTAAAAGCAAAAACCATTGAGGTCAAGACCGACATGGTCGATCTCGTCACCAACGTCGATAAAGCCTCGGATGCGCTCATCACCGGAATACTACGCACCCAGTTCCCCACCCATCAAATTATCGCCGAGGAGTCGGCGATTTCGGGTCCGCTCAGCGACTATCGTTGGTACATCGACCCGATTGATGGCACCACCAACTTCGCCCACAGTTTTCCGCATTTCGCGGTCTCCATCGCGCTGACCCACAAAACCCAGGGGATCATCGGTATCGTCTACGACCCAATCCGCGATGAGCTGTTCAGCGCGACACGAGGGCACGGCGCGACGTTGAACGGTCGCCCAATCCACGTCTCGCCCACGCCGGCACTTGACCAATCGCTCGTCCTCACCGGGTTTCCGTACGACCGCCGCAAGCGCAGTGCCTACTATCTGAGCTTCTACCAAGCCTTCATGCTCCGTACCCAAGGTGTGCGGCGTGTGGGTTCCGCCGCGTTAGACCTCTGTTATGTCGCCAGTGGCCGCGCCGATGCCTTTTGGGAATGGCGGCTGCATCCGTGGGACACCGCCGCTGGGGCACTCATTGTTGAGGAAGCGGGTGGACAGATGAGCAACTTTTCCGGCAAAGCGTTTGACATCACCGGCGAGCAGACGCTGGCATCGAATGGCGCGTTACACAGTCAGATGGTGGAGGTCTTACAAGAAGTGATGGCGGCGCAGGGCGAATAATTGGGCGGACTCAGGGTCTTTCGCCCGCCGCACGAGCCTCCCGCACCCACTGACGCACCCGCCGCAACCATGTGGTACTCGCGGCCTCGGCACTTTCAGCCAGGAACCTCGTGGCGATGGCATTCGTCAGAACGGGAAAGGCGATACTGTTTTCCACTTCCACGTATTGTCCATTGGCCAAGCTGAAAATCCGCACACGCCGATCAACATACCGCCACACCTCTAGGATACCGAGCGCGGCGTAGAGCGGAAATTTGTTGAGCGAATGACTGGAGATGTCGATCTCGATGATAAGGTCTGGCGGTGGGTCCACCGTCAGATCAATCTTCTCTTTCCCTCGAATCGCTCGCTCATGCTGAATGTAGAAACAGGAATCAGGCTCGAATCCTTTTTGCAAATCGTCACGCTTGAATGTCGTTGAACCGAGTCGTTGGAGATCAATGTCTAACTCCTCCGCTAATATCTCCACGAGAAGAGCAAGAGCGCGGTTCGGTTTTTCGTGTCTCTCGGAAAGCGGCATGATCTCTAACTCCCCTTGGTCATACGCGAAATGCGCGGCGTGACTGTCCTCCATATCGTCCAGCAACCGGGTATACGTCTCCCAGCGTATACCGTGGAGAATAATACGAGGCGGTTCACCGTTGGATGGGGATTCCCTGCCGGGTGAAAGTCCAGACGAAAGCTCTGGAGGGGTAATAGGAGCAATCACGTCAGTAGCGGGTTGCATATTCATGCCTCCTTGAGAAACGAGAGTAACAAAGAACAAGCGACTCCGAGCCCCAGTATCTTTACGCCCCCGCCATGATCCGATGCGCCCGGTCAACCAATTGTGGCACTTTCCACTCGAACTCATTGGCTTTGGGATTCGACGCCGTGCCTTCAATGTAATGACGATAGAGCCCCTCAAGAATGATCGCCAATTTCCACACCGCCAGACAGTGATAAAACGCGAAATGCTTCATCGTCCGTCCGGTTTTCTCCTCGTAGCGTGCCACCAGTTCCTCGCGGGAGTGAAAGCCGGGCTGCGATGTGATGTGGTTACTCTCCTTCGGTTCCGGCTCCGGCGGATCACCGGTCGGTCCCCAATAGGTCATCACCCACCCGAGGTCCGCCAACGGATCGCCAAGCGTGGCCATTTCCCAATCAAAAATCGCCACCAGTTTCGCGGGATGTGGTGTGAACATCACGTTATCGAGCTTGTAATCGCCATGCACGATGC
>CAMBFS010000048.1 GCA_945865755.1 Klebsiella pneumoniae
TGGCTGTTATCGTACGAACCTTTGATTATTCTGCTGAGAAAACTGCTTGTTGCTTTCTGGGTGTGGCAAAATAATTTTCGTGCTGGGCGAAATCGGCGAAGAAGCCTAATAAATTCAGTAACTTGAAATAAGTGTCCTGACATCAGGTCCCCAATCGGCGGCTTCTACGAAATGCTCCAGGAAGAGCAGCCGCCGTTCTTCTTTCAGGGGTATGTCCATGAATACACCTGGGAGTTTCGTGGCGCGCGCGTGATGCTCGTCCCTGGGTTCCTCAAGACGACGGAACTCAACTTCGGCGGAAAATATAATTGGTATCCCCAGATGCCGTGGGAGTTGCGCCAGGTACTGATACTGGAGGGCACACCGCGCAATTCCCATCCCTTTGGCAAACGCGTCTTCTTTCTCGATCAGCAGACTTACACACCACTCATGGTGCTGACGTATACGCCCAGCGGGGAGTTTGTCCGGCTGTCCCTCAAGGCACATGCCAATCCTCAGTTTCATCCGGGCAGCAATGGCGTACCCCTCCCATTATTAGTCGCCGCTGTCTGGATCAACTACACCAAAGAGCGCGCGACGATCTTTGGTGCGGGTAATTCCATGACCTACCATGTCGATCTCCCCGCCCAACGGTTTGAGCTGATGGAAATTCTGCGGAAAGGGAAGTAGGAGGCGGGGGAAGTTCGGAGTTCGGAGTCGAAGACTGTTCGGAGTTAAAGACTGTTCGGAGTTCGGAGTCACTGAAGGTTCGGAGTTGGGACGTAAGGTTGGTATTCTCCATCTAAAGCCCAACTTCCAACTCTGTCTTTTCCTCCAAGTCTCAAGTCTCAAGTCTCAAGCCTCCAGTCTCAAGTCTCGATTTTTCGCCTTTTTTTCGTTCCCCCATATTGCCTTTCGCGGGTGCTTGTCCCTAGAATGGCGGCAATCGAGACCTCTGACGCAGGCAGAGGGCGGGGCTGTTGGGCGGGGCGATCAAATCCCTGTGTCGGTGGCCGACATATCCTCACGGAGGTGTTGCACCCATGAAGGCACAACGCGCCCTGCCGAAACGAAGAAAACAACCTGCTGTCGTACTGCGGCGACGGGACTCGTTCTCTCCTGAACTCCTCCACCATTCCTACCAGACCACCACGTCATCCCTCGGTGAACATTTCGCCGTCATAGATACGTGGCTTACCGACCACGAGCCCGACGTTTGGCAACAACTCCGCCACGAAGATGACGAACTGTTTCGCCTTCGTGCGCTCGGTGTTTCAACCCGGCGCTATCAAGAGAAGTTGGACACGCTCCAGTCACTCTGTGAGTATGCCGAACGACTCTATTACGACGCCCAGCCAAACGAGCTGAGTCTCCCGACTTTGTTGCCAGGTGAGTCCGTCGCCATCTACTACACCTATGACGACGGTTCGCTGGAGAAGGTCTCCGGGCTCAACGAATAACGCCGCCTCCGTCGCTCTTTCCATCGGCTCTTGTGGTGTAGGGAGAATACATACCCTCTTCGTCGTAACGGTAATGGTTTGGTGAGGACTATGGGAGTTCATTTCAATAAACCTCCGGCAACTCGCCACGAATTCGGCGCGCATAGCAGGACTCATTCATACCTTCAGGTCTCTTGTTGCCGGGCGGCCTTAGCCTGCTGAGGTCGGGTAAATTATCAGGGTAACCCATCAACCGGAGATAGGTTTGCTTGTCATCAGGGTCAGAGGATCGGAGAAGAGATCGGAGTATCGCGATAAACAAAGAGCGAAATTTCGTATGGTCTTTGTTATTGAGTCGTAATTGTTCAATGAGGACTTTTCCGTTTTCGTCCAAGGCGGTAATAGTCCCATCCTCGCGAACCTTCAGACAATGTCCGAAGGCAATCCTGCACGGATCTAACACCGACCGAGCATTCTTAATGGAGTTACACGTATGACACACATACAGCAGGTTCTCATAATCGAGAGTGTTTTGGGGGTGAAGACTTTGCGGGGCAAAGTGATCAATGTCCCAATTCCCCACTACAGGCCCCCACTGTTCACGTCTGCAGCAAAACACACAGCGAAAGCTGAATTCATCGCGTAGCCAGTCTCGATAAGACTCATAATCTCTGTAACCGTAAGGTCCATGCTGCCGAACATGTGAGGCAGTCGGATAGGTAAAGGGTTCAGGCGTTGTTCCTATTCCCCCGTCCATATCCCTCTCCGCTTCAACTCTTCGCGTACTATCTCCAACTGTTGGATGGGCAGTGGGGCCAGTAATCGAATTCGGGCATCTGCGAGTCGCTGAAGTTCCTGAAGTTCTTGCTTCTCACCAGCCAGAATATTTCTTTTCACCTGCTTTTCGATCAGTTGGGCTCGGCGTTCATTGGTTTGTTCCCAATCCGCTGTAACAGCTAAGAGTTCACGGAGTGTTGAGAGTTCCGTGAAGCCTTTGGGGAAATACTCTTTCTGTTCAAAAGGTACCCCACGACGTTTCACTCCAGAGAACAAGTCGAGCAGTTGTCGTTCTAAATGCGACGGTAAGCCGTAGAGGCGTAGCACTTCAGCATCAATACGCCAGTGCAGTATTTTCAATTTATCCAAGGCCTCGGGCGAGCCTTCGCCACTTTCTAGGGCAGAAACAGCGTTCAGATAAGCGCGGACAGCTTTGACTAGTGGGGCCACATCCGCCAAGTTGATGTCGGGAATCGGCATGTTGCGCATCAACCCAGCTAACACGTCGCGTTTAGTGGAAAATGCGTATGCGTACGCGTTCGCGAAGGGTGAATTGCAAATTCCCCACAGGGCCTCTAACGGCCAGCGCTGGTCCTGAGGCCGAATGACAAGAAAACGGCTCGTTACAGCATGTCCATCCTTGTCGAGAAACGCTTTTAGTCGCCACGGCTCACGACTGACCGGTGCATAGTTCAGCAATATCTGGGGGACCCCTATAGTGGTCCCCAGACCAGAGCGCCGGATAATAGAGGGATGAAGATTGAGCCAAGATACGTCCGGCTGTCGGTGGGTTTGCAATGTTTCACGTAGTCTTACAAAGCCTTCGACTAAACCATCGCGCTGCTCGCTGGTTTCGGTGAGCGATTGTTCGGGAAATTGTGGATCACTCCGAGAGCGAAACTGAAAGCCTTGACCAATATCGGCAATACTGCCGAATTGGGGAAGTTCTGGGCAAAATTTCCAGACTTCTTCCAGATCGGGAACAAAAAAATTCCACTGATTCGCGGCCGAAAATCGGGAGGATTGAACTTCGGAATCCCAGGTTGCTTCGTAAGTCTTCTTGAAGTTCTCAATGTCCGGTTCACGTACTTGTCTATAGAGAATAGGGCTTCGATTCCGCCGTCCGGGTTGCAGGCGACGACCGAGAAGCACGGTCGATTCCGCGCCAGAAAAAGTAAAAACCTTGTCAGGCAAGAGACAGATTTCTCTCATTTCAAAGTTTGTCACAAGAAACTGCCGGAGTGAGGCAGCGTTCTTGTCGTGGAGCAGGCCCTGCGGGAGAACGACTCCGAACACTGCCCCGGGTTGCATATTCACGGTAATACGGTGAAGCACTTCGGCCGCTTTATTGACATGTATGGCGTCCCTAGAGTTGGAAGCAGCTTCTTGTCGTTCTGAAGAGGAGAAGTTGCTAAACGGGGGGTTCGCCAAAATGATATGAGCTTCATGTGAGTGGCGAGCCAGGATATCCCCTATGAACATGTCGGCGGGCTGCAGGTCCCAACCATTTGAGTTGGGCACATCGGCAAGTGTCAACCTCAGCCGCGCGATTTCCAAGGCAAAGGAGTCAACGTCACAGCCGTGCAGCCGCGTACGAAGGTACTGACGCCGCTTGCTAGGAGAAGACATCCCTTCAGGGAGCAGGTCACTGAGGAGTTGCACGGCGGCAAGCAGAAATGCCGCATGTCCACAGGCTGGCTCAAAGACATGACGTTGGGCATCTGGAATTTCCTCAATCCAAGGACGTAGTTTTCCGACAATGTAGTCGACAAGGTAAGGTGGCGTGCTATGCGTCCCGAGCACGGCGCGGATTTCCTTTGTGATCAGCGCATTTTCATAGAGGTACGCAAGCGCATCCGTACTCACCAAGCCTAAATGGCTGAACCTCGATATTTCTTGCGCCGACTCTTTCAAGGCACGGATTTGCGGTTTTGTAGTAGCCGGCATTGGCGCAGTGGCATCATAGTGTTGCGCTACACGAGCAAACACATCCGACAAGTTGTCAAGGTCAAGTGCAACAAAAGTCGGAACGTTTTTGTCTTTCAGTATCTTCGCCGCCAAAAGCCGGAAATTGGATTCCAACAACCACTGTCCTTGTTGCTGAGAAAGTTCTTTCCACCCGAGATTTTCTCCGGTCCGTACGACCACCCGCTCGATCAGCCCCGCCAGTTTTCGTCCGGCTTCTTCCTCTACTAAAGGCAGTAAACCCACGTCAACGAAATCAAGTTGGTAGCTTTTGTCGAGTCGTGCCCAAGTCTTAGCGCGATAGACGGAGTCAGGAGCAAGTTCTGTTTTTTGCTCTCGAAAGAAGCTAGGCAACTCCTGGGGCAGGATGCGCCGTATGAGTTGCGGTCGTGTTGTGCTCTGCTTCCAGAGTTGCCATTGGTCAGGAAGGTGGACAAACACTAGCGGTGCTCCCAAGCCACGACAAGAAGCTACGCTTGCCTCAGGATCAGCAACACCATGAATGACGGCGATACAAGCCGAACGTGAGTCGTGAGGGAGGTGCGCAAAGGCGGCAAGCGGGACCGTGAAACTGTGCCCATTTGCCACCTCGACATTCGCCGCCAACTGTGAAGCACGATAGCCACAACCAAGAAGATAAGGCCGTAAATGAGCGGCTCCAGGATGATTCTGGCCAGAGGTCATGCGAATAGCCTTTCCATGTATCTCGCCAACTCTGGCACCGTTTATGCCGCCTTCTTCAATTTCTCAAGTTGTTCCCGGAGTGGGAAAAGAAGCAACATCTGACGATGGTGTTTAAGTACGTCGACAACCTCGTTATCGCTTGAGGCAAAGTAAATAGAGTAGCCATCGGTGAGGAGATAGGCTTCGGATTGATCCAAGCGCATCCCCTGCCTCTCGAGATTCCGTGCGACTTGTTGCACTTGACTCGGCGTAAAGCCAGCTCGGCGAAGATCACAAACGATGAGCGCTTTGATGACTTCGACCGCGGAATAGAATAGACCAGGTTGCCCAGGGGCTGCTTTGGGGTTACGCAGTTTGGGTTTCAGGAGGCCAATCCGCGCCCAGTACGTGACCTGTTTACGGGTCATCCCCGTTAGTCGCATCAGATCTGGGGCCGTATAAAGAGGCTTTCCCAGACCTTTTGGTGGAACCTTTGTACGCATGACTAGTGCTTCTGGTGGAATTGTTCTTTTAGGCCCCGTTATTTTCGTGAGCAATTGCCGTTATTTTTGCCAACACTAGCGAAGATTCACTCCGAGCGCAAATGGAAAGACAGCGATTCATTGAATGGCGCAACGGTTTTGGCAAAAAATTGGAGGATACCCCGTGCAGTATCAAGCCTGAATTTTTCCTTAAATCGAACTTCCCCTGTCTCTGCCCGTCGCTTGACCTCCCCCGCTCTCTCAGCATAGAGAAGAGAGCCGCTTCAGCAGGAGCGACAGAGGGAGGGAGCATGGCTGTCCACGTCACACCACCGGAACCCGCGGGTTCCCTATCGAGCGCGCCGATTCCCGCGCTGCCGCTGAGTCAGTATTGGCCCCGCCGCTTTACTCTCCTGGGATTGTGCTTTTTCAGCACGTTTATCTGCTACATCGACCGGGTGAACATGTCCGTGGCCATTATCCCCATGGCCACGGAGTTTGGCTGGGACCAGACCACCAAGGGGATCGTGCTCTCGTCGTTCTTCTATGGCTATCTCGCCACGCAAGTACTCGGCGGCTGGCTCGCCGATCGTTATGGCGGCAAAGTCGTTCTGGGATTCGGCGTGCTGTGGTGGTCCGTGTTTACCTTGCTGACTCCACCCGCGGCGTTTGTCTCACTCTCCGTGCTGTTTTGGGCGCGTGTCGGCATGGGCCTCGGCGAGGGCGTGGCCTTTCCCGCGATTCACAATTTGTTGGCACGCTGGGTCCCACTTCAGGAACGAGCACGCTCGGGCGCTTTCAACGCGAGCGGCATTCCGCTTGGCACGGTGGCCGCGCTCTTTTTGACGCCGCTGATTGTCGCGAAGTGGGGATGGCCTTTCGTCTTTTATGCTTTCGGTGCGTTGGGATTCGTGTGGTACATTTTCTGGCATTTCTGGGCGGCGGATTCACCGGAAACCCATCCCACCATCAGCCCGGCGGAAATCCAGGTTATTCGCACCAACATGCCCCTCCCACAGAAAAACGAGAGCATTCCGTGGGGACATCTGCTGTCAAAAGCTCCGGTGTGGGCCATCATCATCAATCACTTCTGCTCGAATTGGGGATTCTATGTGATCCTCACCTGGCTCCCGTCTTACTTCATGCAAGTGCTCCACGTCGAACTCCACAAGGTTGGGCTGTACACCCTCCTGCCCTGGCTGGTGATGTTCTGCATGAGCAACGTCGCCGGGTGGAGCGCGGACCGTCTTCTCAAGGCGGGCTACTCACTCACGTTTGTTCGCAAACTGATGCAAACCATCGGCTTTCTTGGCGCGGCGACGTTCCTCACCCTCATCAGCAGCGTCACCACGATCGGCCTGGCCGTGCTGTATATGTGCTGCGCGTTAGGGCTCGGGGCGTTCGCGCTCGCTGGGTTCGCCGTGAATCATTTGGACATCGGCCCACGTTATGCGGGCATCCTTCTCGGCTTCTCCAACACGGCGGGCACGATCCCTGGCATCCTGGGGGTGACGCTGACGGGCATGATCCTCGACGCGACGGGGTCCTGGCAATTGGTGTTCCTGCTCTCCGCTGGCATCTACCTGTTCGGCCTGATCGTGTGGTGGTTGTTCGCCACCGGAGAGCAGGTGTTTGACTAGCGGAGACGTTTCATTCACGCACGGAGACCGTGCAATCAGCAAGAGAGGATGCGGACGGTATGACAGAAACGCGACAATCGCTGCTTGAATTTCCATGCAGCTTTCCACTCAAAGTGATCGGCAAGAACGTCGAGGCGTTTGAACTGGAAGTGATGGGCGTCATGCTCAAATACCTCGCGGACGCGACGCCCACGCACTGTACACGGAGACTCAGCGCGGGCGAGAAATATCTGGCGCTGACCATTTCCTTCATGGCCGAGAGTCAAGAACAACTCGACGCGATTTATCAGGACCTGAGTAGGCTGGAGCTGGTGCTGTATACGCTCTAACGCACCGTCACGAACCTGTAGCTCCCCACGCCGAGTTTTGCCATACTACCGCGTGAATCTTTCCCTGGAGGGACCACCACAATGGAAGAACAAAGCCCGAAGGTTCAGCGTTCCTACCCGCGCTCGATTACCCTGGGCGATCACACCGACGTGAACTTACGCTTAATGACGCCCGCGGACAGTCAACGGATTCTCACGTTCGCGCGGTCATTGCCCGAAGAAGATTTGCTCTACTTGCGGATGGACATCACCAAAGCCCTCGTTGTCATGTTATGGGGGCAAAACATCAAAGCGGGGATGACCGTCTCCGTATTGGCCGAGCGCGATCGTGAGCTGCTGGGATACGCGAGCCTGCATCACAATGAAGTCACTTGGCAACGCCATATCGGCGAGATTCGCGTGCAGGTCGGCCCAGCATACCGCGCGCAGGGGTTAGGCCGCGCGCTGATGGCGGAGATTTTCGCCATCGCGCGTGACATGGGGTTGCATAAGTTGGTCGCGCACATCACCCCAGACCAAACGGGAACAATCAGCACGGTCACACGACTGGGGTTTCAGATGGAAGCGCGTCTGCGCGACTTTGTCATCGACCGCGCGGGACGCATGCGTGATCTGCTCGTGATGACGTATGACATCAAAGGGCAGTAACAAGGTGTTCAGTTCGCAACTTTTAACGGAACGGAGGGGACCATGAGCAGCACGGAACAGTGGCAGATCGAGAACGAGAAGGGGATGCGGCTTTATCAACAAGGGCACTACCACACCGCCGAGCAAACGCTGCGCGTCGCGCTGCGCGAAGCCGAACAGTTTGGCCCGACCGATACCCGGGTGGCGACGGTGCTCAATAACCTCGCCAGTCTTTGCCACAATCAACGCAAACTCACCGAAGCCGAGGCTCTCTATCTGCGCGCCCTGGCCATCCGCAGCGAAGCCTACGGATCGGAAGATCGTCTGGTGGCGCAGAGTCTGAATAATTTGTCCTCACTCTATCGTGAGCTTGGCAAGTACCAAGAAGCGGAAGAGTTTTCCTTGCGAGCGGTCGCGATCGCGGAATCGGTGGTGGGGCCGCATCACTGGGGGATCACCAATTGTGTGAACAATCTGGCCGCCGTCTACATGGCGCAGAAGCGCTACGCGGAATCGGAGTCGCTTTTCCAACGCACCTTGGTGATCCGCCAACGGTTTTTTGGCCCCCGTAATCTCGCGGTGGCCACGACCTTGTCTGGTCTCGCCGAACTCGCCGTGGCGCAAGAAAAGTATACCGAAGCGGAACCCCTCTTCCGCCAAGCCCTTGACATCCGCGAAGAGCAGTTGGGAGCCCATCATCCAGGGGTCGCCGTGCTCCTAGAAAAATACGCGGCCCTCATGCGCAAGACCGACCGTGCCACGGAAGCGGCGGATATGGAAGCGCGGGCACGCACTATACAGGCGCAGGCGGCACCGGATGGAGGAGGCGAGGAGAAGTGAGGCAGCGGCAATGACAAATCTTGCAAGCCCAGAATTACTCGAAGACGAAATTAGCGCTGTGGTGCGGGCCGGTGAGTACAAATCACGTGAGGACGCGATCGGACATGCGTTCGCGGTGCTCCTCTCTGCCAATCCGCCATTGCGCATCAACACTGCCGTGGAACTCTATCGGCGGAGCAAAGTCACGCTGACGCGGGCGGCGGAAATCGCCGGACTGGAGATTGAAACCTTCAAGGACTGCCTCGCAATACACAACGTGGGAATTCCGGTTGATGCGGCGCCGGACGAGATCAGCGCCGGCGCCAACCTCATCCAACAGCTTCGCAAACCGTTATGATTCTCGCTGACACCGACGTTCTTTCCGCTCTAGCGAAGATTGATCGTCTGTCGCTGCTCTTTGCTTTATTCCAAACGCCAAAGCTACAAATCTCGCCAGGAGTTTTTCGGGAGATCGCTCATAGTCTCAGTTTGGGTCGTCAGTACGCGGAAGCGATACTTGCCTTGATTGCGATTGGGCAACTTGAGGTTATTTCTTTGACCGAGGAGGAGGCCACGTTCTGTAGCACCCTTCCCCGGTCCTTGGGCAGCGGCGAACGCGAGAGCATCGCCATCGCCAGAGGGCGGAAAGGGACGGTGCTCTCGAACGAATCGCGCGTGGCCCACTGGTGCCGACAGTCCCAAATTCCTTGCGTTCGACTTCCCGATATTCTCCGCGCCCTGTGGGTGGAGAATATCGGGACAAAGCAAGAAGTGCGGGACATCATTGCCGACCTACAAGTCAGGGACCGAATGCAGTTCAAACAAGGAACGATAGACGCAATTTTTGCAGAGTAATTGGACAAAGGGAACCGCCGATCAGCTCATAACGTTGACATTACATCCGCAGCGGCGGCAACTGCTCGCCCTCAGCCACGAAGCTGAGCGCGACTCCGTTGTTACACCAGCGCTGACCCGTGGGTGGCGGCCCGTCGTTGAAGACGTGTCCTTGATGTCCTCCGCAACGGACACAGTGATATTCGGTACGCGGGTAAATCAACTTGTAGTCAGTGGAACTGTCCGTGTGCCCCTTGATGGATTGAAAGAAACTCGGCCACCCGGTCCCACTGTCAAACTTGGCGCTGGACTCGAACAAGGGCAAATTACACGCCGCGCAGATGAAGGTCCCCTTCCGTTTCTCTTCGTTGAGCGGACTCGTGAACGGTCGTTCCGTCCCCTCCTCAAAAAGCACCTTGTAGGCTGGCGGAGAAAGCAGCTTTTTCCATTCTTCGAGCGACTTCTTGAGTGGTTCAATCGTCGGGGTGCCCTGTGCGTCGGAGGCCGCCGTGGCAATAGGATTACGTCCGCACGCGGAGACTCCTAAGCACATGAGGGCCAAGGTACTGACTCGTTGAAGAAAATGTCGTCGTTGCATACGTGTCCTCGGTGTGTGTCGTTCTGTCGTGATTGGACGCCGGAAGTCGAGGGAAGTTTCAAGAGATTTAAGGAAGAAGTCACTTGATCCCCCTCACCCTAGCCCTCTCCCAGCCGGGAGAGGGAATTCGAAACTCGGAACCCGGAACTCGGAACTCGGAACTTGAAACTCGCGAACTTCATATCTTCGTCAGCACCAGACTCCCGTAACTATCCCGACTCACCGTCCACCCTGGCGGGACGACCACCGTGGTGTCCGGTTCCTCCACAATAAGAGGGCCGTTTTGCACTCCGGTAATATCGGCACGTCGGAACACCGCTGTCCGCAAGAGCCCATGCCGGGGACCAAAATATGCCTCACGTGGCTCGCCGCGCGTCGCGTCATTGGCCGCACGTGCCACTTGAGCCGCCAAATCGGCGAACTTGATCTCGCCGACCTTCGCGAGCGCCCGCAGCCGCAAGCTCACGAGTTCGATCGGATCGTCCGTATTGTAACTAAACGCCTGTTCGTGGGCCGCGCGAAACTGTGCCGCAAGTGTGTCGAGCATACTTCCTGAGTCGCTCTCGACCGGAAAGGGAATCGTCAACTCCTGGAGCTGATAGCCATATTTGAGGTCAACATACGGCTCAAAGCGGACCGCCTCACCGGGAACGCCTTCGCGTTGCATCGCTTCACGCGCCACGCGCCGCATGTCCTCGTAATGCGCAAGAATCGTCTCCGGCTTGATCACCGCGAGTGGCGTGACGATGCTCCGAATATAGTCATGGCGATAATCCGCGAGCAGCAGACCCAAGGCGCTGAACAGGCCGGGAAACACGGGAATCACTACCCGTGAAATTTCCATGTCATCCGCCAAGGCCGCCGCGTGAATCGGTCCCGCGCCACCAAAGGACACCAGCGTGAAATCACGCGGATCACGTCCTCGTTCCGTGGATACCGCTCGCAAGGCGCGCATCATCGCGGAGTTCGCAATCTGGCTGATGCCGTAGGCGGCGGCATGCGTTTCCAATCCCAACGGGTCGGCGATCTCGCGCGTAATGGCATCCCACGCCGCCGCACGGTCGATACGCATCGTGGCCCCGGCGATGGCCTGGGGATTCATGTAGCCATTGACGACATTGGCATCGGTCACCGTTGGTTTTGTCCCGCCACGCCCGTAGCACACTGGTCCAGGGTCCGCGCCAGCACTGAGCGGCCCGACACGCAACGCGCCACCATCATCAATCCAGGCGATGCTGCCCCCACCAGCGCCGACCTCGACAATATCCAATGATGGCACCCGCAACGCATGTCCGCCCTTATAGAATTGATGCGTGGAGACATTCGCGCCACCGCCGATTTCTCCAGCGGCTTTCTCGGACGGAATGCCATTCTCGATGAGGCACGCTTTGGCGGTGGTGCCGCCCATGTCGAACGAGAGAACCTTGTCGAATCCGACTTCTCGCGCGAGTCGGGCGGCGGCCAGCACGCCAGCGGCGGGACCGGACTCGATCATGTAGGCGGGACGCTGGCGGGCGACCTCGGACGACGCGATGCCACCGTTCGATTGCATGACCAGCAGTCGGTCGCTGTACACCGCCAGTTGTCGTTCGAGGCGGTCGAGATAGCGATCCACCACCGGAATCAACGAGGCATTGATGACCGTGGTACTGGCGCGCTCGTATTCGCGGAGCTGCGGATAAATATCCACCGACAGGCAGACGACCGCCTTGGGCCCCAGTTGTTCCTGGATCAACCTAGCGACTTCTCGTTCATGGACGGGATTCAGGTAGGAGTTAATCAGGCAGACGGCGATCGCCTCAACCTTATGCTCAGCCAGCGTGCGAATGACCTGGCGGGTTTCTTCGACGAGCAGTGGGCGCTCGATCGTACCGTCGCCAAGAATACGTTCGCTCAATTCGAGTCGCAGTTGGCGTGGCACCAAGGGCCGGCTGCGGGTCCAGTTGGGATCTTGCAGATTGGGGCGCCGCTCGCCACGCATCTCCAGGTCATCGCGAAAGCCGCGTGTCGTGATGTAGCCCGTGAGGGCCGTGGTCCCTTCAATCACGGCATTGGAGGCAATGGTCGTTCCATGAACAAAATTCTCGATCCGCCCGGAAGCGCCGGACTGGCGCATGCGGACAACGATGTCTTCGCCGACTCGGTCGAGCAGCGACAGCACTTTAGCTGTATCGATCTGGCCATCATCTCGCAGGACGAGTACGTCAGTAAAGGTTCCGCCAATATCAAATCCAACACGCATACATGTTCCTCATTCAGTCAGTGAGACATTGGCACAAAGCGCCAACGTCGCTCCAGATGTCTTCTGGCGTAAATGAGCGCCGCTGTAAAGAAGGCGGACCGTGTGCTTGCGAGAAACATATACTCCGCTCTGCTCCGCCGTTTCGGAACAAGCGACGATTTGGTATGAGGAGTCCGCCTTCAGACGAGCGTGCGCGACAACAGCCGCGCTCATCTGATACGCATAAACAAAGGGGAGGACACACATAATGCGGTTTGATGGAAAAGTTGGATTGGTCACGGGAGCGGGATCAGGCATTGGCCGCGCGACCGCGATTGGCTTCGCCCAGCGCGGCGGGGCCATCGTCGTTGTCGACATGAACGGCGAGAACGCGAACAAAGTCGCCGCCGAAATTACCGCCGCCGGCGGCAAAGCCCTCGCGCTCGTCGCCGATGTGACGAAAGCGGCGGACCTCGACATGATGATCGCGCGGACGACGGGCACGTTCGGTCGTCTCGACTTTCTGCATAACAATGCCTTCGGGATGCCCGCCACCCAAGTCGCTGGTCGCATGGCGGATGTGGACGATGACTCGTGGAACCATACGATTGCCGTGGGACTAACCGCTGTCTTCCAAGCAATGAAACGCGCACTGCCAGTGATGCGCGCGCAAGGAAGTGGCGCCATCGTCAATACCGCCTCGATTTCTGGACTCTACGCCGATTATGGTATCGCCGCCTACAATGCCGCGAAGGCCGGGGTCATCAATCTCACGCGCGTCGTGGCGATTGAGTACGCCCGCTCTGGCATTCGCGCCAATTGCGTATGTCCAGGGGCAATTCACACGCCGCTGCTCGCTCCGGCGCTGGAGATGCCGGGGTTTGCCGAGAAGTTCAATGAAGCGATTCCGATGGGACGGCTAGGCAAGCCGGAGGAGATCGCCAATGTGGTCTTGTTCCTCGCCTCTGATCTCGCTTCCTTTGTGACTGGGTCCGCCTTCGTCGCGGATGGTGGGCAAACCGCGAAAACGGGGAGTCCGTCGTTTACGCCAGAGTAACCAAGTCTATCCCACCGGCATCAACACCGGCGGCATGGCCGGATGTGGGGCTTGCATACCGCTCAGCCGCGTTCGCACGGTGGCCAAGGCCACACGACCAGCGATCGGTGGCGTAAAGAGCGCGGCCGGAGTCTTGAGCATGTGAATGACCGCGACCAGCCGCTGTCGCACAACGCTATCGTGCGCGGATGCGGCGAACAGCGCGTTCATATACGGGTCGAAGAGCCGTGACCCTTGGGGGCGGACGCCCTCGGTTGTTGGGTAACGAAAGTCCGCACCCGTCGCCAAGCGCCACGGACTCTCCTGAAACTTTGCTTGCGCCTGAAAGAATCGTTGCGCGAAGTCCGCATGGGTCGGTCCATATTGGCGTAAACAATCCGCCAAAATGGAAGCGGAAACCGCGCTCGTCGTCATGCCCTGGCCGTATATCGGGTTAAACGCACACACCGAGTCCCCCAAAGCGATAAACCCGTCGAGTCGTTCACGCCAACGGTCGTAATGGCGCATACGGTTGGCCATGGCGCGGTGACTGTACACCGGCGAGAGTGGAGTGGCTAACCGCACGGCTTCAGCAAGAATGGGGCTGCGGAGTGTCGAGAGCGCGTGCATGAACCCTTCTTCATCCGTCGGCGGATAATGCTTGGCCATGCCACCTAAGGTGACGATCCACCGTCCCTGTTCCAGAGGAAACAACACCCCCGCCATCATGTGCTCCGGCTCCTTGATGTCGAGCCAGATTCCTTTCCACCACCAGTCGCGTGGCCAGCGGTCCGCCTCTGGCGCTTGAAACCAGCGCGAGCTATAGCCCGCGTGACCATTCACGACGGACTCTTCTGGCGGTTGGAGGCCAAGCGCTTGGACCCATTCCGGAGCTTTCGAGGCGCGGCCACTGGCGTCGATAACGAGGTCCGCCGCCATGTCACTGGGATTGCCCGCATCAAGTGGCGTGACGTGGGCGCCAGTGACACGCAAGGTGCTGGTATCGCGATTGGCGATCAGGCCAGTGACTGTCGCGCGTTCCTGGAGCGTGACATTCGGGAGCTGACGGAAGAGTTCGCGCACGGTGGCCTCAAGCAGAGTGCGACTGGCGAACAGCAGCTTGAAGCCTTCGGGCTCACGATGAGCCCACCCAGTGACACGTAAGGCAGCGAAGTCCAGTCCGAAGTCCAGGTCCTGGGCGCCACGTTCACTCATCAACCGAGCAAAGCCCGGAAACAATCGTTCGAGTTCTTGCCGCCCGCGTGCCAGCAGCGCATGGACATGACGGCTCTGCGGCACCCCGGCCCGTTCTTG
The DNA here is from genome assembly GCA_945865755.1 of Klebsiella pneumoniae. Taxonomy (GTDB): domain Bacteria; phylum Desulfobacterota; class Binatia; order Bin18; family Bin18; genus JABFSC01. The sequence continues at coordinate 14,724 of CAMBFS010000048.1, forward strand.
CGCGCCCGTCGGATAGGTATCGCGGTCGATCACGGTGACGTGCTCGAAGAAATCACTCAACACGCGCCCGGCACACAACCCGGCGATACTTCCTCCGATCACAATGGCATGTTTGCTTTTTGTCATAACGCTCCTCTGCTCATAAACTGGTTAGTTTCAGATTCCTCGCACTGATGCCCCGATGCTTTTTTCGTTTCGACGGACAATCCTCATGCTGCCGTACGGGCAGGAGACTTGCGCTTGCGAGGTGGTCGCCCTCTCCCCGCTTTGGGAAGGATACTCTGGCGGAAGTCCGCGATAGCGCGCATAGCGGCATCATCAAAAAAATTTGCCCGACATTGACGACACTGAAACCGCTCAAGGTCTGGGACAACCGTGCCATCTTGAAGCGTACAGCCCCCTCGTATTCGTTTCATCGCAAGGCTGCCACAGGTAGGGCAAGGCAAGATTGACGATAACGTTCGTTCCAGGGCTTTCCCGCTAGTCGGTCGAACGCTTCGAAGAGATGAGGACATAGAAAACCTCCTGCTCCGCATAGGTGAGAATTTTGCCTTTCGTATAAAGAGCCAGGCCATCAAACGTCAACCCTTTAATGACATACAACATTTCTCGTTTGCCGGAGACCGGGTTTCGAGAACGGAGCGTCTTCGTAATCGCAGGGGCGTTGAGGATAGCCTCGTAAACAATCTCCGGAATGAGCCCATCAGCGCTCATTTCATCCTCTGCTTTTTCCGTAAAGAGTACCTGTCCCGCAATGACCAGGCGTTTGATGCGTACAAGCATGTCCATTCTACGCTCGCCTCGTTCCTTCATCTTCGAGAAGGCTGCTGACAACGGTTATACCTTCCGCGCCGCGCAACGCATAGCAATCTTTATTCGGGCAGAAGCGTTGCCCCAGCTCCATATAAAGCCAATAATCACGCTTTACGGTAAGGATGCGGGGAGTTACTCTGCCCCCATGATCAAGACGTTCAAGTGCTCCGACACCGAAGCCTTGTTCAACCGACAGCGCGTGGCACGCTTCGTCAACTTCGAAGCCGTGGCGCGCAGGAAACTGGAGCAGTTGAACCAAGCAGGCCACATAGACGACCTCCGCATCCCACCGGGCAATCGACTGGAAGCCCTGAAAGGCGACCGTGCCGGGCAGTACAGCATCCGCGTAAACGATCAGTTCCGGGCGTGCTTCCGCTGGAGAGGCACGGACGCGGAAGACGTTGAGATCGTAGATTATCACTAAAAGAGGAAGACTGACCATGCGCAAAAAGCTCCTACCCCCTCTTCATCCCGGCGAAATCCTCCTGGAGGAGTTCCTCAAACCACTGGGCATAACGCAATCTCGACTGGCGAAGGAAATCGGTGTGCCCACCCAGCGCATCGGGGACATCGTAGCCGGCAAACGCTCCATCACCGCCGATACGGACCTACGCTTGTGTCGGTTCTTCGGACTATCAGAAGGTTACTGGCTGCGCGGACAGACGCGCTTCGATACCGAGACGGCCAAGGACACTCTGGTCGCCGAGCTGGAGAAGATCAAACCGTGGGCAAGCAGCGATGCGCAGACGATGACATAGCTCGGTGCTCCGGTTCCTTACCGCCCCTACTTACGAGCACAAGCATGAATTTGAGCTGAGATGTCACACTATTGGCCCACGCTATTGAAGGAGAGAAACTATGACCAACTACGCTCACCCCGAAGTCCTCGTTGACACCCAATGGGTCGCCGACCATATCAATGACCCGCAAGTCCGCATCCTTGAGGTTGATATTACCCCAACGGCATACACCGCGGGTCACATCCCTGGCGCGCTGTTCTGGAATGCCGTCGGCACGATTTTGCGCCCCGACTTTCGCACCACCCTGGATAAATCCGCGCTCGAAGCGCTCTGTTCACGTTCAGGGATCGCCAACGATACCACTGTCGTGGCCTACGGGGATTTCGTCGCGTTTGGAGCGTGGATGTTTTGGTATCTCAAAATGTTTGGCCATCGCGATGTGCGCGTGCTCAACGGCAGTCGCAAGACATGGGTGGATGAGGGCCGTCCTCTCTCAACCGAAACGCCAGTCGTCACCGCGACCCCATATCTTGCCCAACCTCCCAACTTCACACCACGGGCCTTGCAGCCGGATGTGCGTGCCGCCATCGGCTCGTCGGGTGCGGTGTTGATTGATACGCGCCGGATTGAGGAGTATCGCGGTGAGCTATTTATGATGGAGCCACCCAAGGGCAACGAACGCGCGGGTCATATTCCCGGCGCGGCGTACTTGTACTATGAGGATGCGCTGAATCCTGACGGTACCTTCAAGTCGCGAGCTGAGCTGGAAGCCTTGTATCGCGGCAAGGGCATTACGCCGGAGAAGGACACGATCACCTACTGCGCGGTGGGGATTCGCGCCGCGCATACGTGGTTCGTCCTGACTCAGTTGTTGGGCTATCCCCACGTGCGCAGCTACGACGGGTCGTGGAATGAGTGGGGGCGGTTAGCGGATACGCCTATCGAGAATTGAGAAGCGAGAAGCGAAAAACTTAATGAGTAGTGTCAGAAAGGAGCAATAGGTTATGCCTACATCATTTTCAGGTGGCTGCGCGTGTGGCGCGATTCGGTATGCGTGTAGCAGTGAGCCGTCGTTCATGGGCAATTGTCATTGTCGTGATTGCCAACATGCGACTGGCGGGGCCTACTTTACCGCGGTGGCCGTGACGGAATCCGCTTTTCGGCTCACAACCGGTACGCCGTCCGTCTATGAAAAGAAAGCCGATAGCGGCAGTACGATGCGTCGCATGTTCTGCGCGCAGTGCGGCGCGCCGCTGTACTTAACCAACTCCGCACGTCCGAACTTCATCGTGCTCTATGCGGGCAGTGTGGATGATCCCAGTTGGGTTCGCCCGGCACGCGACATTTATACGGAAAGCGCGCAGCCGTGGGACTATATGAATCCAGCGTTGCCGAAGTTCACGAAAATGCCGGGGTAGGACGACCGGGGACCGGAGACCGAGGACCGGGGAAAAAGAGACTGGGGACTGGAGACTTGTTAAGGAGAGCGTTCAATCCCTAGTCTCAAGTCTCAAACCTCTAGTCCCCAGTCTTCACTTTTGCCTTTTGACTTTTGCCTTTTGACTTTTGACTTCTCCCCTTCTTCAATGCGCCTGCCCAACATCAGACACAGGCACCATCGCCAAAAGCGTCTGAGGATTGTGCGCCACGCCGCCACGATACACCGTGGTGATCTTGCGCAGTTCGCGCACATCGCGCAGCGGGTCGCCATCAATGATCGAAAAGTCCGCGTATCGACCCGGAGCGATGCTGCCAATGTCATCCTGCTTGCGCAGATACCGCGCAGCCACCGATGTCACCGCCTTGAACGCCGCCATCGTGCCAATCGCTTCCGCCATCAACTCAATCTCTCGCCATAACGCATAACCCGGCGGTGGGTATGGAATCCCGCCACAATCCGTGCCACCAACAACGAGGCCGCCGGATTCGTGCAAGATACGCGTGACCTCTTGATGCTTCTCCAACGCCTTGGACCCAATCGCCGGATCAAACCCAGGGAAGATGTCCCAATCTGGGCGCTCGCCGATATGCGCCGCGAGTGCGCGCTGGCGGCCAAGCGCCATCGGCGGAACGTAACGGCGGTCCGGGTCTTTCATCGCCGCGTCTTGTCCACATTTCGAGATCCACAGCAGGTCCAAGGTCGTGCCCATGTTCACCTGCTTCTCCACCATCGCTCCGAACCACGTCTTCGCCTTTTGACTTTGGAGGTCGGCCTCTTCCCAGCCCTTGAACGTGAGCGGCGCGAAATGGCGGTTCATCATCGAACTCACCTTCTTACCCGGCCCAAACTGCATGTCGAGCGCGCAGAACTCGTTGTAGGGAGAAATCCATACATGCTCCAAGCCATCGATCCCCGCCTGAATCACTTCAAGTGAGTGGGTATACCCCAGATGTCCGGTGATCGGCACGCGTTTATCCACGAAGCGAATCACCGCCTTGGCCGTGTCCGGTGGCAGGGTGAAATACAGCTTTACGCCGTCCACTCCTGAGTTCAGCAGATGTCCGATTGTTTGTGGCACGGCATCCGCCGAAGGAATGCTTTGGAGCATCTCCGTCAATGGACCGCGCGGAAAACTGGGCTCCGGGCCATCCAGCAGCGGCCCACAGACAAACAGACGCGGCCCAAGCTGCGCGCCACTGGCGATATCGGCCTTGAGCGCTTGCACTTTCTCCAGTTTCGCACCGACATCACGCGCGCTGGTCACCCCCGCCGCGAGAAAGAGTGGCAAACTCTCGCGGTCCATCAATGTCGAATGCACATGCGTGTCGATCAGCCCAGGCAGGATCGTCTTCCCACCGACATCAATGACCTGCGCATCGGGGGGAGCGGCGATCTCTCCTTGTGAGACTTGGCGAATGCGGTCGCCCGTGACGAGCAGCGACATCCCAGCGCGAGGTTGATCGCTGAGCCCATCAATCACGCGCGCGTTCTTGAATACTACTGTTTGTGACATAGTCCCTCCTTTGTCGTGGCCGGCCGTGCGAATGGTTTCCATTCCCGGCAATGGGGGCGAGCTTGGCAAATTTTCCGGCACAACGAAAGGGGCTGTTCATCGTGGGGCGCTTTGAGGTAGACTCGCCCCGCTCGCAGTTCACCAGGCCGTAAGGAGGGGACATAATGGCTTGGCCTGTACGCCAGAAATTAGTGGGGCTGCTCGCGGTCGGCAGCGCCATCAACTATGCCGATCGCGTGAACATCTCCGTCGCCGCGCCCACCATGATGGTCGCGTTGGGCTGGGACGAAGCGCGCTTTGGCGTGATCTTCTCCGCGTTTCTCTTGGGGTACGGGTTTCTCCAAATCCCTGGTGGCATCTTCGCGGACCGGTGGGGAGCAAAGTCGGTCATCGCCTGGGCGTGTGTGGGTTTCTCGCTCTTCACCGCGCTCACACCACTTGGCGGCCTCGCGTTCGGTCTGATGCTGGCGATTCGGTTCTGCGTGGGACTGTTTGAGTCCGTGACCTTTCCCGCCTACGCCTCGCTCAACTCGCGGTGGATTCCGCGCGCTGAATTTAGTCGCGCGCAAACCCGGAGCCTCTCTGGCGTTTACATCGGGCAGACCCTCTCATACCCAATCACCACCTGGCTCGTGATGACGTTTTCATGGCCCGCCGCGTTTTACTTTAACGCCGCGCTCGGCGTGCTGTGGCTCATCGTGTGGTTGGCGTATGCTACCAACACTCCCGCCGAGCATCCTAAGATGACCGCCGAAGAACTCCACCATATTGAAGCCGGACTGACCCCACGGTCCGACACGCCTCCCTCGTTCTGGAGCATTCTCAAGCAACCACCCGTGTTGTTCCTGTCGTTGGCGTATCTCTGTCTCGTCTACGGCTTGTGGATGATCGTGTTTTGGATGCCCACCTACATGGTCAAAGGGCGCGGCTTCTCCATGCAGTCCATGGGCTGGATTGGCATGATTCCCACCTTCGCCAGTTTCGCCGGGCTCATTAGCGGTGGCATCTTGTCCGACACCCTGTTGCGCTCCGGGTTCAGCTCCCGCTTCGCGCGGGCCCAAGGACCAGCCCTGTGCATCGCGGCGGCGGTACCTTTTCTGATCGCCGCCGCGCTCGTCCCGTGGGCCAACGTCTCCATCGCCTGTCTCACGCTCTACCTCTTTCTCGCTAATGCCGCGGGTGGTGGCTTTTGGTCCATCCCACGGGAGTTGAGTCCCAACCAGGTTGGGGTCATCTCTGGGGTGATGAACTGCGCTGGCAATTTCGCTGGTATTCTGGGGCCGTTGAGCGCCGGGTTTTTCGTCTCTAGCTCTGGTGGCAATTGGGCGGTGCCACTCCTCGCCGCGTCTGGCGTGGCAACGCTGGCGTTTCTGGTGCTCTATTTTCTGGTGATTCCCGATCCGCTCCAGGAAGAGACACCCATGCCACAAGCCATCCCACACCCATCTCCAGCTTCCACACACTGAGTAAGAGGAGCATTGCGTATGACTGCACCCTGGACGCATCACACCACCCGAGTCAACGGTTTTCTCATGCACTATGTCGTTGCTGGGTCTGGGTATCCCCTCGTGTTTTTACACGGCTGGCCGCAGACCTGGTACGAATGGCGCAAGATCATGCCCGCGTTGGCTGATCGCTTCACCATCATCGCCCCGGACCTGCGGGGATTGGGCGACAGCGAACGCCCGCTCACCGGCTATGACAAACGCACCCTCGCCTCGGATGTCTTTCAACTGCTCAAAACCCTTGGGCATGAAAAGATTGGACTGATTGGCCACGACTGGGGGGGCACCGTCGCCTACTATCTCGCTTACGATCACCCGGAGTTAGTCGAACGGTTGCTGATTCTTGAATCGACTCCTGGACTCGCACGTGAAGGGGAAGCGATTGATCTGCGCGGCATTCGCCGTTTGTGGCACGTGTTCTTTCAGGGCGGCTCGCCGGATATGGCCGAGATGTTGGTCCGTGGACAGGAAGACCTCTACCTCAGTCGCCTATGTAGCGTGGCGTGTTACAATCCCGCCCTTTTCAGTCGTGAAGAAATGGCCGAGTACGTGCGCGCGTATTCACAGCCCGGTGCACTGCGCGCGGGGTTTCACTATTATCGCGCGGCCCTTGAGGAAGATGTCACCAACTTCACGAACTGCACGGCGAAACTCCAGATGCCGGTGCGCGCGTGGGGCGGAGATCGCTTCATGGGGGATGTGACGCCGTTGTGGAAAAAGGTCGCGGACAATGTACACGGTGGGACGGTTGAGCGTTGTGGCCATTTTGTCGCGGAAGAGCGACCAGATTTCGTTATCGCGCAGATTGAAGATTTCTTTGGGGCATCCGTGCAATGAGCACCTCCGATCATCCTGACCATGCCACTTATGCGCATCATGACGCGGAGTCGGTCACGACCCTGCCGCGCGCCGCGCCACCGCGACAATTGACGCCCAGCGAAAACCGCTTGCGTGAAATCCGTACCAAAGCAATTGAATCGCTCTTGCTGGAAAAGGAGCTGGTCACGCCTGACAGTCTCGACGCGGTTCTCAATGCCTATGAGAATGACCTTGGTCCGCTCAACGGCGCGCGGGTGGTGGCTCGTGCGTGGGTGGACCCGGCGTATAAGGAACGCCTTCTCAAAGATGGCACCGCTGCCATCGCCGAGTTGGGCTTCGGCGGGCTCCAAGGCGAGCATCTCGCGGTCGTGGAAAACACACCCAGCGTGCATAACGTGGTCGCCTGCGTCCTGTGCTCCTGTTATCCCTGGCCCGTGCTCGGCTTGCCGCCGTTCTGGTACAAGAGTCCGTCCTATCGCTCACGCATTGGCGGCAAACCGCGCGAGGTGTTGCGCGAGTTTGGTCTAGAAGTGGACAAGTCCGTTGAGATTTACGTCTGGAATAGTAGCGCCGCCACCCGCTACATGGTCCTACCCGAACGCCCCACTGGAACCGAACATAAGAACGAAGCCGAACTCGCGGCATTGGTCACCCGCGATGCGATGATCGGCGTTGCACACGTACAACTCGACAAACGCGCGGTGAACACCACGGCTGAGCGCCGCGTCGCCGATATGGACGGAGCAACGGCCTTACCACGAAAAAGTGGGGAGCTGATTTTTCACGCACCGTGGGAAGGTGAAGCCTTCGCGATGGCGGTCACGTTGTGCGAGCGCGGCCTGTATCCCTGGAGTGATTTCCAAGGCCACTTGATCGCGGCGATTGCAGCAGCAGACGGCAAACAGCTTCCCTCAGAGACACAACCGACCTACTACGAACAGTGGCTCACGGCGCTGGAAGCGCTGTTGATCGACAAAGGCATCCTCAGCAAGGCGCGCATTGACCGCAAAGCGGCTTGGCTCGCTCGCGCCGCCTCAGGCTCGCGCATGCGGTCCTTCGTTCCTGGAGGCTGGGACATGCCGGAGGATGAGGATGAGTATTGACCGCTGAGAGAGCAGTCACCTGTCACATTGACACCGCGTCGTGAGTGCGCCTAGAAACAGCAAAGAATCTTTATTTATCCCAAAAGGAGGGTTTCATCATGGTGTACGAAATGCGTGTGTATACATTACAGCCGGGCAAGGTGCCAGAGTTTCAGGCGTTGATCGAAAAAGAGGCGCTGCCGGTTATCAGCAAATACTCCAAGCTCGTGGGCTGGTGGTCCACGGAGGTTGGTCCGCTCAACGAAGTGGTGCACATCTGGGCTTATGAAGACATGGCACATCGGACACGGGCGCGTCAGGCTCAAGGCGAGGATCCGCAACTTCAGGCCTTCCGGCCCAAGGCCCAAGCCATGATCGTGAGTCAGTACAACAAGATCATGACACCCGCCAATTTTTCGCCCTTGAAGTAAGCCAGGTAAGCCCGGATGGAACGGCGTGGAGTCCGGGCTTCCTGCCGCTCTTACCGCGTCTCTTCCTGCGATTATGCTTCGCTCCATCCAGGCTACTTTTCTTGGGACTTGAGGCTTGAGGGAAAAAAGTCCAGTCTCTAGGTGACCCTGTGAAAATTCAAGAACTGGAGGAGTCCATGGCTCATACGGATGAGATCATACGTGAAGTCGAGAGTGCGTATCACCACTATATTGAGGTCTTTAATCGCGGCGATGCCGCGGGATTCGTGGGTTGTTATTCCCATCCTCACGCCATGCTGAGCGGCGAGCAAGGCATGGTGGTCATCAATACGGAAACAGACCATCACCGGATCTACCAAGGCATAAAGACTACTCATGCTTCGCTCATTTCTTTAGTCACTTTTGAGAATTGACAGCTGAGGATCAAACGCAAAGGTTATTTTGACCAAAAATTGCGCTGAAAAATCATAAACCGAGTGAGTTCAAGGGCTACGTGGACACCAACCTGAAGAGGGTGG
>CAMBFS010000049.1 GCA_945865755.1 Klebsiella pneumoniae
GTGAGGTCACTTTCTGAGGGGGAAAACGGGAAAGTGACAAATTTTGTCACTTTTTACGCCCCTGTTGGAGTGTTTGGGGTGTATTCAGATAAAAGGACTGGCATCTCAAAAAGTGCGCTTCTGTGCCAATCTTATGTGGACTGATTTAGGGGCGGACTGGCGCACAAGAAAAAAAGATGCACAAGTGTCTACGAACTTATTTGGGGAACTCGGAGCGTATTGAAATAAGGCTATTTTCGCGCCAACTGACGAACCAGCGGGTTCATCATGGCGAGCTGAATCAAGGAAAAGACACTTGATCCCCCTCACCCTCGCCCTCTCCCAGCCGGGAGAGGAAACCTGGCGTCGCTGACAGTCGGAGCTGTGCCCATCCCACGATTCACCCCAGCTCTTGCCAGACATCAGGAAAAGCCCGACATTGCTTTACCTTGGGCAGCTTCGGCGATTTCCGAGATGTGATCGTCACAATTGATGAGGCAAGGAATTCACCATGCGGAACGTCATCGGTCTAGATTTTGGCACCACCAACAGCGCCATCGCCGTCGCCACGGCGGATGGCACGGCGCGACTCGCTCACTTCGTGGACGGCGAGCAGCGGACCACTACGTTCCGCTCGCTTCTCTATTTCGACCCTGAGAATCTGGGGCCAGCGGGCAAACCCCAGGCGGTTGGCGGGCCAGACGCCATCGCGCACTACTTGCAAGCCGAAGCCAGAGGACGCTTGATCCAGTCGATGAAGTCGCACTTGGGCAGCCCCAACTTCAAACATACGGTGATCTTCAATTCCACCTTCACGTTGGAAGAGCTGATCGCCATGCTGATTCGTATGTTGAAAACGGCGGCGGAAACGCAATTCGGTCCCATCGGTGACCGGGTGGTCGTGGGTCGGCCCGCCCATTTTTCCGGGACCGAAACCGACGCGGAAGATGCCACCGCCCTGGAGCGGTTACGTGTCGCCATTGAGCAGGGTGGATTTACTCAGGTGGAATTCGAGTTGGAGCCGGTGGCCGCGGCCTACGAGTATGAACAACAACTGGATCACGACGAGTTAGTGCTCATCGCCGACTTCGGTGGTGGGACCAGCGACTTCTCGTTGATTCAACTGGGGCCGACCGCGCGCGCCCGTGGGCAACGGCAGAAAGATATTTTGGGCACGGATGGCGTGGCCATCGCTGGCGATGCGTTCGATAGTCGCATGGTGCATCACCTTATCGCTCCGCCATTAGGTCTGGGGTCGCGGTATCGCACGCCGTTTGGCCGCGAGCTGACGGCTCCACCCTGGATTTACGAAAAGCTCGAACGTTGGCACCAGCTCTCGTTTCTCAAGACGCGGGAGACGATGGAGACGCTCCGTCAGTTACAGTTTCAATCATTGGAGCCAGACAAAATCGCCGCCCTCGTGCATGTCGTCCGCGAGGACCTGGGCTACCAACTCGCGCAAGCCGTGGAGCGAACCAAATGCCTACTGTCCGAGCGAGAGACGAGTCCGTTCACATTTCGCGATCCGCCGGTGGCGATCACCGAGGCGGTATTACGGAATGCCTTTGAGACGTGGCTGGCGGCGGACTTACAGGCCCTCGCTGGTTGCGTGGATCGGCTGCTCGCGCGTAGTGGGGTCACGGCGAAAGACATTGATAGTGTGTTTCTGACCGGGGGCTCGTCGTTCGTTCCCGCTGTCCGGCGGATTTTCGCCCAGCGATTCGGAGCCGCTCGTTTGCGTGGTGGTGGTGAGTTGACGACCGTGGCGAAAGGGTTGGCGTTACGGGCGTTGGTGGAGAAGTGGTAGGAGGGGCCGCCATGGATTCCCGCTGGTTTCGTTGACGGTGACGATTGTTCCCATCGCCGCCAACGCGGGGATTCAGCCGCAGGCGTTACTCTTGGTGATCTGCACGAGCGTGGCGATCTGGTTTCTGCCCTACCAGAGCACGTGCTACCTCGCCCTCTATTTCGGCACGAAGGAGAAGGCGTTCTCGCATAGCCAAGTTCGACTGTTGGCGTGGAGCTACGGGGTGATCTATCTGCTGGCCGTGCTCGCGGCGATTCCGTATTGGCGGTGGACGGGGTTGATTCCGTGAGGAGGGGAAAGCGGTCTCAAATTGCAAAACGCTCCCATGCCAGCGGGTATGCGTTGATTGGAAGATGTGGCACAGTACGCACCTATGTTGAGTGGACTCAGTCGGGGAGCCGCAAGAACACGTTGGGGGGCTTATGCTAGGATTTGAGCGTATTACCTTCGATCCGCAGGTGATGGGGGGCCGTGCATGTATCCGCGGCATGCGGATCACCGTGTCGTTGGTGGTGAATCTGGTGGCCAACGGGATGACCATCGCCGAGATTATCAATGCCTATCCTTATCTGGAACCAGAGGATATTCCCCAGGCGCTGCACTATGTGGCCTGGCTCGCCGAAGAGACTGTCCACCCGCTGGGACCACTCCACCCGTGAAATTTCTCGCGGATATGGGCATCTCTCCCAAGACCGTCGCTTTCCTCCACGGGCTTGGCCATGATGCGGTCCATCTTTCCGAGCAGGGGCTGGAGCAGTTACCCCCGGCATTGTGGAGAAGGCTCGTCAGGAGGGCCGTATTGCGTTGGTCCACGATCTCGACTTTGGGGAGTTGGTTGCCGCCAGTGGAGCCAGATTGCCCAGTGTCATCACGTTTCGCCTCCGTAATATGCATCCCGACCGCGTGAATGGCGCGCTACAAAGTATTCTCGCCCACCACGGAGAAGCTCTTGAGCAGGGGGCGATGATTAGTGTCACGGAAGGACAGGTACGGGTGCGGCGTCTTCCTCTCGGTACTTGAAAAGAGGGCGCTGTCCGTGTTTTCCTCGCTGCTCTTCTCTCGTTCCGCGTCACGCACATTCCGTGTACCCAAGTGTTCACGTCGCCGGGGCCGCTTCCGGCGTCGCTTCCCAGGTCCGATATGGCCCTAAGCGTGTCATCAGGCCAGCGGCGATGACCGAGGCCACCACGAAGACCGCAAGCCCGCTGCTGTACGAGCCGGTGCTGTCAAACGCTTTCCCCATCAGGAGCGGACCGACCACACCACCCAGCGTAAACGCGCCAAACGCGTAGCCGTAAATCTCGCTGAACGACCGTAACCCAAAGTATCGACCAATCAGGTACGCGATGATGTCGCCCTCGGCCCCCATGCCCAGTCCCACGCAGAACGCCGCGAAAAAGGCCGTGGCTCCCGATGCGCCGCTCCAGAGGAGGATGAGGCCGAGTGTCGCGCCGCAAAAGAACGTGACGGCCACGGCGGAGGCGAAAAAGCGGTCGAGCAGATACCCAGCGCCTACTCGTCCCATGAGCAAAGCACCGCCAAACAGTGACGTCGCCATCGCCGCGAGTTGTGGCGACACCCCGCGATCGGTGAGTAATGGCACCAAGTGAATGAGACAGCCATGCACACTGGCGGACATCAGAAAGAAGGCACTCACGAGCACCCAGAATGTGCTCGTCTGACGCGCCTCGTGAGCGCTCAGTCCTGAGAGCGGCTGCCCCTTTGGTGAGAGCGGGACAAGGGATTGTTCGCCATCGGGAGACAATCCCCGCATTTGCGGAGTTTCGATGAGGAACAGCGCGACGACAGGAATCGCCACCACCATCACCATCACGCCGACAATGACGTAGGACTGACGCCAGCCGAAATCCGTCAAGAGCATCTGCGCCAATGACGGCATGATGAATGTTCCCAGCCCCAACCCCGCCATCGCCAGTCCAAGGGCCAGCCCACGTTTCTTGTCGAACCAATGAGAGATCACGTTTGAGTAGGGGACTGGGGCTGTCCCAGCACCAACGAGACCCAACACGATATAGACCGCGTACAAATGCCAGAGATTGGCCGAGAGCAGCGAGAGCGACATAAGAGCTAGACCGAAAAAGACGACCGACGGGACGATCACTCTTCGTGCGCCATAACGGTCAACCAGACGACCAACGAAGGGAAAAGCGAAACTCATCACGAGTAACGAGAGCGAGAACGCCAACGAGACTTGTCCACGACTCCAGCCAAACTCGGCGATGAGTGGCTTGAGAAAGACCCCAAAAGTGAAACTGACGATCGGCCCGAACCCCATGAACAAGCCGATGGCGGCCACAACGAGAATCCACCAGCCGTGGAAAAGTTTCTTCTCTGGTTGGGGTGCGGTCATTGTCGGCTCCACGGTCGCGCTCCTTACAACGCGAACGACACTTTGACCACACCGGAGGTCTTCTTGCTGGCGGCCTCTAGCAGCGCGGTTTCATACTGTTCGAGCGGATACTTGCGGGGACGAATCACTGAGAGATTGGCGCGTCGGCGCGTCAGTAAATCAATCGCCCGCGCGAAGGTATCGGCTCGTTTGCCACGGAACACTTCGGTTCCGTAGGTTAAACTGCCAATGACCTTGACCTCCTTGAGCCAAATCGGGGTCCAGTCCACTCCTTCAGGAAGCGCGGCGAGTCCGAGGATCACCACCACGCCTTGGCCTCGTGCCATCCGTAGCGCTTGGTTGATCGTCGTACCGCTGGTCACCGTGTCATAGACGAGACGCACGCCACCCGCGAGCAACGCGCCCCCATCGGACAACTTGCGCACCTTCGTGTCCGCCAGTTCCCCGACCCGCTCCATCACATCTTCCTTCTGTGGGTCGATGGTGTAATCCGCTCCCAGCTTTTGCGCCAGCTTCGCCTGAAAGGGGTATTTCGCCACGCAGGCGACACGGCAACTGGGCTCCACGGCCTTGAGGGCCGCGACGTTCATCAAGCCGATGGTGCCAGCTCCAATGACCACCACGAGTTCCTTGCGCTGTGGGGGATTATTCAGTACCGCGCGTAAACAGACCGAAAACGGCTCAAGCAACGAGGCTTCGTCGTCATCAATCGTATCCGGGAGTGGAAAGAGGCGATGGCGAGCGGCGACAAAGTATTCTCCCCATCCGCCACCGGTCTCACGACAGATGCCAATCAAGATGCCGGGACTGAGACACCCTTCGGCGAGGTGTTCGCAAATACCGGGATTCCCTTGGCGACATTGTTGGCACAGTGCCTTGAAGCCACGCTCCTTGCAGCCGAGCGTCGGATCAATCGACACCCGTTGCCCGACATGAAGTCCGCGCGCCTTCTTGCCAAGCGCGGCGACTTCTCCAAACAACTCGTGTCCAGGAATAATCGGCAGGGCGAAATAGGGTTCCGCCGCGGGCATCGGCTTCTCTTGCAGGAAGCCGAGGTCACTCCCACAAATCCCGGCGATTTTGCTTTTGATGACGACCCAGTTTTCCGCTGGCAGGTCTGGAGTGGGGACATCGGTCAGACGGAGGTGGGCGAGGCCAGGCAAAAGGTCTGGGGCGGTGTAGCCAGGTTGTCGTTCGGTGGAGAAAAGGATGGCTTTCATCGTGTCATTCCCTTCTTGTCGGTATGGGCACTTTGGCTGCTCGTCTCTTAGATGAATGTCGCGCGCGGTGCAAGCAAGGACGACACGCGGACGAAGCGCGGGCCGCACTGGTTTTTTTCATTATCAGATGCTCTCATAGTACAGTGGTGGAGTAAGAAGGAGGATGAAGGCATGGCACAACTCACAACGCAAGAATTTGAAAACATGATCGCCACGTTAGCCGAACGGGTCGGGTTCAACCGGTTTTATGAAAACCTCATCAAGGCAAACGCGCTCGTTTCACGCAAGCGGCCAGCGAATGTCAAAGTCCTGGCGACCCAACTCTATCAATTGAGCGCGGGACTGCGCCGCGAACATCCCGCGCGCTATGCCGTGGAAGTAGTATGGCAGGACATGTTGTCCAAAAGCATCAATGAAGAGCAAACCAAAACCATCGAAGAGTTGATTGAACAGGTGAACGCATGTCTGGGAGAAAAGTTTGAAGTCTTGCCAGAAAAAATGTCGGAGCTGGTGACGGCCCTCGGTGCGTATCATCGGGGCTTAGCGACATTGACGACGGACGAGATCGCCTACACAGAAATGCTGTTACGCGCGACAACCGAAGTCGCGCGATTTTTGCGTGAACGAAAAGCCGACGTGCTGGCCGCTGGAGCGGTGGCGGGGCAAGAGGGAACGAATCAGGGGCAGGAAGAAGAGACGAATCGGGGAAACGGGGAATCCGAGAATCGGTGACGAGGGGAAGCGAGGCGCGGGCTCCTTGTCACTGCGCTACGCTTCATTATGGTGGCTCGCCACCGTGTGGCTCGCCACCCACATTAGAACAAGCCTTCCGCAAGCGTGCTGTCACGAACTTCAATATCTGGGACTGTTTTCAGATGATCCCGAACGGTTTGGAGTATCTGTTCGTCCTCGGCATAGACGTCCCAGCGCATGCCATCAATGCCTATCAAGCAGAGATCAACTCGTTCGGTGAGCCACTCGTGAAGTACCCTCTTTTTAGATGCCCGCCAGAAATCGGTGATGAATGCGTCCAGGCTTGCGATCGGGGCGCGAAGTCTGAGGAAGTAACACCACCCGTCAATCAGCGTGTCGGCAACTTCCGCGAGATATTGACCATCGACGTATTTCCAATCGCGGGTTTTGTCCGTCTCTTCGAGGATGAGTCGCTCCACCGCCTGAAGCCGCGGACTGGTGTATTTGTCGGTGGAGGGATCGTACTCGACATACCAGTCATCTGGGAAGGCGAGTACGAAGTCTTCGGCGGATTGGAGTACCCAGAGACGATTGGGGAAAAGCGGTTTCAACGGAGCAAAGAAGCGGGAGAAATCGGAAAGACCGTCGGTGATATACAGAACTCCCGATGGTGCCGTGTTCGTGTCATCGGACAGCGTGTCCGTGTCCTCTAGGGAAAAAATAGCCGAGCCGGTCTTTGTCCGAACTAAGCCCTTTTGAAATGGGCGGATGATCGCCAAGCCGGGGAGTGTTGTTGGCATTGCCGGGCTTCTCCAGTTCCAGATTGTCACCAAGAGTCAATAAAGGTATCCACAGGAATCAAATGAGTCGAGCACCAAGGAACTGACTCTTCTCAGTTCGCGGTAGAGGGGCTGAAATTGCGCGTGGTATGCCCTGCGCGTATGTCGTCCGCGGAACTCCCAAAAACACCTCAAGGCGATCGCGGAAATGCCGATCTTGTCCATGACATGACACGATAAAGTTGAAAGGACTGGCATGATTTTCCTGCTCGAATGCGCACTGTACGCGCTGGGGATATTGCTCGCGTTGCGGGTGAGTCTCTTCGGCATCCCCCTCGTCATGGTGTGGGTGCGATTGCTTCGGCAACGACTTCCGACATCGCTCCGGCACGAACTGCTTGCCCCAGCGGAGGTGCCCAGTGATCTTCAGCGGCTCTTTACCCAAGCCGAGATCATCTTGGCTCCCCTGGGATTCCACTACTCGCATACCGTGACGCTCATCGGGGTGCGTGAGCCCGATGGCGCTCCTCGTATCGTCCAACGCTATTTCCATCCCGAGTCGCGCACGATGGCCGCTGTCGGACGGACCCTGCAAACGGAAGATATTCTGCCCTTTGACGTGACCTTCAGGACCATGTTCACCAACGGGAACGTGCTTGTCACGACCGACTGCTTCGCGCATTACTTTCCCGCTTTCCCGCCCTGGTACGACCTCCACGACAACTACACCGGCAGTGTGGAACAACAATGGCGGACTCACCTGGATGCCCTTCTCCAAGTGCCCGCGGATTGGGAGCGCGTCAACGACAGCGTGGAAGAATACGTGACACGTGAAAATGAGTCACTCCACGGATTCGCGATGTACCAGCACGAGTCCGGTTTGATCCTTACGACAGGAGATGGCAGTCACGGTCGGTACGCGACGGGCAAAGCGTTCGCGTTCGCCAAGCGATTTGTCAGTGGCAATGCCAGGCGCATGGCCGCGCTCGCGGCGCATCGGGAACAAGTATCTGAGGACCTAGAGGCCCAGGTGAGTGCCGACATCGCCGCGTTTGAGCGCTGGACCAACGCGCGATCTCGCCACCCTTTCACGGGGCTCTTTCAGAGCCTCTTATTTCTGGCCAGTGTCGTGGCCTTTTGCGTGGCGATGGAGCTCTCATGGTCATGGACCATCGTGCCGATTTTGCTTGGGGTGCTTGTGGTTCATGAGGCTGGACATCTCATCGGCATGTTGATGTGGGGTCACCGGGATAGGACGATTTTCTTGGTACCTGGGATCGACATGCTCTTGCCACGGACCGAGGAGAAAGCCACCGCGTTCCATAAAGTGCTGGTGGCGCTCCTTGGTCCGATGCCAGGACTCATGGGCGGCTTTTGGGCGCTTTCTTACGCACTCGATACTGGCGACACGTTCTGGTTGGAAGTCGGCACGCTGGCGGTGGTACTCAACGGATTCAACGTGCTACCTTTTTTTCCGCTTGATGGCGGCCGTGTGGTCGAGATTCTGTTTCGCCCCCGGTTCGCGCGCCGACGGGTCGCGTTTTTTCTGGAGGGCGCCATGCTCTTCTTTTTCGCGGCATCCTTCTTTCATTTCGGGGTATTCGTCGTGGTCGCCGTCATGGCAGGGGCAATGCTCGCGCTCCGACGCCAATGGGGGTTGGCGGTGCGACGGGTGGCGCATGCGCTTGAGGGCAGTGTCGATGCGGCAAATCAACGGCGGGCCATTTTTGACGTACTCGCGCAACCGCCTTTCCGTCAGCAGATGTCGGCTATTCGCATGCAACTCGCGCACGATCTCACGCAACATTTTGCTCAGCAACGCCCGCCTCGCTCAACGATGATCGGCGGGAGCCTCTTGTATGCCGCTTGTGTGGGCGCCCCACTTTTGTGGTTTGTGAGTTCGGGAGTCTTGTCCCGCTGGATGGCGGAGCAAGGGCTCTCCGTTCCGGTCAATGCGGAGTCATACGCGGGTGCCGTTGCCTGCCCGGTGTCACGTGAGGCGGCTCCGTGGGCACTAGCCGATGCGTTACCGGAACAACACCGGACGCTCGTCGGCGTTTTCGCCACCGCCCAACACGCACAGGCCGCCGCGCAGGCGCTGCAAGTGACTCTTCACCCCGACCTGGTGACCGTACTAGGCGATGTCCTATTCTTTTCGCTGTTTACTGATGACACGGAGACGACGAAGCGCGTCGCGGCAACGATACGAACGCATGAGGGCGCTGTGCTGGTTGAACATCCCGTGCAAGGAAAGTCCATTTCGGTTTCCGTTTCCTGCGAGGCGAGAGATGAAGCCTCGGCGGCACGTCTCGTCGAGGACGTCGATAGCTACCTCAAGGCCCCTTACGGTTGCTATCTGCGTCCACCGTGGCTTCCCACGCCGGAGGTGCCGGAAGCGCGTCAACACGAGGAACAACGAGCACGCTCAACCCATAAACTCTTGGCGGACCACACAGCCAACATCATTTATGATCCGACCTACTCCGCCCTGTTGCGGGAACCCATGCAGCCCGGCTGGCGTGAGGAGCAACTCCCCGACAGAAATGCCAGGCTTCGTGCGTACCACCAAGCGTACACGCAAGGAAAGATCGACGAACTGCTGAAACGAGACAGTGCGGAGATCGATACCGAGCTCGTGACTGCGTATCATCACCATTTCCAGCGAGACACGTTGTTCACGTCCGAGTGGATCGCCGAGATTGGTCCACGGTTGGGACAAGTCGCGTTGCGAAAAGGCCGGCCCGCCGGGAACGCGGGGAATTTTCTCGCCTCTGGTCCGCACCGACAATCAATGCGGCATGACGGAACACGGCTTGCCTTTGAGCGCCTGCAATTCGATCATCCAGAAACCGGGCTGCCAGCGTTTGTGTCCTACCTCTGTGAGCGGCAATGCACGGACATCACCTACACCCTGACCCCCAATATGGAAGCTAGCGATGAAGAGCGTGATTCGTGACTTTCTCTTGATTTTCCTGGGCGTTGTGGTTTTCCGTCTGCCGGGTGCCATCCTGACCGCTCGTGATCGGGCAGTTGTGCTGGAAGAGGAGATGACGGACATCTTTCAGCCTCGCTACATTCTTTCGCCCGAGGAGAGCAAACTGGCCGAACGGGTGGGGTTTCCTCCAGATATTTTGCCGTTCATCACCCATGTTGGTATTGGGGAATTGAAGCAAGCCTACGGCACCAACCAGTTCGACCATTCATTCCCTATCACCGGGGTGGAATTCGCCGTGCGACCGGAATGGTCGCTCTCGACGATGAAAACCTTGCGGGCGGTTCTGGAGCCACGCGGCTATCAAGTCTTTCGGACCGAGCGTTCGCGCTTTGATTTCCATGAACTCACGGTCGTTGAGACGACGGACCCGTTTGCCATTGTCAAACTGCGCCACACGACCGGGGATGACCTCCGGCTCCACGCGCGGATACTCGCGAAGCTGTACGAGTGGGACTCCCGCTATGGCATTCAGGTGATTGGTGCGGATTATGACTGGGTGGAAATAGAATTCAGGACCTTGCCACCCGACTTGTCCGCTTTTTTCCGGGAAGCAGCGGCCTTTTGTCCTTATCCGGGACGACACTACGCCTCGACCGCCGAAGAAACGATCGCGGACCTGCAACAGTCGAAAATGCTCTATCTCAAGTGGGAGTAGCGGCAGGTTCACCACGGGGACTTTTCATGGCCGGACTGCTTCATACACTGTTTGCCTTCTTGGGATTGAACACCGCCCCTGCGGAGAAAGAGGACACCATGCACGAACTTCTCAATAAGCTGTACCGCTTCGACAAGAAAATCAAAGCTCACAAGGGAGAACCGGAGATCGAAACACTGGATGACATGGGATTGCGCCTCCTCCGTCCCCTGGAAACCTGGGACTACGACTTCACTCCTCTCAACTGTTCAACCTTTGCCACGACAGTAGGCGACGGCGTGCATTTCAGTTTTCTCCATATTGATGGAAAAGTGACCGAGGAGTCGCCGGTGGTGATGACCGTGCCGATGATGCCCGATGAGCCGAATCGGATCGTCGGGGCGAATTTGCATGAGTTTCTCTCGCTGGGGTGTGTGATTGGATACTTCTTCTTGGAGCAGCTTGTGTACGATTTTGACGAGACGTTGGGGTATCTCTTTCACCATGACAAGTTCGTTGCCCATTGTTATGCCGAAGAGCCCACACCAGAAGACTTGCGTGACCTGGAGACGCAAAAACGGCTGCTTGATCTGTTGAGGCAGGAATTCGATCTGGCCCCGTGGCCGCATCCAAAAAAACGGTTACGTGAACTGAATAAGCAATGGCTAGGGAAACTCCAATTGCGTCCACAAGAAGAAGATGACGAAGAGCCGGAGAAGCCGGAAGTCGTCGCGCTTATGAAGGCGGCGGAAAAAGGGGAAGTCGTCGTTGTGCGCGACCTCTTAAAGCAAGGGATGGCGGTAAACACTCGTGACCGGCGTGGCTGGACAGCGCTGTATCATGCCGCCTTGTGGGGGCAAACGAAGATGGTCCAAATGCTGCTGACCCACGGGGCCGACGCAAATATCGCGGAGGAAGAAAGCCAGATTTTTGCCGGACAGACGCCGCTGATGGTAGCCGCCGGGCATGGGTATGTCGCCATCGTACAAGAGTTGTTGAACAGTGGAGCCGAAGTCGAAGCAAAGTCGAAAAACCGGGGGACTGCCTTGAGCAGCGCGGTAACTGGGGGGCATGCCGAGGTTGTCCGCTTACTGCTTGCGCACGGTGCGGATGTTAATACCAAGGATCGGATGGGACGAACGCCACTGATCTCGGCCTCCAATCTGAGACGGGTAGAGGTGGTAAAACTCCTCTTGGATCACGGCGCATCGGTCAAGGAACAAGCGAGTGGCGGTGAAACCGCGGTACTGAGCGCGGTGCGGTCGGCGGATGTGAAGACCGTACAACTGTTATTGACACGTGGAGCCTCGGCGACTCCGAAAGCGCTGATGATCGCGGCTGCGGGTGGACATTCGGATTATGTTAAGGTGGTCCGCCTGTTGCTGGAGCAGGGCGTGCGCGTGAACACGCGAGACGCGGAAGGTTGGACACCGTTGATGTACGCCGCGATGACCGGCCACGCTGAGAGCGTGAAAATCCTGCTTGCCCGCGGTGCGAATCCAACCCTGTGTGATGCCGAGGGAAAGACCGCCCTCGCTCATGCCACCGACCGCCGGCGCATCAGTGTGATGCAGGTGTTCGCGCAGGCGGGAATAGAGGCGTAGATCATGAACAATATGAGGGCCAGGCACGCTGTAGTTTGCCACGGTGTGGCTGGCCCCCCACAAGTGAATACGTCGGTGAGAAATGATATTCCCCCCCCCACTACGGCTTTGGCCGGGTCCGAGTTCCGCGCGGTCCTCAAATAACCCCCTTCTCCTTCAGTGCCGCGACCGCCGCCGCGCTCAAGCCGAGCAGCTCACCGTAAACCTCGGTGTTGTGTTGTCCCAGTAATGGTGCCGGGCGTAGCTCCACTGGGGAATCCTCTAACTGCACCGGACAGCCGGGCATGGTGAATGCCCCACGCTGGGGATGCTCGATCGTGGTAATCATGCCGCGTTGCTTGAGATGCTCGTTCGCCAGAATGTCGCCGGTGTCGAGCACCGCGCCGCAGGGCACACCCGCTTCCCCGATCAGCTTCATCACCGTGAATTTGTCCTTGGTGCGTGTCCAGGCCGCGATGAGTCCGTGCACCTCCTCGGCATTCGCCACCCGGGCATCCGGCGTCGCATAGCGGTCGTCGTCAATCAAATCGGCCCGCCCAATAACACGGAGCAAACTCTCCCACATTTCTTCCGAACTGGTGAACACATAAGCGTAGTCATTCGGCCCACCCGGTGCGCAGGGGTAAATATCGCCCGGAGCCCGGCCCATGATCCGATTGCCGCGGCGTGGCACCGGCTCTCCGGTGAGATACTGGCCCACCATCGCCACCCGCGTGAAATTCACGATCGCATCCTGCATCGCCACTTCCACCTTTTGTCCCTTGCCGGTCGTGAGCCGTTGGATATACGCGGAAAGAATCCCAATCGCGCAATGGAGACCCGTCCCGGTATCCCCGATCGTTGGGCCAGGCCGCACGGGGATTGAACCGGGCAACCCGGTGACACTCATCGCGCCACCCGACGCTTGCGCGATCATGTCGAAACTCTTGTATGGCGAGTACGGGCCGTAGGTGCCGAATCCTTTAATCGTGGCATAGATGATGTTCGGATTGAGCTGTTGCAGCACCTCGTAACCCAGACCGAGACTTTCCATCGTGCCAAGTGAATAGTTTTCGACCACCACATCGAATTTGGGAACAAGCGACTTGAAGATCGCTTTTCCTTCCTCGCTTTTCAGGTCGAGGGTAATCCCGCGCTTGTTCGCGTTGAGGAGAAGAAAGTAGACCGAATCTTGCCCCGGCTTCTCCACGAACGCCCGCCGCCCTTGGTCGCCGCCACGTGGCGTTTCCACTTTCACGACATCCGCGCCTAACCATCCGAGCATCTCGGTACACGAGGTGCCGGCCTCGAACTGCGTGAGGTCGAGCACTTTCACATTTGCTAACGCCTTACTCATATTTTTCTCCTTCGTGCTGGCGTGAGCGCCAGCACGATTCACTCAAACCGCTTCTCCCCAGTCGCGAACAAGTCGAAAATCACCGCCCCGACCAACATCACGCCGATGGCCACGTAGAACACCATGTTCCAATCACCGGTATATTTTACGATAAAGCCGGTGATGATGGGTGCGAGGATGCCAGGGATCGTGGCGGCGGTGTTGGTCATGCCGACCAGCGCGCCCGCGTACTTTGGGCCGATGTCGAGATGGTTAATGCCCATGCCTGGAGAGAAACAGGCCAGGAATCCCAGGCCCAAGGTGATGTGCATCACCGCTAGTGCTGGCGAGGCGGTGAGACTCAAGAGGTACAAGAAGAGCGCGGCACCAACAAAAGCCACCGTCTGCCAAAATTTTCGCACGAACGTGGTACTCGTGCCCCGTTGGATCATGCCGTCCGCGATCCACGCCGAGCCGTTACCAAACACCAGCATGGCGAGGTAGGGGAACATCGCGTAGATGCCCATCTCTTGCAGTGAGAAGCCGCGCGCTTGCACGAGGTACACCGGCAGCCACGTCAGAAATGTGTACCAGGTCCAGTTGGTGCAGAAATGGGCGCTGAGCAAGGCCCAGAAGGCGGGCTCATGCAGGATACGACTCCACGGAATGGCTTGCGCCTGTGGGGTCGCCTTTTGCCCTTGCAGAATATGGGTCAGCTCCTCGGACGAGATGCGCGGGTGATCTTCCGGATTATTGGTCATCAACAGGTACCACGCGACACTCCAGACCAAGCCCAGCGCGCCAAAAATGTAAAAGACCCACGGCCAACTGAACCGCGTCATAATCCACACGGCGGTGGGAAAGGCGATCGCTAGGCCGATATACATGCCGCTGGCGAGCACGGCGCCCACGCGCGAGCGTTCACTCGCGGGCACCCAGCGCGCCATTGTCGTATACAAACATGGCGGACTCATGCCCTCGCCCAGGCCCAAGGCGATGCGCACGGCGAGCATGGTCGAGGTCATGGTGGCGAAGGGCGTCAGCATGGTGACGATGGACCACCAGGTGACCGCACCTCCGAGAATACCTTTGGTGCCCCACCGATCCGACATCCACCCGCCAGGGATTTGCGTGAGGAAATACCCGACGAAGAACGCCGAGAGCACGGTGCCCATCATCGCCGGGTCCCAGTTCAGTTCCTTCATCAGCACCGGCGCGACGACCGAGATATTGACCCGGTCCATGTAGAGGATCACGACGCTCAGGCACAGGAGCGTCACGACCGTCATTCGTTGTGGCCAGCGTTGCACGCGGACCGCCATTGCCGCCTCGGATTGCACAGCCATTGGGACCTCCTTTCTGCGGAAACAAAATGGGGAACCTTACAGAATGAAACGGGGAAAGAATGGTCCTCCGCGTTCTTCGCGGCTACTCCCGTTCTCCGGGTCTGTCTTTCGTTTTCAGAATCTCCGATTCCCCGATTCCCCGATTCCCCCATTCCCCGTTTCGTTTTCCCCCTGTGGTGTAGTCCTTCTCGGCTTCCGCTGTCAAGTAAAATTTTGCGGATCAGCAAAATGCAATTTCGGCGAACAGGGGAGCGTGCGTACCTACGAAAAATTACGTGGGTTGCGAATTGTGTACGCAGCTTGTATAGAACTGAGCCGAAATATACGCAGTTTTGGACTAAAAGTTGCCTGGTTATGACGAATTTTCTCAAGCTGACCGTCAAAGATATCTGTGCCGCTCTTGGCGTGCCAAAACATCGCGTTCGTGTTTGGACCAAACTTCCACCGTTCAGCCATCGTATGACCCAGGACCGAAATCCGCACCCTGACATCTCCATTTGGGCAAAACCACGATGAGCCTCGAACAAACGCAGATCGAGCTCGGGTGGCCAGAGAAAAAGTGGATACTACACCCACCCGGCGCTGGCGCCGCCGTCAACGTGGCACTCGCGCAAGAAAAGATCAGACGCGCGCTGGCATCCTGGAATGGAGCCACGGATGCGAAGGTTGGTATTCTGGCTCTTGATCCCACGTCTGAGGAAACGCAATCCCCATTAGCATTGGTCTGTGAGTTTCCGCGTCCGGTACCGACCCCGACTTTGATTGAGCTGCACCGACTCGCTTGGAATTTTTGTCGCACGCCGGTGTTGTTAACGGTAGAGCCCCACCAAGTACGAGCTTTTACTTGCTGCGAATATCCAGGTCAGGAAGCGAACGATGACGTCTTACCTTCGGAGATTACCGAAGCGCGCTACCACTTTGCGAATGGCTCAAGGCCACCTCGCGGCATAACCGATCAAGCCGCGCAGGCTTTGCACTGGTTCACACTGGCGAGTGGTCATTTCGTTCAAACGTACCAACATCGTTTTCGCAGCGAGAACCGTGCGGACAACTTGTTGTTGGAGAACTTACGAGTCATACGCACGCGGCTTTCCGAGAAGGACCTCGCCCTGGATATTATCCACGACCTGCTCGCGCGTATCATTTTTGTTCAGTTCTTATTCCATCGCCGGGATTCTAATGGTCACGCGGCGCTCAACTCCGCTCGATTAAGCCAACTGCAAAAAAGCGGGATATTGTCCGTACCCTACGAGACTCTCGGAGAGATTCTCAGGAATCACGCTGATAGCTATCGATTGTTTCGTTATCTTGATGAGCACTTCAACGGCGACCTATTCCCAGGAAAAGATGATCCCCCTAAGGAGCGAGAGCGGGAATGGCGTGCCGAAATGGAAGCGGTGAGGCCGGAGCATTTGGACTTGTTGAGCGAATTTGTCGAAGGGCGCATGGAATTGCGCTCTGGGCAGTATTCTCTTTGGCCTCAATACTCCTTCGATACCATTCCTCTGGAGTTCATCAGCAGTATCTACGAGACCTTTGTGAAACCTCA
Source organism: Klebsiella pneumoniae (assembly GCA_945865755.1). Taxonomy (GTDB): domain Bacteria; phylum Desulfobacterota; class Binatia; order Bin18; family Bin18; genus JABFSC01. The sequence continues at coordinate 16,293 of CAMBFS010000049.1, forward strand.
ACGAGGGACAGTCTACACCCCAACGCACCTGGTTGATTTCATTTTGGATGGCGTCCTCCCGTGGCGTGGGGAGCAATGGGATATCAAGATACTTGATCCCGCTTGCGGTTCTGGCATTTTTCTTGTCAAGGCATTTCAGCGGCTTGTCTACCGATGGAAAGAAGCCCATCCAGAACAACGCTTGAGCAGTAACGACCTCCGATCTTTGCTGGAGAACAATCTGTTTGGCGTGGATACCGATGCCCACGCCGTTCGGGTGGCTTCGTTTAGTTTGTATCTCGCCATGTGCGATGAGATTGATCCTCGACACTATTGGGGGCAAATCCGTTTCCCAGTTCTCCGTGGGCGCCGTTTGATTGCACGGGATTTCTTCGCGGAGGATGTTCCTGGACTGCGCACCACGGAAGACGCGCGGCAGTACGATATCGTTGTGGGCAATCCGCCTTGGGGAAAAAACACGGTCCGCGGTTCCTCCGCAGCTCAGGAATGGGCACGTCGGTACCAGTGGCCTGTCTCTTATGGAGACATCGGACCATTATTTCTGGCCAAATCAGCGGCACTGGCTAAGGCGTCGGGACGGGTGTCCCTTCTTCAGCCTTGCAATACCCTGCTCTTCAATACCAGCTCCCGATCCCCGCTTTTTCGCAAGCAGCTGTTCGAGACATTTCATGTGGAGGAGATCGTCAACCTCGCGGCCCTCCGGTTCGACATTTTCCCACAAGCGACAGGCCCAGCAGCCCTTATTACTTTTCGCCCCGAGCCTCCTTCCGCAGATTCGTTGACCTATATCGTCCCAAAACCTACCAAGAACAGCGGAGACGACGACTATCGGATCGTTATTGATCCATACGATTGCCACGAATTGAATCCTCAAGAGGCATTAGCGGATCAGACCGTGTGGACAACCTTGATGTGGGGGAGCCGGCGTGACGTAACGCTTCTGCGTTGGTTAACGAGATGGCCGACTCTTGCTCAATACAAGGCGGAAGGCAGAATTCAGACCCGCTGGGGCATCGTTAGGGGAGACCGGAAAAAGGAGCAGCGCGTCATTCTTGGATGTCCTATGGTAGCAAGTAGCGATTTTCCTGAAGAAGTGTTGCTGTCCCTTGATCCAGGGAAGCTCAATAAGAATGAGGACCCTTGGACGCATGGGAAGGACTCCACGGATTTCTCCGCATTTACACCAAGACAGCTTATCATCAAACAAGCATGGACTGTTGCGCGGAAACGATTTAGAGCGGTTCTTGTTGATCCTCCCGAAGCTGGGGTGCTTTGCTCCAATAGTTACGTCAGCGTTCATGCGGAAGAGCAAGATAAAACTCTTCTGGAAGCCGCATGCTTGAGTTACAACAGTAACCTTGCGGTCTACTATCTCTTCCATCGCAGTGCACGATTCGCGAGTTACCGACCAGCTGTCAACATGGTGGAACTGCTGACCGTTCCCTGCCCGGAACCGAGTAGAGGATTATTGGAAGGGATAAAGACACTCGCGGATATCGATCAGTGCATTCGAGAATTGTTCAGGCTTAAAGAATCCGAGTGGGCGCTGGTTGAAGACGCCCTCCGTTACACTCTTCCTGATTTCAAAGGTGGGGAGGACTCTCCTGGACGATTACCTACCGGGAGGCGTAGCGACCCAGGTGAAAGCAAGTCGGAACTCCACGACTACTGCGAGTGGTTCCTCCGGGTGCTTCGTGCCGGTTTCGGGGAGAAAAAATCGGTCTGCGCGACAGTATTCGAGGAAGCAACGGAGTTACGTCTCCCGGTTCGTCTCGTTGCCATTCATCTTGACTGGCCGGGACGAAGAGCCATTGCTGTTGAGACGATGAACGGGAGCTTGCTGGTTGAGCGGTTACAGCAAATATCTCGTCTCCTAGTAGCGGAGTCGGGGCAGGGCATCGGTTTTCGTCGTGTGGCTCGGGTCTTTGACGTGCTTGATTATGAGGGCAAGCGGATACCCACACTCTTCATCGTCAAACTTGACCAGGCACGTTATTGGAGTCGCTCCATCGCGCTACGGGATGCGGACGAAGTAAGCCAAGAAATTATCCAGTGGCAAGAGACGCGAGGGTGGGATACAGGTGCGGCGCGGACAACATAAGGGGGAACGGGCTCGTACCATTCTCGACCTCCAATGGCCTGACATGCCAGAGTATACCGAGTTGGCGAGGATGTGGTCAGAAGACGCCGTCAACACAATGCTAACAGCATTATGGTGTGGATGTGATACCCTCGTCGCGGAAGTCTTCGTTCACATTGATATTACGGAGGCCAATGCGGAAGAACGCGCTATTACGCAGCTTCTTGAGCCCCACATCCGTCGGCACCTCTCTGGAAACGAGCCGTATGATGTTCAACACGGCCCCTATGAATACGCGACCCGTCAACCGGCACCGGCTCAGCCTCCAGCGTATGATCTCGCCTTTTTTCTCCGTCACAATCCCAGGATCATGTGGCCAGTGGAGGCCAAATTTCTCCGCGGTGATGGTGCGGTTGCCGACTATATACGAGGCGTGCGAGATAATTTTCTCACAGGTCGCTATGCGCCTTACGTGAATAGTGGGGCAATGTTGGGCTACCTGTTGCACGGCTCTCCACAGCGAGTTTTTCACCACATCGCCCAATCTCTCTCCTGTCAGCTCCTGCCGCACCCAACCTTGACCGCACGGCAACATCGGGTTTCCGATCATTTTCGTGATCTCGCGCGAGCGGATTTCGCGTCCGGCCCATTTCGGTGTCATCACTTGATCCTGGATCTCTCTCGCACGGCACAGAAGGGGCGGCGCGAGAAAATTCAAGAAGCTAGGCCTTCAAAGTACCCAAAGAGACGGAAACCCTCGTCCAGTAAGAAGCCGCGCTCATGAATAGCCAGAGATTGAAGGGGTGATGAGACTGGATTTTCTCGAACCCTACAGCAAGTCGAATTCGTTGACATCGGCAACGCAACTGGCGTACTGTACGCCGTATCCGATTCTAGTTCTTCCTCCTCCCCGGCCCCATCTTTTTCAAGAAGGAGATCACAAGATGAGTATTCCCACTCTGCCAAAGGGCAAGACGGCGATTCTGGTCATGGATTGCCAAAACGACATCGTGCATGAAGACGGCAAGTTTGGTGGTGCCCTCACTGGCGGCGCGATGCCCCGCGCGATCAAGGAAAAAAATGTATTCGGCTACATCAATAAACTGATGGACGCTGGGCGAGCGGCGCAGGTGCCGGTCATTCACGTGCGGCATGTCTATCGACCCGATTATGCGGACCTGCCGGGAAACATCCGAGTGCTCCAAGCCATCAAACAAGCACAGGCGTTGCGGGAAGGGACCTGGGGTGCGGAAATCCACGTCGACCTTACGCCGAAAGCATCGGATTGGGTCATCACGAAGACGCGGGTCAGCTCGTTTTATGCGAGCCCGTTGGAAGGCATTCTTCAGGCGCAAGACATCACGCATCTGGTGCTGACCGGCATCGCCACCGACGGTGTGGTCGAAGGGACCGCCCGCGACGGGGCCGACCGCGGCTACTCGATCATCATTCCCAACGACTGCTGCGCCGCGACCAGCGAGGAAGCCCATCGCGTGATCCTTGGCGGCATTCTTTCGTTCTTGACGACCGTGTGTACGGCGGATGAGGTGATTGAAGCGCTCAAATAGATTGCGGATTTGGGATTGCGGATTTGGGATTGACGATTGCGGAACATACAAATGAAAGCTGATGACTGACAACTGATAACTTTATCCTAAAGGAGGGTGAATTATGGCAAGTTACGGTATCATTTCGGCGGACTCACACTTTGTTGAGCCACCAGCCATGTGGGGCGAGCGGCTGGATAAGAAGTTCCGTGATCGCGCGCCTCATACGGTACGGGGGCTCAATGGTAGAGATGGCGAGTTCTTCGTCTGTGAAAATATCAACCCCTTTCCCGTGGCCGCTTTCTTTGGCGCGGGGGTCCCGTCGGACCAATTGCCCGAACACAACAAAAAGGGCATGGAGGGTGCCCCGGCTAGCGTCTGGGATCCAGCCGCCCGCCTGAAAGACCAGGACCGCGACGGTGTCATCGCTGAGGTGATCTACACCTCCATGGGAATGCCGCTCTACATGTTGGATGATGTGGAACTCAGAACCGCCTGTTTCCGCGCCTACAACGACTGGGCCGTTGACTATTGTAGCCACAATCCCAAACGGCTACTGCCTTTGGGATTGCTCACACTAGAGGACATTCCGGCGGCGGTGGCGGAACTCGCACGGATCGCTAAGAAAGGGATACGTGGGGCGATGATTTGGGCGGAAGCTCCCGAGGAGAAGCCGTACAACCATCCCGACTATCATCCCGTCTGGGCGGCGGCGCAGGACGCGAACTTCCCGCTCTCCCTGCATGTCCTGACTGGACGGAAAGGAACGGGCGTCGATTTCTTCAGTGGCAACCTCGCGCTTCAGGCTTCCACACTGCACCACGAAGTGGAACGCTCGCTGACGGTGTTTGTCCTGGGTGGCGTGCTGGAACGGTTTCCCAAGCTGACGATCATCTCGGCTGAGAACGATGTGGCTTGGATGCCCTATCTCATGTGGCGGATGGACATGGTCCACAGTCGTCTGGGAGCCCTCGCTGGCGTGAAGCTGGCCATGAAACCCAGCGAGTATATCAAGCGGCAGGTGTACGCCACGTTCATTAACGAGCCGATCTTCATCAAAACGATGGACATCTATGGACCGGGCAACGCCATGTGGTCGTCCGACTATCCGCACACCGCCGCCACCTGGCCACGGTCACAGGATTTCATCAACAGCACGTTCAACAATCTCTCGGATAATGACCGCCGCTTGATCGTGCATGACACCGCCGCGAAGGTGTATCGGATCGACGTGTAAATCGTAGGAATTCGGGCAAGAGCGGGACAGAAACGGGGAATCGGCGAAACGGGGAATCGGGGAAAGCAATTTCATTTCCCGCGCGCTGGTTCCCCCTCCTGTGTCAGCTTTGCTTTATGAACTGGATGACCTCTAACGTTGTCCCAGCCGCGTCTTTAATAAAGGCAAACTTGGCAAAGCCTATGTCTGTCGGCGCGACGATGAACTCCACGCCTTTGTCACGCAGCTCAGTCACCGCCGCGTCAAAGTCATCAACCGCAAGACCAATATGATCGCCCACTCCAGCGTGAATCGGTTGCGAGATGGTGAGCGGCAATCCGTCCAGCTCCAAGCGAACAATGGGGATGCCACGAAACTCCAGTGCCTGGACTTTCTTCGCGCCTAGCGTACCCTCGTAGAAGGCCACGGTCTTCGGCACGTCATCAACGATGAGATGCCGGTGGTTAAAACTGTAAGTGACTGTCTGTCCTGTGGCCATGATCTTCCTCCTTATGCTCGGTCTGTCTGCTCTTCGGCTTGGTCGCGGCAAGAGTCACGGCGACGAAAAGCGGGGAATCGTGAGGGGTGAAGCTCAAGAACACCAAGACACGGTATCGTCTCCGCGACTGGCCGGAGTATACCAGAGGTCTGGGCCAGCGGGGAAGCTGGACCGTGTGGCGGTTGCCATCCGGGCATGACTCTGACACGCTCCGGGGGGATGAGCACCTCAGGGACGGGACAGCTCACCAGAGGCAGGACACGATTCGGGGATCAGTCGCGACATGGAGGGTCGGTATATGCAAGCGCAGACAGGCACGGCAGCAAAGGTATTCATTGCGGCGTTTCTTTTGTTGTTCTCCACAACGAGTGGTATTGGGGTAGCGGAACAGCGGACCTGGCGAAACGTGGACGAACTCTCACAAGAAGAGCTGCGCAACGTGGATCTTCGTGCCGACTCCCCGCGCCACCCGACGTTTCCCTACCTGCCGGCTGAGTCCTATCCCTACGCCGCGCCGTATACCGCCGAAGAGATGGGCTTCCTCTCGACCGAGTATGCCCACATGCCCCGTCGGAACTGCGTGCTAATGGAGGACTATGGCACGATCTCCGCCAACGGCTACCTCACCACCGCTCAGGCCATCGGCTTAGTGTCGTATCGTACTCCGGAGGGATTGCTCGGCCAAATTCAGACTCCACCGGGGGAGTGGTATACCCAATGGCTGTTTCAGACGATTGCCCCCGCCGAGCGCCATGGCCGGCAATCGCTGTATACCCTCTACCGGACGGATCAGCAGCACCAGACGCGGCTCGATCTGTTTATCTATTCCCCCGAGCTCCGCCGGGTGCGCCGCCAACCGCAACCCCGCCGCCAGGACAAAGCCCCGGGGTTTGCCTTGGGGTATGAAAACTTCTTGAATCGCGACGCCTGGGAATTTCACTGGCGCATCCTTGGGACGGATGTCCTCTATGAGACGGTGCGCTTTCCGCGGACACGGACCTCCATCACCCTGACCGCCTCGGATGGGTCGCTCTCCGAGGCGGCTCCACACGCGCTCAAGATCATGGGGCGCGACTACCCGGCGTACACGCCTGAAGGGGGCGTGCCCTGCTACGTGGTCGAGGCGCGGACGCGGGAGGATTGGATTCCTGGGTATTATGCGCCGAAAATCCTCTACTGGTTGGATCAACAGACGTTCTTTCCGTTACGGATCGAAGAGTATGACGCTCAGGGCGTGCTCAATTACGTCGAGGACCGCACCGCTCAGGTGACCACGCCGAGCGTGGGCAACAAAGGCTACGAGGCCCACATATTTCTCTCCTGGGACATTCCCGAAGATATTATGAGTTACGACATCCATGATGCCTATCGACCGCAAGCCTGGACCCCGGCGGACCAAGAGGTGTTCTTTAGTCCAGATTTTTTGCGGCGCGTGTGGTTTGTGGCGCCGTTGAAGAGCCAGGCCACCGTGCCGAATCCACAGGCGTTTTTCCTCCGGCCAGCGTTGTATCGTGACAAGTTTCCCCAAAACCGCCAGATCGTGCTGTCCCCTCAGAGGTTGTGAAAAAACTTCATTATGATGGGCCTTCTGGGGTGACAGCGGACGGGCAATGTCTTACAACCGTGGGATGACTCCCAACGAATCACATCTTGAGGACTCGGCAGCGTCCCCGGCCGAACTGGTCAACGTGGCACCGG
>CAMBFS010000050.1 GCA_945865755.1 Klebsiella pneumoniae
CGTGCCCCATCGGCTTCGTCTTTCCACCCTTGGATGCGGCTTGCCACCAGGTTGCTTCCCACTCCGGCAACAACCGCCCCCAAGGCGCCGATGGCTGCCCACTCTCCACCCTGAGCCGCCTGCACCACCGGCCACAGGGTCGCCGCGGACAGGGAGTTGTAGAGCGACGTGACGCCGACACCTTCCATGCGTTGTTTCCAGCCATCAAGGTGAGCACGGACCGCGTTTTGCCAGGTCATAAGTGTATAGGCCATTCTGACGTCCTCCTCTGTCGCGTTTCATTTTTCCAGATCGCCAGGCGGCCCTACCGTTCCATCCGCGCCAGCATCTCCTCCGTACTCCCGCCGTAGCTCTTCTCCGCGTCACGATCAAACGTCAGCACGATCAACGTCGCACCCTGGGGGCCACAGGTCAGCGCGGACGCCTGTTCACCCGCCGCCACGAACCGCAACCCCTTGGGTCCAAGCTGTTTCCCGTCAGCCGACGCGGCTCCGGTCAGCACCACTTCATACCGCCCATACGCCGGGGCTCCCGCCGCGAACCGCATCCCTGGCGGACATTCGAGAATTTCGACGGAGGGGCCACGACTCGCGGGAATCAACACCTTGCGACGCGCGCCTTCATGCCCAGGCAGCGGCTCCCATTCGACCTCGTGCGCGCAACAGGTGAATTCTCGTCCCCGCGTGTTGGCTTGGCGACGGCGCTCCTTGTCGCGCATCATAATGACGCCACCGGGTTTGGTGTGCAGCACCAGCATGCTGTGGCCACCGCTGACCTTGAACGGCCCATACGGCACGTTGTGCTCCGTGTAATGCACGGCGGGCGCATCCAACCGAAAGACCGGGAACTCCATTGACCCTTCGAGCAACAATTGAAACTGCGCCGCCAAGTGAAAATGCGGCTCCACTTCATAGCCCTCGGAAATGCGGGCATGAATGGCCTCCGGTCCGTCATCCGCGCCCTTGAGGTACATCTGCAATCGGACTTCACCCCCACCATCCAGTGGTAGGGTTTTCCAGGCGACTTCGGACGGTTCAATGGTGAACTGTTGGGTGTTCATACGTGCTTCCTCCTTGTTCTCACGCCTCCAAATTCAACGGCCCAAACGCCGCCGCGTCGCCGCGACGAATGCGCTCCAGGCCATCCGTGCCCTCATCACAATACAGCTCGATGCCGTTTCCTTCGGGATCGGCGAAATAGATACTCTTGGTGATGAAGTGATCGACCGTGCTCATCGGAATGTTGTGCGCCTTCAGCGTCCGGTAGCATTCCTTCAGCTCCTCGAACCCGCCGACCTGCAAGGCGACATGATGAAGCCCCACTTGTTGCGCCTTCACCGGCTCGGCGTCCGACGGCACTTCCAAGACGGCGAGATCGTGATGCTGTGTCCCCAACGAGAAGAACACGCCGCGAATACCACGCGGGCGGTCCAGCCTCGTCACCACCTCGAAGCCCAGCACCTCGGTGTAGAACTGCTCCAGCTTCTTGAGATCGCGTCCTTTCAAGACCACATGGCCAACTTTTTTTGGATGAATCATTGCCTTTCCCTCCTTTGAGGTGCTATCAGACCACAAATCAGGGGCGGTTGTCACGAGGTTTTTCGCCCCCCAACTTTCGTTACCACGCACGAACCCCAAGGAGGCGACCATGACCACAATTCCCGTGAATGGCACCGTGAACGGGTCCGTTTCTTGTCCCTGGCCGGACGATGCGGATATTCACGTTCCCTACCAAGTCTTCCTCGACCCCGCGCTCTATGCCCAAGAGCAAGAGCGGATTTTCCGTGGACCAATCTGGAGCTATGTGGCGCTGGAAGCCGAAGTCCCCAACCCGCAAGACTTCAAGGCCACTTTCATCGGTGACACGCCCGTCGTGGTCACGCGCGATAAAGACGGCGCGCTCCACGCCTTCGTCAATCGCTGTGCCCATCGCGGGTCACTCGTCTGCCGCGAGCCACGCGGCAATCGCGCGACCCAAGTCTGTGTCTATCACCAATGGAGCTATGATCTCGCGGGCAATCTCATCGGCGTGCCGTTCCGCAAAGGCATTGGCGGAGCACCCGGCTATTCCGACGATTTTCAACCCGCGCAACACTCCCTGCGAAAACTGCGGGTCGCGACCTACAAGGGGTTGATCTTCGCCTCCTTCGACGCGACCGTCGAACCGCTGGACGATTATCTCGGACCACAAATGCGGGCGACCCTGGATGAAGTCTTCACTCGTCCGATTCGTGTGCTCGGCAACGGACGGCAGTTCATTCGCGCCAACTGGAAATTGTACGCCGAGAACGTGCGCGACCCCTATCATGCGAGTCTCCTCCATTTGTTTCATGCCACCTTTGGTACGTATCGCTCCTCGCAAGGTGGGGGGATGGCGATGGACGCCAAATGTCGCCACGGCGCGCTGCACGCCTACCGTCGCTCGGACGCGGAGGAACGGACTGCTTACAAAGAAGCCGAGATTCGCTCGTATCAGGAGAAATACTCGCTCGCCGATCCCTCGCTGTTGCAAGGCCGACCGGAGTTTCCGGGGCTGATGATTCAGACGATCTTTCCTTCACTGGTTGTGCAGCAAATCCAGAATACGCTGGCGGTCCGGCACATCATCCCGCGTGGACTCGACCAGTTCGAGCTGATTTTCACCTTCTTTGGGTATGCGGATGATGACGCCGAGATGCTGGCGATCCGTCGTAAACAAGCCAATCTCGTGGGACCAGCGGGATTGATCTCAATGGAAGACGGTCACGCCGCGGAGTTGGTCCAGCAGGCCATTATCCGCGATCAGCATCACGCCTCGCTGGTCGCGATGGGCGGGCGTGGGATCGGCGATGAGGAAAGCCTGGTATCCGAAACGGCCATTCGGGGGTTCTGGCGGTATTACCGAGAGTTGATGGGCATTCCAGCACCAACGATAAAGGAGCAAACATGGACGCGCGAGAATTACGTGTCGCGGTAGATGAGTTGTTGGCGGCTTACGTGCGCTGCATCGACAATGATCGGCTGGAAGAGTGGCCGGACTTCTTTACCGAGCCGTGTCTTTATCAGATCATGCCCCGCGAGAACGCCGAGCAGGAGTGGCCCATCGCGATGGTCTACTGCGATAGTCGCGGCATGCTCCGCGACCGGGTCGTGGCCCATCGCAAGGCCAACATCTACGCGCCGCACGGCTATCGGCATATCGTCAGCTCACTCAACGTGACACCACACGACGATGGCACGGTGCGCGCCTCGGCGAATTTCGTGGTGTATCGCACGATGCTCGACGCCATTGAGTACGGGCACACCGAGGTGTTCAGCGTCGGCGAATACCGCGATGTGATCGTCATGGAGAACGGCACGGCGAAGTTTCGCGAAAAGACGGTGGTGGTCGATACGGCGCGGGTGCTGTCGCTGTTGGTCACGCCGCTCTAGATTGGCCGATCTGCGGCTCATCCATTGTGAATCCCTGAAGGAGAAACCGCCATGCCCGATTCCATAGCGAGCCGAGTCACACGTATCATCAGCGGCAGTGCGCACGCGCTGCTCGACGCGGTGGAAGACGCCGCGCCCGAAGCCATCATGGCGCAGGCCATCCGCGAAGTCGAACAGGTGATCGACGAGGTGCGTGCCGAGCTCGGCAAAGCCGAGGCGGGCAAGTACCTGGTGACCACGCACTTGCACAAGCTCAACACTGAGCATGAACACCTTTCGACGCAAGTGGAAACCGCGTTGAACCACGGACGCGAGGATCTCGCGCGCTCGGGAGTCGAGCGCCAGATCAATATCGAGGATCAAATACCGGTCTTGCAAAAGTCGCTGGCGGAGCAACAAGAGCGGGGCGAGGAGCTGGCAAGCTATATGGCCGCTCTGCTCGCCAAGAACCGCGAGATGGAGCAGGCGTTACAGGAGTTTCTCGCGGCCCGCGCCACGCGCGCGCGTATGCCGGGGCGGTCCGACGGCGCACCAACCACGCAAGGACGAGTTGATACCGCGAGTTCGGCGTTTGATCGTATCCTCGCCACACACACCGGTATGGTCGGTCTGACTTCGGCCTCCACCACGGATGCGGCCAAGGTGAAAGAATTGGAGGATTTGCTCCGTGCTCATCGCATTGAAGAAAAACTCGCACGACTCAAAGCCGCGCGGCCCGGCAAGTAACCGCGGGCACGGGGAGCATACGCGCTTATGAGCATCTTTTTTGCACCTGAGTCGTGGCCATTCATCGGCGCGACAGTGCTGCTCGTTCTTGTCATGGCGCTTGAGGGTGTTGCCCTCTTGATTGGGGTCAGCGCTTCGCACTGGCTGGACGGCGCGTTTGAGGACCCAACGGATGCGGTGCCTAGCGCCTTCGTGAGTGGGCTGGGCTGGCTGCATTTGGGCAAGGTCCCGGCACTGGTGGTGCTGGTGATTTTTCTGATGGGCTTTGCGCTGTCTGGCTTCAGTCTCAATCTGATTGCTTTTCGTGCGGCTGGAACGATGTTGCCGGTCGTGCTCTCCGCGCCGGTGGCGTTTCTGGTGGCGCTGCCTTTCGTGCACCTGCTCGGTGGGGTCGTGGCGAAAGTCATGCCGAAGGATGAGACCTACGCCGTATCGCTGGATACGTTGGTGGGACGTGTAGCGGCGGTGGTGGGCGGCACCGCGCGGCAAGGGTATCCGGCGCAGGCGAAGGTGCACACCGAACATGGGCAGACTATTTACGTCATGGTCGAGCCTGACAACGCGGAGATCACCTTCATGCTCAGTGATTCGGTCTTGCTGGTGCGCCGCGTGTCGGGCACCCGCTTTCAGGCGATACACAACCCCAAACCCGATCTGCTGTAACGCGACCTCCGCACGGCTCTCGCATAAAGGAGATAAGAATAATGGCGAATCTCATGGAAATGGCGGTCCTGGCCGGTATCGGTCTGGTCGGTCTGCTCGCGATCTTGTTCATCTTGTCACGGCTGTACACACGGACTTCCAAGGAACGTTCGTTTGTCCGTACCGGTCTCGGCGGGCAGAAAGTCGTGATGGATGGCGGCGCGTTACGGTTGCCGGTGTTTCACGAGATGATCTGGGTGAACATGAACACCCTCAAGCTCGAAGTGCATCGCGCGGGCAAGGAGAGTCTGTTCACCAAGGACCGCATGCGCGTCGATGTGGTGGCGGCTTTCTTCGTGCGCACGATCCCCACCGTGGAGGGGATCGCCAATGCCGCGCAGACCTTGGGGCAACGCACCTTGGACCCGGAAGCGCTGAAGGAATTGATTGAGGACAAGTTCGTCGATTCGCTGCGTGCGGCCTCAGTTTCGATGATCATGCAGGAGCTGCTCGACAAGCGGCAGGATTTTATTCAGGCGGTGCAGAATGCGGTGGCGGAGGACCTGACGAAAAACGGGCTGGAGTTGGAGAGCGTCTCGCTGACCAACTTTAATCAAACGCCCAAGGAGTTTTTCAACGCGGACAACGCGTTCGACGCCGAGGGGCTGGTGCGGTTGACACAAGAGACGCAGAAGCGCGCGCGGGAACGCAACGAGATTGAGCAAACCACGCAGGTTGATATCGCGCAGAAAAACTACGAAACGGCCCAGCAAAAGCTCACGATCGAGAAGGATCAGCGCTTCGCCACGCTGGAGCAGCAGCAGATGGTGGCCGTGCGCGAGGCGGAGCAAAAGGCCCAGGTCGCCACCAACGAAGCCCAGCGCAGACAGGAAGCCGAACAGTCGCGCATCACCGCTGAACGGCAAATCAAGGAAGCCGAGGTCGCGCGTGATCTCGCGGTGCGACAGAAGCACATTGACGCCGAGCGCTCGGTGAAAATCGCGGAGATTGAACAAGCGCGGGCGACGGAGATCGCCAATCAGGAAAAAGCGATCATGGTCGCCAAGAAATCCGAGGAACAGTCGCAGGCCGAGGCGCGGGCCAACGAAGCACGAGCGGAGACGGTGAAAGCCGAGCAGTTGGTCCTGACCGCGGGCGCGGTAGCGGAAGCCCAGCGCGAGAAGGAAGTGGCGTTGGTGGAAGCCGACAAGCAGGCGCAGCAGCAGGCGATTGGCATGAAAGTCGCCGCCGCCGCCGAGAAGGACGCCGCCGAAAACCATGCGGAAGCGATCCGCATCCGCGCCGAGGCGAATCTACGCAATTACCAAGTCGAGGCCGAGGGCAAAGCGCTGCTCAATGACGCGATCAACAAGCTCTCCCCCGAACAGGTCGGCATGCAAATCAAACTGGCGCTGCTGCAGGCGCTGCCGCAAATCATTGAGGCGTCGGTCAAGCCCATCGAGAAAATCGACGGGATCAAGATCATTCAGGTGGATGGGTTGAACCGGGGCGGTGGACATACAAACGCGGACGGTGCGCCCAACGGTTCCATAGGCGGTGGCAGTCTCGCGGATCAAGCGGTCAACGCCGCGTTGACCTACCGTGCGCAACAGCCGCTCGTCGATGCGCTGCTGGCGGAGATTGGGCTCAAAGGGAATAGTTTGTCGGGGCTGGTGGGTGATGTTGCCGCAGCTCCACAGGCCGCAACCACCGCTCTGGCGCCGGCAACTGAGCAAGAAGGCGTGGGCGACCGAGTGGAAAACCTTAGGCAACACCTGCAGAAAACGTGAATGCGCCCTGATGTGTGGAGCATTTCCCAGAAGACTCACTACGGAGTAATGAGCGAGACACTAGGGAAATAGGTGCGATACCGCGTGGCGTCTCGGGTCGCCAGTGTCAGCTTCTCAACTTCAGCGTGCGCTCCAATGTAGAAGTCGGGCAACGGGGAGCTTTTTTTTCCACCCGCGCGCCGGTACTTCACAAACGCTTGCGAAGCCAGCCAACCGGCGGCATAAGGCAGCGGGAGCCATTGAAAGACCGCTGGGTCGAGCCAGCGGTCGAGATCAGACTGCGTAGCGAAAGCCGGTGCGAGTTCCGCGTAGATGATCGGATTGATGAGAATGGGCCCCTGCGCAGCGACGGCGCGCAACTGTCCTTCTGACCATCCAAGCCAGACCGGATCCGCCGTGGCGATGTCGAGTAGCACGTTCGTATCGAAAAGGATGCCGCTCATTCCTCACCACGCGTAAGCGCCATTACCTCCGCCGTCGTCACATTTGGCAGAGCAGCTCCCCGTGCCCGTTTGAGCCAAGCCTCAGCAGCTTGCGATGTCACTCTCCGCGCACGATGCCATTCCAACCACGCGGTCAGTTCTTCCACTTGCGGTGTCGGTAACCGCTCAATGGCGGTTTCAATTTCAGTAATCGTGTTCATACATTCCTCACTCCGACGTGAGAGTTCTTCTTTCCTGAAAGCGCGACCGTCTGGCCCGCAAAACAGACCGGAACGTCACGCTCCCTGGCGACAGCCTTATTTCCGCTGATTCCCCCACCGATCCCAGTGGATCACCTCTTCAACGGGTCGACGAGAGACCGGGCCAAACTTCCCTTGCGGATAGCCCATCGGAATCATCGCCGCGACTTCCTTCGTCTCAGGAATCCCGAGCCGTTGCTTCAAGGTATCCTCAAAGAAGCTGTGGATCGTGGTGAGCGTCGCGCCAATGCCGAGCGCGCGGCAGGAGAGGAGGATATTTTGCACCGCCGGAAAGATCGACCCATAGATCGCCAGCTTACTGGCCCGCTTGTTCAGCGACGCGACCGGGGGATATTCCTGCTCCACACATGCCAGGAGGATCACCGGCGCTTGGTCGAGATTCGCCGCGAGATCGGACGCCGCGTTGTACATCCGTATCTGCGCTGGCGGGACACCTTCCATTGAGGAGAGCGAACTTTGCGCGCGCAAGGTTTGCCACGTGTTCCAGTAATAGTCACGGAGAAACCGCTTCAGCTCTGGGTCCCGCACCAGCACGAACGCCCAGTCCTGCGCGTTGCCGCCGCTGGGGGCGCGGATGCCTGCGTCAACGATTTTCTTGAGCGTGGCTTCTGGAATCGGATCGGGTTTGAGACGGCGCATCGCGCGCGTGGAATGCATAATCTCGAAAATTCCTGGCTCTGACATGACTTCCTCCTTGCAAACGTTATCCGTGCAGAATCATCGCCGTGTTGGGCACGCCATTGCCTGATGTCACCAGAGAGATTTCCGCATCCTTGACCTGATTGATCGCCTGGCCGCGCAGTTGGCGGACCGATTCAATAATGTTCTCCATGCCGTGGATATACCCTTCAGACAGGTTGCCGCCGCTGGTATTGAACGGCAGCGAGCCGGTGGCTTGAAGCAGCTTGCCATCGGAGACGAAGGGACCACCCTCACCGCGCTTGCAGAAGCCCAACTCCTCAAAGGCAAACAGCACCAGCGGCGTGAAATGATCGTAGAGGAAACACACATCAATATCCTTGTGGGTCACCCCCGCACGGGCGAAGAGGTCTTTGCCGACCACGGTGGACTCCGTCTCCGCGTTCTCAATGTTTTTCACCACGCGGTGCATGTTCCACTCGCCCGCTCCAAACGCGCCACTCATAATCGAGATCGGTTTGTGCTTGAGGTCTTTGGCCCGTTCGGCTGAGGTAATGACAACGGCGGCTCCACCATCGGTCTCCAAGCAGCAGTCCAGCAGATGCAACGGGTCGGCGATCATGCGCGAGTTCTGATGATCCTCAATGGTAATCGGCCGATTGCGCATCACGGCGTTGGGATTATTTTGCGCATGCGTGCGGCACGCCACGGAGATCGCGCCAAAGTGTTCGCTCTTGGTGCCATAGAGGTGCATGTGCCGACGCGCGGCGAGGGCCACCATCTGCGCGGGCGTGAACAGGCCATACGGCTCCTGATACGCCGCCGCGCCAGAAGCTCCACGTCGCACCGAGGCTTGCCCATACCGTGGCGTGCCACGACCGGATCGTTCATTCATCGCGCGGAACGCGACCACACAGTTCGCCATGCCAGTGGCGACGGCCATCGCGCCCAGCAGAATCGAGCCCACGGGGCCACCACCGCCCCCGTAAGCGACCTCGCCGAAAAATCGCAGCCGTGGAATGCCCAGGTTCGCGGCGATATCGACTGGGTCGTTATTGTCCATTGTGTATTTGCCGATGCCATCAATATCGCTGGGCTTGAGGCCAGCGTCGGCGATCGCGTTGCGAATCGCCTCGACGGCAAGGCTCATTTCGCTACGGCCAGAGTCCTTGGAATATTCCGTGTGACCAACGCCAACAATCGCGGTTTTGTCTTTGAGTGTTTCGATCATAACCCCTCCTGCGCGGGGATTAGAGCATAGAGCACTACGCTTTGCCACCGCCGAAAATTGCTTCATTGAAGCATCGGGCGATTAGGTGATTGCGTCATTGAGGAAGATTTTCAAGTCGGATAGTGTCTCGCCATGATGCACGCGAAGAAAAAAGTATCAGTCTCGGTCTCGGAGGATATCCTGGAAGAGGTTGCTCGACTCGCGGGCGACTTGAGTCGCAGTGCCGTCTTCGAGCAGGCGCTTGCCTCCTGGCTCCGACACCATCGACAAGCAGCGCTTGACCAAGCGATTGAGCGATATTACCGCGCTTTAGACCAGGAAGAAGTCGCCGAGGATACCGCATGGGCCGCTCTTGGTGATGAGACTGTTCGCCACGGCTGGGGGGAGTCAGGCAAGTGACGCCAGCCGACTCGTACCCACGTCGAGCGCATCTTTACTGGGTAAGAATCCCTGACGAACCCCGAGGCAAACGGCGTCCAGCACTTGTGATGTCACCTGACTCCCGTAATCGCCTGGCAAGTGACGTGATTGTTGTCCCGATTTCGACGGTGCTACGTGAGGCACCAACGCATGTCAGATTACGCGCGGGGGAAGGCGGCCTCGCGCATCCTTCCGTTGTCAAATGTGAACAGATCACGACGCTCCAACGTGACCGCCTCTTGCCCCGCGCGCTGGGAGGAACCCTCTCAGCAACACGGATGACCGAAATCGAGAAGGCCATCTTGCGTGCGATTGGCGTGCCAGTTGCCTAGCTCCACCATGAAAAACACCGAATCTCCCACAGAAGTACCCGCCCTCGGCCTTCCCTCTCAATTAGCATCTTCACTCGTCACCCCGCCGTCTCTCTTCACCCGCGATTTCGTCCTCTTGTGTCTCGTCACCTTTGGTTACTTTTCGAGTTTCTTCTTTTTCTTTCCGACCTTGCCGTTTTACATCACACATCTGGGTGGCCGAGAGGCTGATGTCGGTTTCTTAATCGGGCTGTCGAGTTTGGTCGCCTGCGTGGTGAAACCGTTCGCCGGGCGCTGGGTCGATCAGCATGGGCGCGTGCGGCTAATGAGTGTGGCCGCGGGCGTCTTCGCGTGCATGGCGGTGATGCACGCCTGGGCGTTGAGTCTTGTCGTGCTTTTCGCGCTGCGTCTTGTGTATGGCATAGCGTTGGGCTGTTTCACCACGGCATCGGGTGCCTATCTCGCTGATGTGGCTCCCGCCGCGCGTCGTGGAGAAGCCGCCAGTTATTGGGGGCTGGTCAGTCCATTGGCAATGGGCATCATTCCTCCACTGGCGTTGGGATTGATGAGCAGCACGACGCTGCATCCCATTGAAGAACAGCTCGCTGCTGTGATGCCAGGGCTGGCGGGCACCCTGGAGTGGCCAGAGAACTTCGCGCTGCTGTTTTTCACCGCCGCCGGGTTCGCGTTTCTCGGATGCCTGCTCAGTCTCGGCATGCGCGAACTGCATACGCCCTTGCCCCTGGTGCAGCGTCGTCCGTGGTTCGCCCGCGAGGCGCTGTTTCCCATGACCGTCAATTCACTTTTGTATATGACGTTCACGTCGTACACGACGTTCCTGCCCCTCTATGCGCGGACCCTTGGGATGCGAAACGCTGGGTATCTGTATTCGACGTACGCGCTTGCCTTGCTGAGTACGCGATTCTTCACTGCTCGCGTCAGCGACCAACATGGACGGGCAGCCGTCATTATCCCAGGATTAGGGTCCGCGCTTCTCGCGTTGTTGGTGCTCGCCTACGCGCCGAGCATCCCGTTTCTCTATCTCGGAGTGATTCTCTACGGCCTGGGATTCGGCCTCGCGCAACCAGGGCTGAGCGCGTTTATGATTGATCGGCTCTCGCCCGAACGGCGCGGGTTGGGCATGAGCACCTTTGGCCAAGGGCTCGACTTGGGCATGGGACTTGGCGGGATACTGATGGGCACCATCGCCACTCAGATTGGCTTCAGCGCCATGTATCTGTGCGGCAGCGGCTGTATTACCGGCGCGCTGGTGATCTTTCTCGTGGGCACTCACACCGCGCGCCGAGTCCTGTCATCACAATCCTAAGAACGGCAGAAAGATCATCTTCGCCACCATCCCGCCAATGAGGGCGGTGCTGAAGAGTGCTTCTTCGGCCTTTTCCTGAAAAGTTTTCGGCTCCTCCAACTGTTTCACCTGTTCATCCCACTCTTTCGTGGCTTTTGTTGAAGAGAGCACTTCGCTCTGTTCTAGGACAGAGCTGTCCCATTTTGGCGAATCGGCGAAGAATGCGTCATCAAATGGGTCCTTGCCATCAACGAGGAACGCATCGTCCACGGAAGACTTCTGCGCGCTACAGGCATTGAGAAACAACAGGACAACAATGATCAGGGTTTTACCCAAGAGAAACCTCACCTTCCTCGTCCACATCCGCTACCTCCACACCATCAAGATTGGTCGGGCAACGGTAGCACGGGACGTTGGGACAAGCCAGTGAGAAAACGTAACCGGGAATGCGCATGTCCGCCAATGAGCGAAAAGATGATCCTGGAGGGGTACCTGATGACCGGGGTCGACATGACGAATCAGGTGGAGCTGGTCCCTGATGGGTGTCCTCTCTGTTTCGCGACCCGCTCCAATCCGTCGGCAATTACACTTTGGCTGAACTTCATGCTATTGCCCACGGATATGAAAATCGTCACCAACGTCCATGAGCTGGCCGAACTGCGCCAAATGGTGGAGGAGGGGTACATCTCCGTGCGCCCGCATCCGACCGCGCCGCTGCACATCTATAACTATACGGCTAGAGCGCAGTATGCGGGCCTCTGGAATCACGCCACGCTGACCTGCCGAGGCTTAATCGCCGACCATGAGGGGACCATTCTCGCACGCCCCTTCACCAAGTTTTTCAATCTGGAGCAGGTGGAGCAGCTCCCCGACGAACCGTTCGAGGTCTACGAGAAGCTCGACGGCTCGCTGGGAATTCTCTATTGGCTCGACGACGAACCCTACATCTCCACACGTGGCAGTTTCGAGAGTCCACAGTCACAAATCGCGACCGAGCTACTCCGTACCTACGACCTGTCTAGTCTGGATCGGCGGCTGACCTATCTGTTTGAGATTATCTATCCAGAGAATCGTATCGTCGTGAACTATGGGAAGCGACGCGAGTTAGTGTTGCTGGCGATCATCGACACCGCCACGGGGCGCGAATTTCCGCTGACCGATATTGGGTTTCCCGTGGCCAAGAAACATGAGGGCGTGACCGATGTGACGTCACTGCGGACGCTCGACTGGGAGAACAGTGAAGGGTTCGTGGTCCGCTTCGCCAGTGGCCTGCGGGTGAAGGTGAAATGCGCGGAATACGTGCGGCTCCACCGACTGCTGACGGGCGTGAGCGAGAAGATGATCCTGGAGGAGTACCTGATGACCGGGGCCGACATGGTGAGTCTAGTGGAGCGGGTGCCCGACGAGTTTCACCGGTGGCTCCAACAGACGGTAAGCCACCTGCGCGCGCAGTACGACGACATTGAGCGTGCGGCGCGACGGATTTTCGACGCCACCATGGCGACCACACGCAAGGAATACGCGACCATTTTCACCAAGACACCGTACAGCGCCATTCTGTTTCATCTGCTGGACGGGAAGGACTACTCGCAACTGATCTGGAAGAGCATCAAGGCAAGGCCGCTCTCGTTCAAAATTGATGAGGGTGGATGATCGGGCTTCACGTGTCATTCCTCGGTCGTGCCACGGTTCGCCAACAGGAATGACGTGTGGACAAACGCGTTCTGCCCGCTACCATAGTTGTGGCACGCAAAAGGAGGAATGCGATGGTACGGTTGAGTGATGAAGAATTGGTCGAAACTTTCGGTCGGCAGCTCCCTGACTTACTGGAACGGCGGCCAGACCTGGAACCGATGATCTACAACGTGTTTCTGAAGATATTGGTGCGAAAGGAAGAGGTCGCTGCGATCCTGGCTGAGATGCAGGACTTTCGTGCTGATGTGAACCGCCGCTTCGAGCAGGTTGACCGCCGCTTCGAGCAGGTTGACCGTCGCTTTGAGCAGGTAGACGCACGTTTCAATACCCTGGAAGCGCGGATGGAGGCAGGGTTCAGGGAACTGCATCAAGCCATTGATCGGCTCGGCGCCCGCTGGGGGATCCGTAATGAGAGTCTGTTTCGGCAGACCATCGCCGCCATATTGGAGCAGTCCTTTGGCGTCAAGGTTGAGCAGCGTGTGATTGCTGGCGAACAGTTTGATGTGTTGATCTTTGACCATCAGCACATTTTGGTCGAGATCGCCGCGAGTGTGGGCCCCACCATCCTGGAACGGTTGGAGCGCAAGCGCCGACTCTACACGGAAACCACGGGCGTTGCTCCCACACGTGTCATCCTTGCCACGGCGTCCATTCATAGTCAGCGCGCCCAGGCCCTCCGGCAGTCGGGGATTGAGGTGATCGAACCAGAAGAACTCGGGTAAACGCGCGGCGTGCTGCCCGACCGCCCACGTCGCGCGCTGTTTGGGTGCCACTGCTGGCTTGTCCAGCAGTGTAACCGGCGCGTGAGCACCTCCAGCTTCGCAAGCACGCGAATGTACTTTCCTCTCAAGAGTCGGACATGATCTCCCACTGGGTTGTGGCTCATCAACCCGCCGGGCCGCTCCGACCGGTAAGATAAAGGTCGCGACAAATTCCGCCTCTACGGTGCCCTCATTCCGTACCGCTTTGACAGCGTCGTAAAGCTGCTCCCAATACGCCGCCTCTTGAAGGGCTCTGTGGGTTGCTATCGCAGCCAAGTCTGCTCTCTAGCGTTTTGCGCCCGGCTTCCCTTTCACGGCGCGTGACCGATTGAAAGCCGCGGTCAACTGTTGCAAGTATTCGACTCCACCACGAGTGACGTTCGCGGGCAGGTGTTGGACGACGTCGTGGAGAAAAACTTCTCCCCGCGCGGCCATCGCCGCGACAAACTCTTCGCCCTTGGGGGTCAGCGTGATGAGCTTTTCCCTGGCGGAGTGTGGGTCTTCGGTGATCTCGACCAAGGTCAGTGGCGTGCGTGCCATGCCGCGAATCGCCTTGCTCAAGCCGGAATTGGTGACCTCGAACCAGCTTTGCATCGACTGCACGATGTCCTTGCGGCGCATCTGGCGACGTTCCTCACCAGCGGACCGGATCATCCACAAAATGGCGGATTGCTTGCGCGTTAGCAGCCCGCCGCGCAACGCATCCTCTAAGGCCATCCCGATCTGGTAGTGGATGGGATAGAAAAACTCTTGCAGTTCGGCGGCGACCGTGGATTTTGCCCGCTTCTTGGGTGAGGGCGCTAGCGTCTGCGTTTTCATGGGCGTGCTTTTGGCGTGAAAGAAACTGGCCTCTTGTAACGAAAAATTTCACGCTTGACAATAAGTCCTACGGATTATATGTCCTGGAGACACCTTTGGGACCCCACCAGACACAGACAGGGGAGAGCGCACGTGGATTTTGATTATTCGCCACAAGAAGATGCCTTCCGCCAAGAGCTACGCGCGTGGCTCGCGGCGAACCCACCCAAGGGCTACGACCCCGCGACATTTCTTCATCTCGATCAAGACGCACGATTCGCTCTCCAGCTCGATTGGCAACGACAGTTGCATCGCGCCGGGTGGGTCGGCATTCACTGGCCGAAAGCCTACGGTGGGCGCGGCGCGACCGCGATGGAACAGACCATCTATCAACAAGAGATGGTGCGTGCGCGCATGCCGGAGATCGCCAACTTCATGGGTACCCGCATCGCCGGTCCCACGTTGATCCACTGGGGCACCGAAGCGCAGAAGCAACGGTACATTCCCACGATTCTCAACGGCGAGGAAATCTGGTGCCAGGGGTACTCCGAACCCGGGGCCGGTTCCGACATTGCCTCGCTGCAAACTCGCGCGGTGGAAGAGGGGGACGACTTCGTCATCAACGGACAGAAGGTGTGGACCTCGTTCGCGCAATACGCCCGTTTCTGTCTCTTGCTTGCGCGGACTGATCCCGCCGCACCGAAACATAAGGGGATTTCGTGCGTCATCGTCGATATGCACTCGCCAGGGATCACGGTGCGCCCGCTGCGGCAGATCAATGGCGACGCGGAATTCAACGAAGTCTTTTTCGATAAGGTGCGGGTCCCGAAAGAAAATTTGATCGGTGGTAAGAACCAGGGCTGGCCGGTGATGCTGACGACGCTGATGTTCGAGCGGGTCACCTTCGACGTGCTCTCGCCGGTGGAGTCGGTGATGACGCAGCTCATCAAGGTCGTGAAACAGGCAGCCGCGGTTGATGCCGCGGTCCGGCAACAAGTCGCGCGGTTTCATATTGAATGTCAAGCCATCAAGTACACCAGCCTACGCCAGCTCACGCGGCAGTTGCGCGGCGAACCGCCTGGCCCGGAAAGCTCAATGGTGAAACTGGCGGCGAGTGAATTGAACCAACGAGTCGTATTGTTCGCGACGGCGCTGCTCGGCTCGGCTGCTCAGGTTGTGTCGGAGAGTGAGGACGACATTGACGGGAGCTACTGGATGCACTGTGCGCTCAGTACGCATCTGTACACCATTGCTGGAGGCACGTCGGAAATTCAACGCGGCATTCTTGGTGAGCGCGTGCTCGGTTTGCCGAAGGGCTGATCGGCGTCGGGTGGAAGCAGTGTTTCCAGTATTTTGGTTTCACCGAGGCGTTTCGCCTGCCGGAGGATGAAGCGAAGTATCCGAACAACCAGCCATTGCCACCGTCGGAATGCACGATGGAGCGCATGGAGAAGGCGCACTTCGCTCTCGTTGGCACGACCAGTGATATTCGACGCGGCATGGACTTCCTGATGGAAACCGCTAACCCCGAATGGTTTATCTGGCAGTCGGATCAAGGCTATGTCCCGCTGGAGCAGGTCAAGCTGATGCTCAAACGGTTTGGAAAGGACATCTTGCCGCATTATGTGTAGACGGTTCTGGCGGATGGCCGCGAGCTGAATGCTTCCTCATTGCTCTCCACACACAAGAAAGGACACGTCATGGTAAAGAAAAAAGTGTTGATTGCTGGTGCTTCCGGCTTGGTTGGCTCCGCCGCTGTACGACACTTCGCGCGGTTATCGGACTGGGATGTTGTCGGCGTATCTCGGCGGACGCCGGAAGGTGTGGCGGGTGCGACCTTTATCTCCGTTGATCTGACGGACGAGCGTCAGTGCGCCGAGGTCTTTGGGCGAATGACTGACGTTACCCATGTGGTCTATGCCGCCGTGAGTGAACAACCGGGCCTGGTGGCGGGGTGGAAAGATCGCGAGCAGATGCGGCTGAATCTGACGATGCTGACCAATCTGTTCGCACCGCTGGAAGCTGCGGCGACGGACTTGCAGCAGGTGTCTCTCCTTCAAGGGACAAAAGCGTATGGCGCGCATATTGGCCGTATTGCGCTGCCCGCGCGTGAGCGCGCGCCGCGTCATCAGCACGAGAATTTCTACTGGCTGCAAGAAGACTACCTGCGCGAACGGCAGCAAGGGAAGCCGTGGCGGTGGACAATCTGGCGACCGCAGTTGGTTTTTGGTGACGCCGTCGGGAGTAACCTGAATGTCATTCCCGCCATCGGAGTCTACGCCGCCGTGCGTCGAGAGGCGGGGTTGCCATTATCGTTTCCCGGCGGTCCCTCGTTCGCGTGTGAAGCGATCGACGCCGATCTGCTCGCGCAGGCAATGGCGTGGGCAACGACGACGCCCGCCGCGGGTAACGAAATTTTCAACATTACCAATGGCGATGTGTTTGCCTGGCCAGAGGTGTGGCCGGTGGTCGCGGAAGCGCTGGGGATGGAAGTTGGACCGCCAGAGCCACAGTCGCTTGTGCAGGAGATGCCGAAACATGCGGCGGCATGGGCAGAGATCGTGCGCAAACACCAGCTCCGCGCGCCGGCTGACATGCAGGCGTTCGTAGGGGCATCTTTTGGGCTTACGGATTTTTCCTTTGCCTATGGGGTCGATCACACCCCGCCCCCGATTCTGGTGAGCACCATCAAACTGCGGCAAGCTGGGTTTCATGTCTGCATGGACACGGAAGATATGTTGCGGAAGTGGTTCCGACGCTTCCAAGACCTGCGGCTTTTGCCGCCGCGCTGAGGGGCCAATGGCATTAAGTTAAGCAACCGTGTCATCGCGAGCGACTCAGAGGAGCGAAGCAATCTCCTGCAAAAACAAAGATTGCTTCGTCGTCCGACTCCTCGCAATGACAGGTACCCGCCTTAACTTAATGCCATTGCGCTGAGGGGTGGGCGGGCGCGCCCACGTCTCGCCTTCGACCTACACAAACTCAAAGACCTCGACTGCGATGGACTTGGCTGGCTTTGTTTGTCCATGGACGAGGAGCCGCACCTTTTCGGTTGTCTCCCGACTGAAGGTCTCCTCGCCACATCGGACACACACGGTTGCCGGAATTCCATCGACTAAGACATACTTGCCATCAATCTGGAAGATTTCTTCTACTAACGCTACTCGACTTTTCTGTGCATGACACACGGAACACGTAAACATGGCTATCTCCGTTGAGAGTAATTGATCCACTCGCGAGGATCGGGTTCGTAGAGCGTAATGATTTTGGCCAGCTCCGTTTCAGCGTTGTCGCCACATGAACACTCCAAGTGTGCACATCCATATCAGCAGGAAGAAACTCGCTGGCATATTGATCGCCATCGCCAGCCCGGAAAACCCGGTGTAGGACATCACCACGCCGCCGACCGCGGTTGGCACTCCTCCCACAATGGCGAGTCCGCCCATCCACCGCGGATACGTGCGGCCACCGAGCAGCGCGATCCCGTACATGATCGCGGTGAGGCCGAACAGGAGACTCAACATGCTCGCGAATCCGATTTCCACCTGACGGACGGCGAACGCGGCCTGAAATGCCATCTCCTTTTGGGGTGCTGGCGCCGCGGCCCAGGCATTCACTATGACTTTCAGTGCGATTCCATCCACCGCCTGGAGCGCCGCGGCTATGGCCAGACTAGCGATTGCTCCTCCGGCTCCGAGACGAGCCCACGAACTGCCCTGCGCCTCCTCCAATTGCTTCGTCAGGACCAGGAGTGCCGCGACCATCAGCGTGACTCCCATCAATTGGGTGAGGTGGCTCGCGACCCACAGATGGTCAGCGGCATATTCGGTGAACGCGGCCACACTGTCGTGTGGGTCGGCGTCCATCGGATGAAGAGCGGTCCCCACGAAAAGGAGCACGCTGCCGCCAATGGCGCAGGTCGCGCCAATCCTATTTTCACGAGCGTTCAATATCTCAAATCCTCACGGCATGGGGAGCCTTGTCTTCTCACTGGGCACATAGGAAATGCTCTGGGTTGTGGCATTAGCAGAAACCAGTACCTCTCGGTAGTCGCGCCGGTGGTCGTCATACGCTGAGGACTTCTTTGGCTTCCTTTCTTTTGACAACCCGCACCCATTGCGTTACAGAGAGCAATGTCATCGCGAGGGGACAGTCGTCTACACTCACAAGGAGGGATCGTATGGCACAAGTGGATCACCAAGTTCAAGGGCCAGTTCGATAAAGGGTGGGACCACCTACGTGAGGAAATTTACGCTCGGCAAAAGCAGATGGGCATTATTCCGGCGGACGCCAAGCTGACGCCGCGTCCCAAGGAAATCCCGTCATGGGAGAGCATGAGCGCCGATCAACAACAGCTCTATGCGCGGATGATGGAAGTGTATGCGGGTGCGCTCGCGCACTGTGACTATCAGATTGGGCGGGTGATCGACTCCATTGAGGAAATGGGCGAACTCGACAACACGATGGTGATCTTCATCCAAGGTGATAACGGCGCGAGCGCCGAAGGCACCTTGCAGGGGCTCGCCAACGAAATCGGCGTCCTGGCGAATGGTGTCCCGGAAAGTCTCGACTATCTCCGCTCCATCATGGACGAACTCGGTGGTCCCATCGCGTACAACCACTATCCGGTCGCGTGGGCGCATGCCCTGGACACGCCGTTCCAATGGACCAAGCAGGTCGCTTCGCACTTCGGTGGTACGCGCAACGGGCTGGTGATCTCGTGGCCCAAGCGGATCACCGACAAGGGCGGCATTCGTAGCCAGTTCCACCATGTCATCGACCTCGTGCCGACGATTCTGGAAGTCACCGGGATTCAGTTCCCAAAGATGCTCAACGGCGTCGCGCAGAAGCCCATTGAGGGCGTGAGCATGGCGTACAGCTTCGCCAATGCTGGCGCGCCATCGACTCGCACCACGCAGTATTTCGAGATGCTCGGCAACCGCGCGATCTACCATGACGGCTGGATGGCGGCGACCACGCCGTTGCGCTTGCCGTGGGTGTTCAGCGGGAGCAAGGTGAGCCCGGAGGAATTTCCATGGGAGCTGTATCGCGTTTCAGAGGATTTCTCGGCGGCGGACAACCTGGCGACGCGCAACCCCGACAAGCTCAAGGAATTGCAAGGCGTCTTTGATCGCGAGGCCAAGAAGTACAATGTCTATCCGCTTGATGCCTCGCTGGCCGAGCGGCTTGATCCGGCGATTCGGCCCAGTCTCACCCGTGGACGTACGGTCTTCACGTACTACCCTGGCATGATCCGCATTCCCGAAGCGACCGCGCCCGATATGAAGAACAAATCGTACAGTGTGACGGCGGAAGTCGAGATTCCCACTGGCGGCGATGCCACTGGCGGCGATGCCACTGGTGGCGATGCCACTGGGGTACTGGTGACCCAGGGCGGACGTTTCGGCGGGTGGGGGTTGCTGGTGCTGGATGGGAAGCCGATGTTCGTGCACGCCTTCTCGAATCAGGAACAACACAAATATCGCATCGCCTCTCCTCAAAAGCTGAGCCCTGGCAAACATACCGTGCGGTTTGATTTCCAATACGATGGGGGCGGCACTGGCAAGGGTGGGACGGGGACGTTGCTGGTGGATGGGCAGCAAGTCGCGCAAGGCCACATTGAGCGTACGGTGCGCTTCAGATTCTCGCTGGACGAGACCCTCGACATTGGAGAAGATACTGGAACCGCAGTGGTTGACGAGTATGCGACACGGTTGCCGTTCAAGTTCTCAGGGGCCTTGGCGAAGGTTACGATCAATCTCGCGCCTCAGACCTTGTCCGCCGCGGATCACAAGGAAATCGAGGAAAGTGGGAAGGCGCTGAAGGCGGCGGAATGAGAAGGCCGTTGCCCTGAATCCCCCGCGCCCGATCCCACTCCCGTGACGGCGCGCGCGGAATTTCCCGATTGACGATGCGTCCCATAGACTATATGTCCTGGGGACACTTTTGGGCGGGCAAGCGAAGCCCCGCGCGCTTACCAACAACTTGTTATCATACGAGAAGGGAAGGGAGTCATGTTCCGACGATTCTTTCACGTCAATATATGCGTCAGTGATATGGAGCGGTCGATTCGTTTCTACGAGAGCATTGGCTTCACCAAGGTCAGCGATTTCATGTTGGGCGGGGGTGAGCCGAGTATCGGCGCGGCGCTGGGGTTCCCCGTCAAGAAACTGCGAGGCGTGTTCATGCGCTTGGGCACGGACCCCAACGCGCCCGTGCTGGACCTCGTCCAGTTCGTTGATCCGCCTCATCAGGGACAGCCATACTCGACGCTGAATAATATCGGTATCTGCCGCATCGCGTTCTTGGTCGATGACATCGCCGCGGTGTACAAGGAGCTGCAAGCCAAGCAAGTGGAGTTCGTCGCACCCCTCCAGATGCTCGACGGTCCGCGCGGCTCGAAGATCGGCGTGGTCTGTTTCAAGGACCCGGATGGAACCGTGCTTGAATTGATTAGTAGCGAGATCGAGACGACGATGGTGAAGAACTAAGAACTGGGGGGAGGCTGGGATGACCAAAGGGAATCCCAGCGTGGGGTGAGCACCTCCCAAGCTGGAATTCGCTCCGCTCATTGCCAGCCTACATCTGCTAACAACGAGACACTGAGATCATCAAGACAGGAGAACCGTATGACAACTTTCGCACCTGACCAGAGCGCATTGCGCAATTTCCGCTTCGACACCAAGACGGTCGATTGGAAGGATTTCATTACCGCTGGCTGTTACTACAAATTGCTCGACGTGAACGTGGCGGCCCGCACGGCGGACATGATCGTCAAGTTCGAGCCCGGCGCGCGCTGCATGTACCATCGCCATGTCGCGCCAGCCACCAGCCTCGTGCTGGAAGGCGAGCTGCATATTATCGATCAGACGGACACAGGCGAGAAACTCCGCACCATCAAGCCCGCCGGCACCTTCACCAGTGGAGTGGAGGACGACATGCACGTCGAAGGGGGCGGTGAGAACGGCGTGATCGTGTACTTCTCAATGCGCGGCGACTCGGAGCGCATCTACGATCTGCTCGACGCCAAGCTTGATCTCAAGCGCGCGATCACCATTCACGACTTCGCCAAGGATTTACAGCACTGGGCGCGGTAAGGCCGTACCCACGAAGGAGGGATGCTCATGTCAGCTCATGGTCACTCGAAATCAAAAGCCATTCGCGCGCGGTTGAGTCACCCGGTGATCGACTCGGACGGTCACTGGCGGGAGTATGAACCACTCGCCATGGATTACCTCCGAGAAGTCGGTGGTCCCAAGGTCGTCGAAAAATGGAGTTCGCGCATTCGCGCGTTAGGGCAGGGCTCATTCGCGAAACTGACGAAACAAGAGAAACGCGACCAGCGCGCTGGACAACCACCGTGGTGGGCGTTGGCGACCCCCAATACGCTCGACACGGCGACGTCGTTCATTCCCCGCTTGATGCACGACCGACTCGAAGACATGGGGCTGGATTTCGCGATTCTTTATCCCTCCGCCTCCCAGTTGTTCGCGCCGTATCTAGGCGATGACGAGTTGCGCCAAGTGGGCTGTCGCGCGTTCAACCAATATGCCGCCGAGACCTGGGCGGAGTTTTCCGATCGCGTCACGCCTATCGGGGTGATTCCCATGCACACCCCGCAAGAAGCCATCGCCGAGCTGGAGCATTGCAAATCCCTCGGTATCAAAGCCGTCGCGTTGGGCAGTTTGGTGCGCCGGTCGATTCCGGTGATGGAGCGACAAGGCGTGAGTCGGCGTTATGCGTATTGGTTGGATGTGCTGGCGATGGACAGTGACTATGACTACGACCCCGTGTGGCGCAAGTGCGAGGAGCTGGGCTATCCGGCGACGTTTCATTCCGCCGCCGAGAACATGGGGTTGCGCAATTCGCTGACCAACTTTGTCTACAACCACATTGGCCATTTCGGCGAGGCGGGCAATGCGGTGTGTAAGGCGTTGTTCCTCGGTGGTGTCACTCGCCGTTTCCCGCGCATGAAATTTGCTTTCCTCGAAGGGGGCGTGGCGTGGGGATGTAGTGTGTTCTCCGATCTCATCTCGCATTGGGAGAAGCGCAACGGCAATGTGATCCAGCAACTCAACCCAGCCAATTTGGATCGGGCCAAACTCGGCGAACTCATCAAGCAGCATGGTGGAGAGAAGATGTATAAGCGCTGGCCGGAGTTCGAGGCGCAGATGATGAGTGGCATGGGGAGTACCGTCCCCGAAGAACTGGATGACTTCGCCGCGTGCAAGATCGAGAAGAAAGAGGACATCCGTGACTTGTTCATCCCGAACTTCTTCTTCGGCTGCGAGTCTGATGACCCGACGTTGAACTACGCCTTTGCCTCCAAGGTCAATCCGTTTGGCGCCAAACTCGGCGCGTTGCTGAGTTCCGACATCAGTCACTTTGACGTGCCCGATATGACGGAGGTGCTAGAAGAAGCGTGGGAGCTGGTCGAAAAGAAGGGGATGGCGGAAGAGGATTTCAAGGCGTTTGCCTTTGGCAATGCGGTGAAGCTGTGGGCGAGCCTCAATCCCGACTTCTTCAAGGGGACGGTGGTGGAGACGCAAGTGCGGAAGTTTCAGGCGGAGATGGGGTAGGGGGGAGCAGAGCCGTCAAGAAAAATAATCAATAGTAACTCATGCTTCGCTCATTTCTTTAGTCACTTTTGAGAATTGACAGCTGAGGATCAAACGCAAAGGTTATTTTGACCAAAAATTGCGCTGAAAAATCATAAACCGAGTGAGTTCAAGGGCTACGTGGACACCAACCTGAAGAGGGTGGT
>CAMBFS010000051.1 GCA_945865755.1 Klebsiella pneumoniae
CCACCCTCTTCAGGTTGGTGTCCACGTAGCCCTTGAACTCACTCGGTTTATGATTTTTCAGCGCAATTTTTGGTCAAAATAACCTTTGCGTTTGATCCTCAGCTGTCAATTCTCAAAAGTGACTAAAGAAATGAGCGAAGCATGAGGAACAGTTGCGACAAATGCAGATTGCCGAGACGTTGGGGTATGACACGATCTGGCTCACCGAACATCACTTCGCCGAGGATGGCTATTCGCCCTCGCTGTTGCCCATCGCGGGCGCGGTCGCGGGCATGACCAGCCGGGTGCGCATTGGTACTTTTCTGTTGCTCTTGCCGTTGCATAACGCCGTGCGCGTCGCCGAGGATGCCGCGACGGTCGATATTCTTTCCAACGGACGTTTTGATCTAGGGCTTGGCCAAGGCTACTCGCCAGCGGAGTTCACCGGCTATGGCATTCCCCGCAGCGAACGCGCGTCGCGCATGGAAGAAGGCATTGAGGTCATTCGCGGCATGTGGACGCAGGACCCCTTCTCTTATGAAGGGAAGCACTATCATCTGAAGAATATCAGTATGATCCCGAAAGCGCCGCAAACGCCGCACCCACCGCTGTGGGTCGGCGCGGGCACCCGGAAAGCCGTCGAACGCGCCGCGCGGCTGGGCTGTCACTTTCTGGGTGGTGGCGATGCGGGTTCGCAGGCCACGTATGACGCGGCGCTCAAGACGCACGGGCGTGATCCCAAGGATTTCCATGCCGCGCAACTCCGCTGGGTCCACGTCGCGCCGACGTATGAAGAGGCATGGAGTGATGTTCAGCACCATTTGCACTATATGCTGACCCAGTATGGCGGCTGGGTAGCGGCGGCCAAGGATTTTCCCGGAGCCGAAAAGGCGGCGCAGTTACCACCCGCGACGGAACTGCGGAACGTCACCGAGCAGCTCATCGGGCGCCCCATCGTCGGCACGCCTGAGCAAGTCGGGCGACAAATCGAGGCGATGACGAAACAGATACGGACCACGCATCTAGTGATGGGCATGCACCTCCCTGGACTGGACCCCGCCAAAAGTCAGCGGTCGATGGAGCTGTTCGCCAAGGAACTCATGCCGGCGCTGCATTGAAGCGGTTTTCTCATAAGAGCGTGTCTGCAAACCGAGGGAGCCATGTCATTGCGAGGAGTCAGACGACGAAGCAATCTCTTTTTCGGGCAAAGATTGCTTCGCTGCGCTCGCAATGACAGTCCTTCACTGGTTTGCAGACACGCTCTAAGTGATTTCTGGAAGCGCGGCTACGCGTACAACTGCGTGTTGTCGATGTAAATCAAGTAGTCCTGAATCCGTTCATTCTTCAACTTGAAGACATTGGCGAAGGGTACGCGCAGTTGTGTCCCGTTGTGGCGTGTGTAGGTCACGGTTCCGTGGCAGATCACCGCGTCAGGCACCGCCCAGGTGTCGGTGAGGTCGTGACGAATGGCGGCGATGCTACGGAAAAAGGCGGCCACGCCATCACGGATGGGGATCTTCCCCTTCAAGGGCTCGGCATTGCCAAAAACGAAGATCGCGTCATCGGTGAGAAAACTGGCGAAGGTGTTGGTATCAAAGGCATCAAGCGCCTGAAAAAGCGTGGGAATCCATGCGGGTGTGGTCATCTCTTTTGTCCTCCCCTGTGACAATTATGGTGAATGCGTATTTCCATGCGAAGATTGGCAGATTTTTGGAAAAACGGAAAGGGTTGCACGCTCCGTCCAATCCTCCCCATTGCCAGCGGTTCCCTGATTGCGTAGATGTCATCGCCAGCAAGGGGTTCTGAAGGGAAGGCGCCATCACGCCAGATGCGCTCCACGTGCGAGTAAACCCGGTGCACCCGCGCACCAGACGATTCTTGAGGATGCCGAGGATGCCGAGGATACCAATGATTGTTCTTCACGCCGGGGTCTGTGAGCAGCAACTCTATTGTTGGGGTGAAATCGCCGCCCTGGAGCAGGCGCGTCCTGCTCGACGAGGGAAGTCCGCAACCCCGCATCGCGTCCTGCCCTACGACGCGGGATTGGAACAGCTCAGCACCGCGCTGGCCAGCGCGGGCATCACGCTTCCCGTGAAACCTGGCGCGGAGTCGCTGTGCCTCTGGCTGCCGACTGTGCAGGATACGCCACTGGCTTCCAGTTCATTGATCGCGGAGCCGCCCGCGTCGGTCGCCAAGGCCACGCTGGCGCCGTGGACCGTGACCGCGGTCCCGCTTGCCATGCCGCATGCGGTCGAGATCCTCTGCGCGAGCATGGGAAAACCGATACTCACTCCTGGTGTGGTGGTCGGGAGCGACCTGGCCTTCTGGGCGACGGTGTTGCGCTTTGCTGGCACCCTCACCGCTCAGCACCAGTTCCTGCCTAGCCTGGCATGGGAGCCGGGGAAGTATCGCGCGCACTGGCAGCCGGTGTTTGTTGGCGCCATGAGTGAAGGAGTAGCGCTCTTGACCAAGGCGATGCCACACGCCTGTCGCGCCTTGACACGGGACGCGCTTGCTCCCCCACAAACTCCGGCGGCGTCCGTGCTGACCAGCACGATTGGCGCGATGGTCGATCAGCTGGTCCGCTCGTCAACGAATGGCACGGCGGTCACGCTGGCCGCCCCCGCCGTGGGCCGTCGGCAACGGACATCACATGCTCCCTCATTCAGTAGTGTGCACGATCAGTGGCTCTACCGGTTGCGGACGGGCGACGGCACGATGGATGGGGAAGCGGAGACCTTATCCCAGTTCGTCGAGCAAGTTGGTGAATGGCAGCGCCCTATCGCGGTCGAAGCGGCGACCCCATTCCGCTTATGTTTGCGACTGGAAGAACCCCCGACTCCCGGTGAAGAGAGCTTAGGACGTGGCGGCGCCACTGGTGGCCGCGCCACAAGTGGCCGCGCCAAGCGTGAAGAGTGGTATGTCCGGTATCTGCTGCAAGCGACCGATGACCCCAGTTTGTTGCTGGAAACCCAACAAGTGTGGGGGGGCACCAATGGTCATGCCACTCGTGGCCGCGCCACCAGTGGCCGCGCCACCAGTGGCCGCGCCAAAAAAGGTGCTGCTGCACTCCACCAGCACAATGACTTCAACGTGCGGGAATACTTGTTGGGAGCTTTGGGACAAGTGACTGGCATTTGTCCCGAAGTGGAGACGAGTCTCAAGACCGCGACGCCTCAGGGCTATGCACTGGATAGCACCGGCGCCTATCAGTTCCTCACGGATAAGGCGCAAGCGCTCGAACTGTGTGGAGTGCGTGTGCTCCTGCCCGCATGGTGGACACGGAAAGGGACGAAGCTCCGTCTGGCGGCCCGTGCCCAGGTGCGGAGTCCCCAGCTGCGCGGCAACAGTGGCCTCTCGCTTGATGCGATCGCCGAGTTTCAGTGGCAAGTGGCGCTGGGTGATGAAGTCCTCTCACTAGAGGAACTGCAAGCGCTGGCCACGCTCAAACAACCCCTCGTGCGTGTCCGTGGCCAGTGGGTGCAGATGAGCGCGGCGGAGATCGAAACCGCCCTCGCCTTTTGGAAGAATCAGGCGGCGACACGTGCCTCGGTTCGTGACGTGGTCCGCATGGCACTGGGCGCGGGCCAGCCACCGGGTGGGATGGAATTCGACGGGGTAACAGCGGAGGGCTGGATCGCCGAGTTGGTGGATCAGCTCGACGGGCGCGTCCCCTTCACAGAGTTGCCGCCCCCGCCAGGGTTTCACGGTACGCTACGGCCCTATCAGACGCGCGGATATTCGTGGCTGGAGTTTCTCCACCGCTGGGGACTGGGAGCCTGTCTGGCCGATGACATGGGGCTGGGGAAAACGATTCAGACCTTGAGTCTGCTTCAGCGGGAATGGGAAGGCGGCCACACACGTCCGGTGTTATTGATCTGCCCCACCTCGGTGGTCGGGAACTGGTCCAAGGAAGCGGCCCGCTTCACTCCAGACTTACCGGTGCTTGTGCATCACGGCCTGACCCGCGCTAAAAGTGTCGAGTTCATTACCGCCGCTCAGCAACACGCGCTGATCCTTTCGAGCTACGCCT
Organism: Klebsiella pneumoniae; assembly: GCA_945865755.1. Taxonomy (GTDB): domain Bacteria; phylum Desulfobacterota; class Binatia; order Bin18; family Bin18; genus JABFSC01. The sequence goes on from CAMBFS010000051.1 coordinate 4,013, forward strand.
TGCTGCACCGCGACTTCGCGATCTTGAAAGAGGTGCCGTGGGCCGGGGTGATTCTGGATGAAGCGCAGAACATTAAGAACCCAGAAACCAAACAAGCCAAGGCCGCGCGCGCGCTTGTGGCGGACTATCGTGTGGCCCTCACCGGCACGCCGGTCGAAAACAACATCGGCGATCTGTGGTCGATCATGGAGTTCCTCAATCCCGGCTTCCTGGGCAACCAGAGCGAGTTCAAGCGCCGGTTTTTCGTGCCGATTCAGGCGCGGCGCGACCCGGATGCCGTCACGCAACTCAAGCGTTTGACGGGACCGTTCATCCTGCGGCGGCTCAAGACCGACAAAAGCATCATCACCGACCTGCCCGAAAAAATGGAGATGAAAGTCTTTTGCACGCTCACCAAGGAGCAAGCCTCGCTCTACGCGGCCGTGGTCAAGGAAGCGGTGCCCACCCTGGACGCCGCCGAGGGAATCCAACGGCGTGGGGTCATTTTGGCGACGTTGTCCAAGCTCAAGCAGGTCTGTAATCACCCCACGCAATTCCTGGGGGATAACTCCGAGTTACTCGGTCGCTCGGGCAAGCTGGCGCGCTTGACGGAGATGCTGGAGGAGATCATTCCACTCGGTGAACGGGTGTTGATCTTCACCCAATTCACGGAAATGGGCACGTTGCTGCGCCGCCATCTCCAGGAGCACTTTGGCCGCGAGGTGCTGTTTCTGCACGGCGGAACGACGAAACCGCAACGTGATCGGATGGTGGAACGATTTCAGGCGGAAGGAGAAGGTCCACAGGTGTTCCTCTTGTCGCTCAAGGCTGGCGGCACCGGCTTAAACCTGACGCGCGCCACCCACGTCTTTCACTTTGACCGCTGGTGGAATCCGGCGGTCGAGAATCAGGCGACCGACCGGGCCTTTCGCATTGGCCAAACCAAGAACGTGCAAGTGCACAAGTTCCTCTGTATTGGCACCCTGGAAGAAAAGATTGATGAGATGATCGAACGCAAACAAGCGGTGGCTGAGGCCGTGGTCGGCACGGGCGAGGGCTGGCTCACCGAGTTGTCCACCACCGCCCTCAAGGAACTGTTCGCTTTACGGAAAGAAGCGGTGAGTGAGTGAGTCTAGGAGTCTAGGAGTCTAGGAGTCGGGGAGTCGGAGAGTCGGGGCGCACGCATCCCGGATTCCACTCCGTTCCATCCGGGCTACGGGGCTGACTGCTGAAAGCTGATAGCTGACCGCTAAGTAAAGGAGCACACGTATGTCTCGTGGTTGGGGTTCTTATGACTTTGAACGGTTCCCGCCTTCACGGCCCCGCGCGGCCAAGGGGGGCATTAAGGCCCAAAGCAAGCGTGGCGGCACCTTTGGCGAGAGCTGGTGGGCGAAACGGTGGATTGGCGTGCTCGAAAGCTTCCAGATTGGAGCGCGCTTGGGGCGTGGCCGGTCGTATGCGCGCAGTGGGCAGGTGCTGAACATCACCATTGAGAAAGGGGTGGTCACGGCGCAGGTCCAAGGCTCGCGTCCCACCCCTTACAAAGTCACGATCAAGCTCAAGGCCCTCCAGAAAGCAGAGTGGCAGAACTTGGCGGCGGTGCTGGCCCAGCAAGCGATCTTCACGGCCAAACTCCTGGCCGGCGAGATGCCCCAGGATATTGAGACGGCATTTCGCAAGGCGGGACTCGCGCTGTTTCCCGCGAAACAGAAGGATTTAGAAACTGACTGCTCCTGTCCGGACTGGTCGAACCCGTGTAAGCATATCGCCGCCGTGTACTATCTGCTGGGGGAAGAGTTCGACCGTGATCCGTTCGTGCTCTTCAAGCTGCGAGGCATGGCACGCGAGGAATTCATTCCCCTGCTTGTTCGTGGAGAGGGACAGGAACAAAAGGCCGGGAAAAAAGGCAAGGCCGCCGCTCGTCAGGTGTCAACCCAAGCACCTCCGCTTCCCCCCGAACCGTTGTCAATCGATACCGCGGCCTTCTGGGGACAAGGCCCGGTCTCGGAGGAAATGTGGGGTGCCATACGAACGCCAACCACGCCAGCAGCGATGGTGAAACGGCTGGGCAATTTTCCCTTTTGGCGAGGCGACGAGAAGTTTCTCAGCGCGATCGAGCCGCTGTATGTCAATGCGTCCGCGCGTGGCGAGGAAGTGATGCTGGGGGCACTGAACACCGAAACGACATCTCGTGCGGGAAAGGAAGGGGGTGCGCGATGATTGATGATCCCAACGTGGTCTCACGGCTTATGAAGGAAATGAAAACGCACTTGCCGATTCCAGCGCAAGTGACACCTGAACTACGGCAGATGATGCGTAAGCAGAAGGTCATCCTTCCTGCCAGTCGCCAGGTGCAAATTGACCAGGTCTTTTACTCCGGTGATGAAGGCGGGATCGTGTGTGGCCTCGCGTTTCCTAGTGCTGGCAACCAGGCCTTGGTGGTATCGCTGACACACTTACGCATTGCTGGTGCGCATCCATTGGCAACCGCGATCCGCGACTATCAACGAGTCCGTGTCAAAAAGCTGTCGTAGGGGAGGAGAATTATGCTGAGAGAGTCCCCCCCGTGGACAATCTCGTGCTCTTCTCAATGGCTTTCTTGTTACGGTATTTCCCTGGGTCTTTCGTTGTGGCCACGATAGCCACAACAACACGGAAAGACAAAGGGAAGGGGATGAACTTGCCGTACTCACGGGGCTGACCTGGAAGATTCATTGTGTTAGCTAAGGGCGACTATGGCAACACAAACATTCGAAGCGAGGTCGCTCACGATTCACGGAGTGCAACTCGAAGTCGTTGACCGTGGGCAAGGGCGTCCGCTTGTGGTACTGCACGAGGAAGACGGCCTGACCCTCCGTGCGCCGTTTCTCTCCTCGCTTGCCGCGTACGGTCGTGTCATCGCCCCCGCGCATCCAGGGTTTGGTCACTCGCCCGATTCGCCCTTCATCGACACGGTTGACGATCTCTCCTACCTCTATCTTGATGTGTTAGCTGAGATGAATCTGCGTGATGTCGTGGTCGTGGGCTGCTCGCTCGGTGGCTGGATCGCCGCGGAAATGGCGGTGAAATCAACCGAACGGATCAGTAAGCTGGTCCTCGTCGCGCCCGTGGGCATCAAAGTTGGTGACCGCGAAACCCGCGACATTCCCGACATATTCGCGCTCTCGCCGACCGAAGTGACACGACTCAAGTACCATGACCCAGCGCGAGCGACCGTTGATTACGCGACGCTTTCCGATGACGAACTGACCGGGATCGCTCGCAATCGTGAAGCCACCGCGCTGTACGCGTGGGAGCCGTATTTCCACAACCCCAAACTCCGCCACCGGCTGCATCGTATTGATATCCCAACCCTGCTCCTGTGGGGCGCGAGTGACCGGTTCGTCACTTCAGGTTACTACGGCGCGGCCTACCAGAAAGCCATTCCTGGGGCGACGCTAGAATTGATCGACGAGGCAGGACATCTGCCACACATTGAACAACCGGAGGCATGTGTTGAGCGAATAGGTGCGTTTGTTGGGGGGAAGACCGGGGACCGGAGACCGGGGACCGAAGAGAGACCGCTCTGACGTCGTCCCTTTCACGAGTCTCAAGCCTCAAGCCTCAAGTCTTCAGGAGTTTCCCTATGCAAGCCTGGCACTTTAGTGAGAATGCGTATCATCTGCTGCCTGACGCCAAAGAGTACGATTCGATCCGGGTGACCCTGCCGAATCGCTATTACGACCCCAAGATCGGCGCGGACCTGTATCATCGGTTCATTGACGAATGGCTCATCGCCGAAGAGCTGGGGTTGGAGATCATGGTGAATGAGCATCACCAGACCGCCACGAACCTGAACCCGGCGGCTCCGATCATCATGGGTATCCTCGCTCGTGAGACCAAGAAAGCGCGCTTGCTGATTCTGGGGAATCCCATCGCCAACCGCCGCGATCCGGTGCGTGTGGCCGAGGAAATGGCGATGGTGGATGTCTATTCACGTGGACGTTTGGACGTCGGCTTCGTGCGCGGCGTGCCCTACGAACTCTCCGCCGGTAATCATCGCCCCACCAAAATGATGGAACGCTTTTGGGAAGCGCACGATCTCATCCTCAAAGCGTGGACCAGCCACGACGGACCGTTCAATTGGGAAGGCAAGTATTTTCATCAGCGCCAAGTGAACATCTGGCCGCGCCCGTACCAGCAACCACATCCGCCGGTATGGATTACGTCCTTGAGTCCAGAGAGCGCGCGGCAGGTCGCGGAGCACGGCTACACCGCCGCGAGTTTCTTGACGGGATTTCAAGGTACGAAAGCGGTCTATGATGCCTATCGCCTGCGTCGCGCCGAGCTTGCGTTGCCGCAACCCGCGCTGGATCGGTTCGCCTACGCGGCCCTGATTTACACGGGCGACACCGATGAAGAAGGCTACGCCGGAGCACGCAAGCTCATGTGGTATGTCGAGTCGAACAAAGTCCCGCCGCAATTCACCAGTCCACCGGGCTATCATCCGACAGCGGTGACGGTGAATGCGATGAAAGGCGGCAGCGCGGGTATCTTTCAACTCTTCCAGAACCCGTCACTCGAAGCGTTCATGCAACACGGCCTCGTCTTCGCCGGCAATCCGGATTCGGTCTATCAACAGATTGTGAAGATGTATAACCACGTCGGGGGCTTTGGCCATCTGCTCATCATGGGACAAGCGGGATTCCTGGAACATGAGGAGACGGTCAAGGGGATGACGCTGTTCGCGAAAGAGGTGTATCCGCGACTCAAGGAGCTGGGGCCGGTGATCGTGCCGTAAAGGAGTGGCGGGCGCGATGCCCGCGCTCCCAGGACCGGTTCGTTACAACTCACCATAAGGTCGCAGCTTCTCAGAGCGCGGTAAGAAGCTCGTTGGGTTTCAGGTTCATTTGGTCCAATACTGCTCGATACTGTTCCAAGTCGATAGCAACCACAAGAGCGGAAAATGAGCGACCCGTCAGACGATCTTTCTGCAGGAATCGGCTCACTGTTATGGATTTAGGCTTGCCACCAGGTATTGAAACATTGATTTGTAGTGGTACCAGTTTATCCAAGAGAATAAAAAAATGACCTTTTTCTCCCCCAATTTCAACATCGTATCCATAGGTGTCCGCGAAACGGTGGAGTAAATCGACTAAATTTTTAACATTGTCCGTTTTTATTAATGCCGGGTAAATTCTCCATGCCTGATGAACATTGAGAACGAGCCCAGCGTTGCGGGTAGCTGCCACCAACATCGTAAAATCTTTGAATGGGAACCGTGTCTTAAACGGACGAGTAAAAAGCGAAATGAGGGCAGGTTCTCGTAAATTACTTTCCGGCCCAAAATGCTGTTCCTGGTTGGGGAGGCGGATTGTCGCCTCAATAAGTTGTTTTTCAAGGTCAAAATTATTGCCATGAAAATTAGCGATACTTGAAATGATGTCTATTTTATACAGGTCGGAAGGAAGATCTCCTCGCTCAGCAAGACGGTTAAGCGCCGAAGTGGTATCGGTCGCACCCGCAAGCCGGTCAGACTCATCATCCAAGAAATCACTTAATTTCTCGATTGTCTCTGGACGTTTATCCTCTTGCTGAAGGTGCAAATATTTTCGTGCTTCATGCAACAGGGTGGAGCGAATGGCTTCCTCCCCGTCCAATATGAATTTCGCATCCGGGTTTCCCTCGTCTTCTAATGCCAACGCCGCCCGCGCCAATATCCCAAGTGCGATTCGCTCATCGAATTTTTCAAGAACCTGCATCATACATGCACCTCGATAATATCGAATTCGTCCGAACGTAAATCGACAATTTGTTGCTCGGGGCCATACCCGGCTCGGTCTTGCCGAGGAACCGAAATCAGCCTGCCAGCAGCTTCAATAGACGCCCGTGGGATCACGTACAAAACCGGTTTCCAAATGCGCCAACTCGGAGCACGGACACTCGCGATAATCTCATCACATTGGAGTTTCGTGATCGACCCATCCGCAAGCCATTTCCTGGCGAGTCGGGTAAATGTTTTCCGGTATCGTTGTATTTCAAGACTATGTTCTTCTTGGGCATTGTATTCTTCAAGAAGGTTTCGATAAATTCTCCGTGGGTTGGAAGTTGGAGCGACCATCGCCGCCGCAGAGCCAGCAGGAGCCGCCGTAGTGTCGAAGCATTCACACACCCAGGCAAAATGAACACCACTGCGGTATTTGCTGGCGACGTCGGTAGCGAACCAAGGATTCGCGGAATAAAGAATCGGTCCCGGCATTTAGCATTGCCTCACAACATGAGGGAGACCCGGGGCTGCGTTTTCGTGCTTACTGCCACAGTGCACGTAGACACGCCGCCCCCATCGGCAACGGCGCGATTGCCAACGACATCACGCGAACTTCGGCACCGCCGCCGCGTACTTATCAAGCAACGGCAGGACTTTGTCCTTGCCTTCCGACGGCACCATGAACACCGCTCGTTCGACCCCTAATTCTTGGCACTGCCGCAACTCGGCATCATCTCCCGTCGCGCCAAAGAACGAGACCGGAATCTCGCTCGCCTTGCGACCCGCTTGCGCCGCTAACGCGTGGAGTGTCTTCATCGCCGGCCCCAGGTCCTTGAGCTGAATGCCCGCGGGAATCCATCCGTCACAATACCGCACCACCCGCTGCAACCCTTGGGTGGAAAGCGTGCCGAGCAACACCGGCGGATGCGGCTTCTGCCACGGCTTGGGGTAGGACCACATCGGGCCGAAGTTGACGAACTCCCCGTGATATTCCGCGGCCTCCGATCCCCAGATCGCCTTCATCGCTTCGATGCGCTCGCGCAGCACTTTCCAGCGGCGCTGGAAAGACGTGCCGTGGTTCTCCATTTCCTCCGCGTTCCAGCCGCCGCCAATACCAAAGAGCAGCCGGCCATTGGAGAGCTGATCGACGGACGCCACCTGTTTGGCCAGCACGATAGGGTCGTGTTCAATCACCAGACAAATGCCACTCCCCAGCTTGATGGTCGAAGTGGTCGCCGCGGCCGCCGTGAGACTGACAAAGAGATCATGTGTGTGCCAGTAGTCCTTGGGCAAATCTGCTCCAAGTGGCCACGGACTGCGACGGTTGGCGGGAATGTGCGTGTGTTCGGGAAACCACACGGACTCAAAGCCGCGGTCCTCACAGGCACGGGCAAAATCGCCGGGTGCTATCGCATAGTCAGTCGCGAACATGAGAACGCCGAATTTCATAACTCCTCCTTTTGTATGGGGTATGATGCGCGGACATGGTTACTGTAACGAAAATCCCTCGTAGGCATTGTTGACCACCTCGCGACATTTGGCCACGTAGCCCACCCAATCGACATACGGCATGAACACGCGCGGTTTACCCGGCACGTTGGAGCCTTGATACCAGTTGTCGCAGGCATTCCACAGCGTGGCATTCGCCGCCGTTTGCACCTGAATGAGCCACGGGTTCTCCGCTTCCTCGGTCGCCTCGATGGTGCGCAGCCCACGTTTACGCATGTACTCCAGGCAGTCACCCACCCAGTTCACATGTTGTTCAATCGCGGGAATCATGTTGGCGAGCACCGACGGGCTGCCAGGGCCAGTGATGATAAAGAAATTGGGGAACCCCGAAGAGGAGAGCCCCAGGTAACAGCGTGGCCCCTCCACCCATTTGTCCTTGAGCGCTTGGTTGCCCTTGCCGCGAATGTCGATGTTATTGAGCGCGCCAGTCATGGCGTCGAACCCGGTGGCGAACACCAGACAATCGACGGGATACTCCGTGCCATTCGCTTGCACCCCGCGCGCGGTGATGCGTTCAATCCCCGTTTCGCGAATGTCGACCAACGTCACGTTGGAGCGGTTGTAGGTCTCGAAATATTCAGTGTCCAAGCAAGGTCGCTTGCAGGCGTAGACATGATCCGGCAGGAGCAGCTCGGCGACCGCTGGATCTTTCACTACTTGTTTGATCTTCTCTTTCACGAAGGCCGAGACGGTCAGATTCGCTTCGAGATTGGTGCCTGAGTCGGCGTAGGCCAGCATCATCCCCAATCCGCCCTGTTCCCAGCATTCTTCATAGCGACGGCGGCGGTCTGCCTCGCTCGCCTCGAAGGTGGTGACCGTGGGTGGGGTCAAGTCCTGCGCGAACGGTTTGGCGTTATTTTGGATGCGATAATCCTGGTACCTGGATTTGATCCGCGCCTCCTCCTCTGGGTCCAGCGGCGTATTGCGGGCCGGGACGGAGTATTGCGGCGTGCGCTGAAACACAGACAAGTGGGCCGCTTGCCGGGCGATCACGGGAATCGCTTGAATCCCCGTCGAGCCGTTGCCGATTATCCCAACCCGTTTCCCGGTGAAATCGACGCCCTCATGGGGCCAATTGCTCGTGTGGAACCATTGGCCTTGGAAATCGGCGAGGCCGGGAAAATTGGGCGTATTCTTCGAGGACAGACAGCCACTGGCCATGATGCAAAATGTGGCGGTCACGCGATCCCCGGTATCCGTTTCCACGGTCCATGTCGTCGTCGATTCATCATAGGTGGCGCGGGTCACGCGGGTATTGAACTGGATGTCCTTGCGCAACTGAAAGCGGTCAGCGACATGGTTCGCGTAACGCAGAATTTCGGGCTGGGTGGAATACTTCTCCGTCCATTTCCACTCTTGCTGCAGCTCCTCGGAAAATTGATAGGAGTATTGCAAGCTCGGCACGTCACAGCGCGCGCCTGGATACCGGTTCCAATACCACGTGCCGCCGACGTCGCCGCCAGCCTCGTACACTCTGGCGGTGAAGCCCAGCCCACGCAGTTTGTGGAGCATGTACATCCCGCCAAAGCCGGCACCAACAACCACGGCATCAAAATGTGTCGCGCTGGTTCCGTTCGTTTGGGGTGTTGTGTTGTGGGGGGTCGTCATCCTTGGGGGTCCTCCTCAATGTAATGGCCATGAATAGCCGGGAAATAGGCTGCTGAGCATTAGCGGTGCGTGGGAGGACTGTCAAGTTTGCCGAGGAGGAGGTGGCGGCACGGGACGGGAGGTGGTGGAGTGAAGCTCATTTTCGCGGTTGGCGAGCAGCGATTACCCAATCGAGTCTTCAACGAGGTTGACCAACGTTTCTTCGTTGATGGCCAGATGTACTGCACGCGGGCACGAGTGCGCTGTTCCGCGTGGGCATCACTGCCCGCGTTACGCGAAGGCGACGGATAAATCCGGCGGCTGAGCAGCCCCATTCATGGGGCGTTGTGCTGGAGCCCGGCGATTGATCGCCGGGGTAGTCGGGTGTTCGGTACAACCGCAATCTCTGCCCGCGTGCGGTATATCTGGCGTGCCTCGGCAAGGAAGCGCGAGGCGCAAGGAAAGCCGCTGGTGCCGCCTCGCGTCCAGGGCTTTATTCTCCGTGTGATTGTCAGACCTGGCCTCCTGTTTTGGATTGCTCAATGTCAGGCAGGACTATACCCGACGGACCGAAAAAAGGTCCAACGGTGGCTCTGCTGATTCGACAGGGATGGGGAGCGTACACTCCTTGTCGAACTTTTGCCGGTCGTCGCTATGGCACTTGCGAAGGAGAACTCCCAGCTCTTCAACTGCTTTCAGCGTAGAGAAACATTGGTCTGGTGAAAAATACACCAACACTTTCTTTTGCTGTCGTAACAAGTTCAGGACGTTGTTCAGAGTGCCTTTACTCTTGCCATCCCAGAGCATGAGACCATAGGAGGCGGCCCGCGCCATCGCTTCATCCTTTGTGGCGTAGTAGGCAAAATCCTTCTTTGGACGGTCCGCGAATATCCGCCGAGTCGGCCAATCGCCTACGTTGTTCCGACAACGGTCCCCCATGCAATAGATGACGACATGCGCGTAGCCTTTGGCCGCGAAATAACTTTGCATGGCCGTATCGGCCCCAGTGGCATCACCAATGAGAACAGTGAACTGCTGACGCATGATATTGTCTACTCTCGTCCGAATAGCGTCATTCAAGCGGGTGAGGCCGCGCGAGCCGCCAATGAAAACTGTCGTCATGAAGTCGTCCTCGTGCGGGTAAGTGCAAACGCATGGACCTGAGCGCACTGGGCCTGTTCGTAGAGTACCCGCGTCACCGCGTTGAGCGTAGCACCAGAGCGGTAGAGATCATCAAACAAGAGCACGGTCTTGCCGCGAAGAGATTGATTATGCACCCGGTAGGCGTTCTCTAGCAGGGTGATTCGTTCATTGTGCTCAAAGACATTCTTGAGTTCTTTGGTGTTCTTCACATTACGCACGAAATCTTGGAGGAACGGTACTCCGAGGGCGTTAGCAAGACGAGCGGCGACTGCGAAGACAGGTTGGAATCGGCGAACTTTGGTTGGGGGAACAGGAACGATGGCGTCAAGCGTAACCTGCCAAAACTTCCGAAGTTCTTCAAGTGCCAGCTTTGTTGCCGTCAGCTCAACAAAGCTGATATCTTTGAAATCCATGAATTCTTGAAGGTACTTTTCCTTGTTGGGATCTGTTGAATTTGCGATTTCCTGAATGAGCGAGACGTTTTGCTCTGGCGACGACAACCCCTCCTTTAGACGATCATATTTGTGGACAATTTGTTCGCCACCCCCTCTTGGCCGGTATATGACTAGCGCAATGACAACGATCACTGCGATGATGACCATAAAAATGATGACAAGAATGAACATCTTGTCAGGCGGAATAGAGGCCAAAGGCCAATTGAACTTGTCGTAGAGCTTGTAGAAGACCGCGAGCGCAAGACCAGGAATGCCAAGGCTAGCTGCGATCTTCCAGAACTTCGCTTCCATGCACCGGCCTCCTACTTGAGAAAGGCACAACGTGTGATTTTATTGCCGTCGCCCTGGCAGGATATCCCAATATTGAGATTTTCCCACCAAACAAAAAAACCTCCCCGTAATATCCACAAGTCTCGCTCATTGTGTCAATTTTTTCTTCCCTCGCAAAAACCGCCCGTTTGGCAGCTTAACCAGAATCAGCCCGTAGCACATTCGGGCTATCGTCTTGTCAGGGTTCTGCCATCCCTAAAACCAAACAAGGGGCTTGCGCCCCTTGTCGATACCGTCATCAAACCAAGAACTGAAAGTGAATGACTATCTATTCGCAATGACCGTCACACAACCAACCGACCCCGGCCCGCCCAAGTTGTGCGCGAGCCCGACTTGCGCATTCTTCACTTGCCGCGCACCGGCTTTGTTCCACAGATGTTGTGACACTTCGTAAATCATACGGATGCCAGTCGCGCCAATAGGATGGCCGAAGGATTTGAGACCGCCAGAAGGATTGACTGGAATCTCACCACCAATCGCCGCCCGGCCTTCCTCGACGTAGCGCCAGCCTTCACCTTTCTTCGCTAATCCAAGGTCTTCGATATTGAGAATTTCGGTGATCGTGAAGCAGTCGTGGCATTCGACGAGATCAATATCTTTCACTGTCATCCCGGATTGCTCGTAGGCCGAGTGCGCGGCCTGGGCCGTGGCGGGGAATCCGGTGTAGGCGAAGCCGGGCTTCAGATAGGGCTCACCTGAAGTGACAGCGAGACCGACACCTTTCACCAACAGCGAATCAGGTCGGAAGGACTTCGCGAGGTCCGCACGACAGATAATCACCGCCGCCGCTCCATCCGTTGTTGGGCAGCAGTCGAACAAGCCAAGCGGACTACAAATCAGCGGCGCATTAATCACTTGGTCTTCCGTCACTTCCATCTGGAAATGCGCTTTCGGGCTCATAGTGCCGTTGTGGTGGTTCTTGATTGCCACTTTGGCGAGCGCGCGTTTGTCGATGCCATAGGTGGAAAAATAGCGATTCGCCGCCATCGCGAACAATGACGGGGCGGTGGTGCCATACCCCACCACGGGATGGTTGCCAAAGGTGCCGAGTCCACGTTGGCCAGAGTCGCGCAGTTTCTCGAACCCCAGGGCGAGGACAACGTCGTACATCCCCGACGCCACCGCCATGCAGGCATTGCGGAAGGCATCCATGCCGGAGGCGCAGTAGTTTTCGACGCGAGTAATCGGGATGTTGAACAACTTTAAGGGATCGGCCAAGGCGTTCCCGGCGTTGGCCGAAGTGAGGGTCCCAACCCAGGCGGCCTGGATTTGGCTGGGGTCAACGCCCGCATCGGCGTAGGCGTCATGGGCCGCTGTGACGATCATATCCTCGGCGCTCATGTCGTAGTTCTCACCGAACTTGCTACAGCCCGCGCCAATTACCGCTACTTTGTCTCGAATGTTCATTGTGCTGCCTCCTTTCCGAAATCAGGTTACGGGGGACAGGGTACAGGGGTCAGTAAGGGAGGTAAAACATTTCTCCCGTCACCCCTTCCTAATCCTCTCTTATTTATTGATGGGTCGCGCTTTCCAAAAATAGTTCTTCAGTCCATAGCCTTCATGGTATTTGCGGAACGTCAGTTCCAACGGCATGCCGATTTGCACTCGCTCCGGTTCACAGTCCGCCATCTGCACATAGAGACGGCCACCACCATCCAGCTCAATGACCGCATGTGTGGTGGGCGGGTCCGGGGTTTCAGTCAGATAGTCGTGCGTGAACGTGAAGAGCGTGCCGCGGCGGGGAAGTTTGATTTCTTGTAGCCCGTCCCGATGGCCGCACTCCACACAGATCCGATGGATCGGGAATTGGACGGTGTGGCACTTCGGACACTTGCCGCCATGCAACGGGAGAATTTCCTTCTGATCGCGCAGCAACACCACCGGGGTCGAGACATCGGTGGTCGTATAATCCTTCTTCATCAGTTTGCGGAACCGCGCGTATTTGCCATAGGACGATAGGGTGCGTTTGATCTCAATCTGCGAGAAGATGCTGCGGACTACCCGAAATCCAGCAATCGCATCGGTCACCCGGAAGATCGCGGCATCGCCTCCATCGCCATAGCCCGCGACCAAAATGAGGTCGCCCGGCTTCGCGCGTTCGAGAACCGCCGACAGCAGGACCAGTGGCTGCGCGGTCCCAGCGTCGCCAATGGTGCTCCAAAACGTGTCTTGCACTTGTGCTTTGGCATCGAGTCCCAACCCTCGCAACGCGGCTTGCAGCACGCGCTGACTGGGGGCCGCGATCGCCGCATTGGCAATATCTTTGGCCGTCAGGTTGCATTTCTTGAGCACCCCTTGTACAGCGGCGGCGATGAACCGGTTGTAGCCGAACTTGGTCTCAAACGCCCCAGGAAAGGAGCGGGTGTAGTCCTGTTCTTCGGTGCGCCAGGTGCCGAGGAATTCTTGGCTAATGCTGTAGGTACCCACCACCTCGGCGAGGACATTCTCGGTGCCGACCAGAATCGCGCCACCGGCATCACCGTAGGTCTGCTCTTGTTGTGAGTCCGGCTCGCCCATGCGCGAGTCACCGGAACAGACGAGGATCGATTTTCCTGGCGACACCAGATCAAGCGCGGTCAGCAATGCCGAGGTGCCAGCACGCAGAGTGTCAGTGAAATCCATCGTGCGAATTTCGGAGTTCGCATCAAGCACCGTCGCGACCGTGACCGCCGCTTGTTTTTCGCGATACGGTGAGGTCGTCGAGGCGAAAAAGACGCCAGCGAGCGACTGCGGGTCGCGCTCGCCCAACGCATCAATGGCGGCGTTGACCGCCAGAGTTAAGCTATCTTCATCATAATTCGCGACGGACCGTTCTCCGCCCAGCGACGCGATGCCCCATTCCTTCGCCATCACATCGCGCGGTAAGCGATAGGTGGGGACATAGGTTCCATACGAAATAATGCCTGCCATCTTTTACTCCTTGAGAAGCGTGCTGCGTGATCTGCTTTAGTCGTTGAGGCGACTCTCTGGACTTCCCGCCTTGAGCGCGCAGCCATCGACTTGCAAATTCGCACCAGAAACATACCCTGCCGCGTCGGAGGCGAGAAAGACACACGGCCAGGCGACTTCGAGCCCAGTGCCAAAGCGCTTGAGCGCGGTGGCGTTGACTGCTTTCTGTTGTAGCTCTGGCGTCGGCCACAGCACTTCGAGCACCCCCTCGGTCTCAATCGGCCCAGGAGACACACAGTTGACGCGAATGCCGTACTTTGCCCATTCAATCGCCAACGATCGGGTCAGGTTAATGACCCCGGCTTTCGCGGCCCCGTAGTGCGCCATGGTCGCGGCTCCGTAGACGCCGGAGTCCGACGAAATGTTGATGATGCTCCCGCCGGTTTTCTTTTCCATGAGGACTTTGGCGAAGGCACGGGAGAAATTAAACGTGCCATTCAGGTTAATCGACACAATCGCGGCGAAGCCATTGGGAGAAATGTCGTGCGCATGGGCAACAAAGCTGGCCCCGGCGTTGTTAATGAGCACGTCAATGCGGCCCCAAGTCTCAACGGTTTTGTTGATGACTGCTTCCACTTGATCGTTCTGGCGCACATCACACGCCAGCGCTTCCACCACGCCACCGTCCTTGCGAATGCCGTCGGCGACGGGTCCCAAGTGGTCCATCGTGCGGCTGGTAATCATCACCTTCGCCCCACGCCGACAAAATTCCCGCGCAATGTCGGCACCGATCCCTGTCCCACCACCAGTGACAACCGTTATTTTCCCACTGATATCGAACGCTTTGTCATTCATTGATTCACTCCTCAAAGATTCCCCGACTCCGAACTGCTGAGACTCCGAACTCTCCAACTCAGAACTTCGAACTGATTTAGCCCGAAACTCGTCAACTGATTACCCGACGCTGCGTCGCCAACTCTTGCCGCCATCGGTCGTGCGCACGATCGTGCCATAGCCGCCAACGATCCAGCCATTGTTGTCGTCAAAGAAATGGACGGCGCGCAACCACGCGACGGAGGGGATTCCTAAGGGCGTGGGGTGCCATTTCCCCTCTTGGAGTTGAAGGACCCGAGCACCCGCTCCGACAATCCAGCCGCCGCCTCCCGTCAGTCGCAAGGCATAAAAGGGCTCCGTCGATGTCACGGCTAAGTCCTCCGCTATGTAGGTCCATGTCTGCCCGCCGTCGGTCGTCTTGGCGATTTTGCCTTCGAGTCCGACGACGATCCCTTCCAACGGATTCGCGAACCGCACCCCAAACCACGTGGGCAGGTTCAAGGCGTCGTCAATGCCCGCTTGGCCGAGCAAGGCGTTTTGTTGCTCTTTCCAGGTCGTGCCACCGTCAGTGGAGTGGTAAATTTTCCCGAACTCCCCAACCATCCAGCCGGTCTTCTCATCAAGGAAATAAATATCGTAGAGGGTGGGATCCGTGAGCGCCAAGGTGGATTCCTCGCTCACGCCTTCGACGGACGCTTCAACGCGCCGTTCTTCCCATGTCGCACCTCCGTCGGCGGTGTACAGATAGACGGCTTGTTGCGCGACTGCCCAGCCGCGATTTTGGTCAAGGAACGCCATGGCGAAGATCGGCAGCTTGATGCCGCTCTCCTGCTTTTTCCAGGTTTCCCCGCCATCCGTAGTATGGAGAATGAGACCATCTTGCCCGCAAATCCAGCCGTTTTGCGCATCCGCGAATTTCACATTGTACAGGGCGAGATCGGTCCCGCTCGCTTTCACCTGCCATTGCTTCCCGCCATCCGTGGTCAGCAGAATTTTTCCGGCATAGCCCACCACTACCGCTTTTTCTGGCGACAGCGCTTTCACATCATAGAATTTATCCGTGATCAGGAATGGGCGTGTGCCGAGCGGAACCTTTTGCACCTCCTCCTCTTGATGACAGGCGGCCAGGAGGCACAAGAGCAGCGAGAGCGACCACAAACGCGCGGGATGACTCATAAATGGGGGTTTCCTCGGATGACGAAAGTTTTCCCTCTCTACCTGCTTCACCTCTCCTTTGCAATGAGCCCCATAGGGAAGTAGTCAGTAGTCAGTAGGGCTCTGGAGACTGGGGACTAGAGGCTTGAGGCTTGGGGGAGGGACCAGTCTCTAGCCTCTAGCCTCCAGCCTCTCCTCATGCTGACTACTGGCTACTGACTACTTCTTGTAGGTTTCCCTACAATAGCCGCTGTCGCCTCCCACTAGGAGAGTGAAAGCAACCTGGTTATAATCCGCGCGATTTTCGACACTCCGTTATTCAAGAAGGGAAAGCCATGGCAACAGCAGACAAGATTATCTATACGAAGACCGATGAAGCGCCGATGTTGGCGACCTATTCGTTCCTGCCGATCATCAACGCCTTTTCCAAAGCGGCGGGGGTGCGCGTGGAATTGCGGGACATCTCGCTGGCTGGACGGGTCATCGCCGTGTTTCCAGACTATCTGCCCCCTCAGCAGCGACAGCCTGATGCCTTGGCCGAACTCGGTGAGCTGGCCAAGACACCCGAAGCCAATATCATCAAGCTCCCCAACGTTAGCGCGTCGCTCCCACAACTGAAGGCGACGATCAAGGAATTGCAGAGCCAGGGCTACAAGTTGCCGGACTATCCAGACGACCCAAAGACCGACCAGGAAAAAGACGTCAGAGCCCGCTACGACAAGGTGAAGGGCAGCGCCGTGAATCCAGTGCTGCGCGAAGGCAACTCGGACCGCCGCGCCCCGCTCTCCGTGAAGGCGCATACGCGGAAGCATCCGCATAAGATGGGAGCCTGGACGGCGGACTCCAAGACCCATGTTTCCCACATGAAGGGCGGAGATTTCCGCTCGAATGAAAAGTCCGTGACGATCCCGGCGGCCACCGAGGCGCGGATTGAATTCGTCGCACCGGACGGCAAGGTCACGGTGCTAAAGCCGAAAGTCCCGTTGCAGGCCGGTGAAGTGCTTGATGCCACGTTCATGAGCAAGAACGCGCTGCGCTCGTTCCTCGAAGAGCAGATCGTAGATGCCCAAAAGCGAGGTGTCCTGTTCTCGTTGCACCTGAAGGCCACCATGATGAAGGTCTCCGATCCGATGATCTTCGGGCATGCGGTGACGGTGTACTACAAGGATGTGTTCGCGAAGCACGGCGAGACGCTGGCGAAACTGGGCGTCAATCCCGACGACGGGATCGGCGATCTCTACAACAAGATCACGGCGCTGCCGGAGGATCTCCGCAAGGTCATAGAAGCCGACATTCAAGAGGTCTACAAGAAGCGCCCACCGATGGCGATGGTGAACTCGGACCGGGGCATCACCAATCTGCATGTTCCGAGCGACATTATTATTGATGCATCCATCCCGCCAGTCATTCGCGATTCGGGCAAGATGTGGGACCCGCAAGGCAAGGCCCAAGACGCCAAGTTGGTGATTCCCGACGCGAGCTACGCGCCGGTCTATGACGAGGTCGTCGAATTCTGTAAGCGGCATGGCGCGCTTGATCCCAAAACGATGGGCAGCGTGCCCAACGTCGGCTTGATGGCGCAGGCGGCGGAAGAATACGGCTCGCACGACAAGACCTTCAAGGTGCCGGGCAACGGCACGATGCGCATCGTCGATGCCTCCGGAAAGACGGTGCTGGAGCACAAGGTCGAGGAAGGCGACATCTGGCGCGCTTGCCAGGTGAAGGATGCGCCGATTCAGGACTGGGTGAAACTGGCGGTCAGTCGCGCCAAGGCGACCGGTGCTCCGGCGGTGTTCTGGCTGGACAAGGACCGCGCGCATGATGCCGAGCTGATTAAGAAGGTGGATCAGTATCTACCAAAGCACGATACGCCTGGACTCGACATCCGCATCATGTCACCAGCGGATGCGACACGCCTCTCGCTTGAGCGGATCAAGGAAGGCAAGGACACGATTTCCGTGACCGGCAATGTGTTGCGTGACTATCTCACCGACCTCTTCCCTATTCTTGAGATTGGCACCAGCGCGAAGATGCTCTCGATCGTGCCACTGTTGAACGGCGGTGGGCTCTTCGAGACCGGCGCGGGCGGCTCGGCGCCCAAGCATGTGCAGCAACTCCAGGAAGAGGGCTATCTGCGGTGGGACTCGCTCGGCGAGTTCCTCGCGCTGGCCGCATCTTTGGAGCACCTGGCCAAAGTAGGGAACAATCCCAAAGCCAAGACTCTGGCGGACACGCTGGATCAGGCCAACGCGAAGTTCCTGGAGAGCAACAAGTCCCCAGCCCGCAGGGTCGGCGAGATCGACAACCGCGGCAGCCATTTCTACCTCGCGCTCTACTGGGCGCAGGCGTTGGCCGCGCAGACGCAAGACAAGACGATCGCGGAGCGGTTCACGAAGATCGCCAAGGAACTAAGCGAGAACGAAAAGAAAATCGACAGCGAATTGCTCGCCGCGCAGGGCAAGCCGGTCGACCTCGGCGGGTACTATCACCCGGATGAAGCGAAGCTCTCCAGGGCGATGCGCCCGAGCCCGACATTGAATGCGATCATTGATGCGATTGCATAACAGGACTGAGTCGTAAGGACTGAGGACTGAGGTTTTCAGAGAGGGCCAAGAATCCGTCCTATTACTCAGTCCTCAGCACTCAGTCCTCAGTCCTGAAAGATGTGTCTAGAAGTGAAATGCTCGCAGTTTGGTGATGCACGGATTGCCCGCATATAGGGGGTGTGGAGGCTGAGAGCAAATTGTGAAGGGTGGCTGACCAGTCGCCCTTCACTAGAGTTGGTAAAGTTGAACCCTTTTTGACACTCACCTTTCGGCCATTTTTTGGAGTCGATCTTGAATTATCGGCCCCACTCAGCAGGCATTCGGGGCGAATTTCTTGAGATTTCCCATTGCACAATCTCACTCTCAGTTCGCTTATTTTCTTCAACTCTTTATTTTTTACGTGTTTAC
>CAMBFS010000052.1 GCA_945865755.1 Klebsiella pneumoniae
TTAAGGCGATTTCCGGAAAAGACTATCCCATGTAGCCCGGATGGAGCGGAGCGGAATCCGGGGTGTCCCGCGCGGAACCTGGATTCCGCTCCGCTTCATCCAGGCTACCTAGAAACGGTATATTCATTTCGAGAAATCACTTAATGTCATTGCCCTCAGAGCCCTACTTCACAATGAGACCTTGAAAATCCCCCTGCTCACGCCAGCGCGCGAGCATGTTGTAAAAGGGCACCGCTCCTTCCGGGTATTGGCTCTCAAGAAAGCCTTGCCCCTCTTTTTTTCCTTCACCGTTGTAGTAGCCCGGCGTACAGACGTTCTGGTACTCCGTCATAAAGGTCGGTGCGGTCACGAGCTTCACCCACGCCAGCTCAGCTTCGGGGGTGGGTTCCACCGCCTTCGCGTTGCGCGCGTTCACCTGCTCGACGATATGGGCGATGTGGTCGGCCTGTCCGTTGAGCATGTAGGTGAAGTTCGGGGCGAGCCCAGTCTGCGTGAGCCCCATGTGGAAAAGGTTCGGAAACCCGTGGCTCAGAAAGCCGTGATAGGTCTTCATTCCTTTTGCCCAGGCGTCAGTGAGGGACTCGCCGTTGCGGCCAAATACCTCGAACTCCGAGCGCCGGGTGTAGGCGGTCCCGACCTCGAAGCCGGTCGCATAGATAATGCAATCGACTTCGTACTCGACGCCGTCCACGACCACCGCGGTTTCCGTCACGCGCTCGACCCCTTTACCCTTGGTGTCCACCAACTTCACATTGGGTCGGTTGAACGTGGGGAGGTAGTCATCGTTGAAGGTTGGGCGTTTGCACCATTGGCCGTACCACGGCTTGAGCGCTTCAGCCGTCGCTGGGTCTTTGACGATGGAGGACACACGATCCCGAATCTCGTTCATCTTCTGATAGTCGGCGACCTCCGACAGGAACGCCTTCGCTTCGTCGGACAGCTCCGATTGCCCCTTGCCCGCCATCAGCTTGGAAAGGTTCTTAAAGAGGCTGGTCCACTTGTCGCCAACGAGGTCTTCCTCGACAGGGAGCCCCGCCAAGAGCGAACAGAAGTTGACGTTGCGATACTCCTGCCAGCCGGGTCTGAGCGTCTTCACCCATGCGGGATCGGTCGGCTTGTTCCCACGTTCGTCCACCGAGGACGGCGTGCGTTGAAACACGTAGAGCTGCTTGGCGTGCTCGCCAAGGTGCGGTACGGACTGAATCGCCGTGGCGCCGGTGCCGATGATGCCCACGCGTTTGTCCGCGAGTTTGTGCAGGCCGCCAGTGGTATCACCGCCAGTGTAGTTGTAGTCCCAGCGGCTGGTGTGGAAGGTGTGCCCCTTGAACTTCTCGATCCCAGGGATGGCGGGCAGCTTGGGGCGGTTCAGCGGGCCACTCGACATGATGACAAAACGCGCCTGGAAGACATCGCCGCGATCGGTGGTGATGGTCCAACGCGCGGTCTCTTCGTTCCAGCGCACCTCTTTGATCTGCGTTTGGAAGCAGGCGCGCTCGTAGAGGTTGAAGTGTTTCCCAATCCGCTGGGCGTGCGCGAAGATTTCCGGCGCGAAGGAATACTTTTCCTTGGGGATATAGCCGGTCTCTTCAAGCAGCGGCAGATAGACGTAGGATTCAATGTCGCACTGCGCGCCAGGATAGCGGTTCCAGTACCAGGTGCCGCCGAAATCGCCAGCCTTCTCGATGATGCGAATGTTGGTGATGCCAGCCTTTTGCAGTCGCGCCGCCGACAGCAGGCCGCCAAAGCCTCCACCGACAATGGCGACATCCAGCTCCTCGTGAATCGCGGAGCGCGTGAAACCCGGATCGACGTAAGGGTCCACATTATAATGCGCATACTGACCCGTGATCTCCTGGTATTGGTTGTTGGCGTCCGCGCGCAACCGTCTCGTGCGCTCCGCCGCGTATTTCTGGCGCATTTCGGATGGATCGAATCCTAACTCCGCTGGAGTTGGAATGCCGGTTGGTTGAAATTGGGTTACTGCTGCACTCATCTTCTGAGTCCTCCTTTTTACTTGGTGTCTCCCGTGGAAATTCTCTCGTTGGCATGCCAGCTTCTGGTCGTGAAGTCAAGGCGAACCTCAGCAATTAGCGAGTTTCAGGTTCCGAGTTCCGAAGTCCCTCTCCCGGCTGGGAGAGGGCTAGGGTGAGGGGGATCACGTGACCGTTCCTCAGCGCTTGACGTGACTATTCGATCTGGAGTAAGGCCAGAGCGAGGAGAGACCGTATGAACATTGGTATTTCAACGACGGTAACAGCGCGCAGCGCGGACCTCGCCGAGGTCGCCCAACTGGTCGAATCCTTGGGGTATGACTCCTTGTGGATTCCTGAACACCCAGTGATCCCGCTCCGTCGGAGCACGCCGTTCCCCGCCTCGCCCAATGGGCACATGCCGGAGCACTACATGCAATGGGCTGACCCCTTTATTGCCCTCACCGTGGCGGCGACGGTGACCAAGACGATCAAGCTCGGCACCGGAGTCTGTTTGCTACCGGAACGTGACCCCTTGGTGACGGCAAAGGTGGTCGCCAGTCTTGATTTGTTTTCGCGGGGACGCGTGATTCTCGGTGTCGGCGCGGGCTGGTTGAAGGAAGAAACCGAGATCATGGGGACGGAATTCAGCCAACGCTGGAAGCGCTTGCGCGAGACGGTCGAAGCGATGCGCGTGCTGTGGACAGAGCCAGCGGCGAGTTATAATGGAAAGCTGGTCCACTTTCCGGCGGTGCGTTGCGAGCCCCAGCCCGTGCAGTATCCTGGCCCACCGATTCTTCTTGGTGGCCTGGGACCAAAAGTCATGGCGCGGGTCGTCCGTTCGTATGATGGGTGGTATCCGTTCGTGTCGGGTCCCGATGCCTTCGAGAAGGATATGGTCGCGCTCCGGGCGCTGGCCAACGAGGCGGAGAGAGCCCCTGACACTATCCAGGTAACGGCGATCATTGATCCCCGTGATGGGACGGTGTCGGCTGATGAACTGAAACGGTATCGCGACGCCGGGGCCAGCCGGATTGTCGTGTACTCGCAGCAAACGCGGCAAGAGGATGCCAACGGCAAAGGGCTGGAGGTCGTCAAGCGTTCGGCGGCGATTGTTGAGCGCGCGCGGGACCTCTGAGGACAGAGCAATGATCCCCGTGCGTTCATCCGTCGAGAGAGCACAGCCCGACGTTCAAGCGCGCCGCGCTCTTGGTGCTGATGATTGCGGCGTTTTATTGGACAGTATCTTTGGATTCTTCGCGCGAAAGATGGTGGCGGCTTGAATCTGGAGGCCAAAAAGGTCGATGCTCTGGGCCTCACGGATTTCTTCGTTATACGTGGGAAAGTGCTCGACAAGGAATCGGACTTCCGGTGCATCCTTATCAAGGGTGACCACCCGAGAGAAGTGTTGCAACGATTCTTCCCCGATCAACTTCGTGAGTAGGCGAATGAACTCCCCTGTCGATTTGAGCTGTCCGCTCTCAAGCCAGGGCGCCGACACAACGAGGTCCCAGGTGCCAAGGGCATCCGTCCTTAGGAGTAAGGCAAAGAGCGTGAACTCTCCCTTTTGGGCCGCCATTGCTTTCACGGCTTTACGCAGGGCACTTTTCAAGTGAGTCATAGAATCTCCAAAATCTTTTGAGCGCACAGGACCATATCGACAGTCTGTGCTCGTGTAATTTGCCCAATCGATTGATAGCGCTTTTCCGGATTCCAATTGAGGACAGCCGACCATTCCTTCAGATATTTCGCTTTCACGCGTGGTTCCACCCCGGACAGCCTGAGCAGGATTTCAAGATCGTGCGTTTTGATCGATTGGAGCCCGTGGAATTCTTGAGCTGTTTCAGGAAAACCCGACCATTTCAACGTTCGACAGATGCGTGCTTTGAGTGCAAGTTCAACGGTATATCCGCAAAGGTAATATGCCCCATCGAAGCGCTTCGCCTGAAGCAGGATTTGCGCATCGCGCAGTCGGGCGCGGGCGATAGCCCGTAGCTTGTGAGTGGCAATCATGTGTAGGGTTTCGTCTGAGCAACGCCTTTTTTTAAGAGCCAGATGTCCCGGCTTTTAGCAGAAACAACGCCCTAAATGAATGATGAGCGGGGGCGTATGGCCGACGACAACGGCTTATCGAGCAGCTCATACCCCTCGCGCTCCATGAAGCCATGCCGATGATAAAAAGCGCGGGCTTTGGCGTTCTCACGGCCCAGTTGCAACTGCAAGCGCACGACCGACATGGCGGCCAATTCCGTCTCCGCTTGCTGGAGCAGTCGTGCCCCAAGACCGGCCGACCTCTGGGTTGGCGACACAAAGAATTCATCAATCTCCGCCATCACGCCGCCATGCTCAAGACTGAACACCAAGGTCACCAACAGATAAGCGGAAAGCTGGCCGTCATTTTCGGCGACCCATATCCGCCCCTGGTTCGGTTGTGCGAGCAACCCCGTAAGCAGAGAAGCAATGCGCGTGGGGTCGAATCCCTCGATGTGCTCGAACTCCCAGTATTGGTGCACCAGAGGCACGATCAAGGCAATATCGCGATCATGCGCGTGACGAATGAGTGATGCAGTTGGCATGATACACCTGTAAAGGAAAGGTCACTTGATCCCCCTCATCCTAGCCCACTCCCAGCCGGGAGAGGGAACTTTCGGAGCCCCGTCACTTTATGCCATTGCCCGGCTGGGAGTGGGGTAATGGCATGAAGTGACGGGGGGGACCTGTCATTGCGAGGAGTCGGACGACGAAGCAATCTCCAACAAAACAAAGATTGCTTCGCTGCTCGCAATGACACGGTTGCTTAACTTCATGCCATTGCCCAGCCGGGAGAGGGTCAGGGTGAGGGGGATCACAATGTCGGCACCGATTATGAAGTCACTCAACGATCCGCACTTCATGGCCGTGTGAGATCAGCAGCGGCTGCGTCAGCTCATGGAACGCATCGGGCTCGTAGCCGACAACATCCGCGAAGCTGGGGTTCGGTCCCTCCATCGCGATTTGCGCGATGCCGTCGTAGACACGCTCGCGGGTGGAATCGACCAAATCGACCGTGTACCGTCGCGCGGTTGGCGTGCGACGCAGCGCGCTGAGGACATTAGGAATATGGATGTCACGCCAGCACTGGTCGAAAGCCGCGCGTTCGACGCCTTCTCGTCGTTTGACAAAATAGACCAGCTTGGTGGTTTCCCGCGTGGTCGGGCCGTCGAGGTTGATGTGCTCGGTCACGGTGAGCCAGGTGCCCTTCGTTAAATCCGCGTACTCGTTGAAGCGATCCGCCATGATTTCTGGCGGAGCATTGCGTCCAATGGTGCTCTCGAAATGCTGCTGATCGCGGAACCATAATTCGGCCATGCCATCAAGCCCTGGGTCATGCGGGTCCTGTCGCTGGTCAAAAAAGGTAATCTGATAGCGCAGTGGTTGAGCCATCTTCACTACATGTGGCGCATGCACCCCTTCCCAGACTTTGACCAATTCCTCATGCGAGATGTTGGCGCGACGAACGACTGTGGCAATCACTTTCAGCATCGGGTCCTCCTTGGTTGTGGGTGAGATCGTTTCTTCGCGGAGATACTGAGGTATCATGCCGCTGCCCCTGACAGAGGCATGATGCTTTTCAGTCATATCTTTTCAATCATATAAGGAATGCACAACGATGGAAAATGTACTCATGTCGTGGAGCGGCGGGAAAGATAGCACCCTCGCCCTCCATGCCATTCTCAAAAATAAGGACTACCGCATAGCCGCCTTGCTCACCACGGTGACCGAGGACTATGACCGCATCAGCATGCACGGCGTGCGGCGGATTCTGCTGGAGCGCCAAGTAGCTTCGTTAGGCTTCCCACTCGAAACCGTACTCATCCCTAAGAATGCCTCCAATGTGGCATACGAAGCGAACATGGGACAGGCGCTGACCAAATATAAGGAGCACGGCATCACCTCGGTGGTGTTTGGCGACATCTTTTTGGAGGACCTCAAGCACTACCGGGAAGAAAAACTCGCGGCGCTGGGGATGAAAGGGATTTTTCCGCTCTGGAAACGGGATACCCGCGAACTCGCTCATTCCCTCATCACCCTGGGGTTCCACGCGATCACTACGTGTGTGGATACCCAGACGCTTGGCCAACAATTCGTTGGCCGAGTCATCAATGAGCAGTTCCTGTCCGACCTGCCGCCCACGGTCGATGCGTGTGGCGAGAATGGCGAGTACCACTCTTTCGTGTACGACGGGCCACTGTTCAAGGAGAAAATCGCGTGCACGCCTGGAGAAATCGTGTTGCGAGACAACCGGTTTTGTTATTGCGATTTGCTGCCTGACTGAAGAGTAAACGTCTCGCTCGAAAAGCGAGCTACGGTCTGCCACTGGGAATATCAACCTCGGTATAGCTGCCAGAAGTAGTGGCGTTGACTGCCGCGGCAACCCGTTGAACATGCAAGCGCAAAACTGGCCATTGGGCAGTGCCGAGAACAACAATGGCGATCTTCCGGCCCGTAAGATTTTGTTGGTAGCGGATATTCTTGTCCTGGTCAGGAGGAGATCGAACCCGGCCTGTTCCGCTGCGGTGAGCAACTCACCGTTCCCGAGCCTGTCCCATCCCATGTCCTGGGTCCGCGTGATGCTGTGGCCAGTGAGGGAAGCGCGCAACGGGAAGGGGGTGCCGTGATCGAAAAGGATACGCATCTCAATGATGTTCGTGCGCCGGAGCGTCAAGGCTGCGCGCCGCGAATTCTAATACCGCCTTAATCTGTTCGGGCGTGACATCGAACCATTCGGCGACCTCCTCAATGTTGGCTCCAGCCTCAAGATTCTCGAAGACGGTCGCCACGGGCAAGCGCGTGCCGCGAAACACCCACGCTCCGCTAACCTTGCCGGGAATACTTTCCACAGCCGGGCATTGTGACCAGTCAAGTGTCATTTTTCACTCCGTACTGGGCTATACCAGGTGATGGTCCGTGCGGCAAAGAGGCCCGGCGCGTGATGCCGCCCTGCTGGGAAGACGGCAAAGCGAATATCCGCACGGCTCGCCGGTGGCCTCCCAAGATCGTTTTCACGCGCATGGAGCTGGCGAGCGAAGAGCATTTTCCCAGGCCCCCAGATTGTTTTTTTGTCCCCGTTTCCGTTATGAAGCATGACAGCGGTGTGTGATCGTCGGGTCACGCGTTGCCGACAGAGCGCCGCGGAGGAAACCATGCGAGTTATTGTGTTCTCTCTTTTGTTATTCTGGATGTGTCCGCAAGCCAATGGTTGGGGACAACCCTCAGCCGCTTCTCCAACATCGCAAACCTGGCGGGTCGTGAGTGATCTCACCGCCGCCGAACGCGCGGTCTTCGATCCACGCACGGACACGCCGCGTGACCCGCAATATCCGAACCTGCCAGCCGAGCGCTATCCGTTCACGCCTCCCTATACGGCCGAGGAGATGGGCTATCGCGCGATGGAGTTTAGTCACTCGCCGCGGTGGTCTTGCAATTTGATCGATGTCACCGGGGCCCTTACGGCCCAGGGGTTCTTACGAACCAGTAAGATGTATAGCCCCATCTTCTACGTTCCGAACGCGAGCGGTCACTACGGATTAACTGGGGAACTGTATGGCACGGCTCCGGGTGGCCCCACTCGCAAGATCACTGGACAGAACATTTTTCCTCCTGAAGACCTGGGGAACCAGATGGTGCTGATTCAGTACCGCGCCGGAGGTGAAAGCGCCACGCGCTGGGATATGTATGCCTATTCCCCCGCGCTGCGTCGCGTGCGGCGGCAGCCGCAACCTCGTCGCGGCGATAAACTCGCGCAAGGGGCGGAAAGCTTCGATGATATTTTTGGACGCGACCCGTGGGAGTTTTCTTGGCGGTTGGTGGGAGTCGATACCCTCTCACACACGGTGCGGTTTCCCAAGACCCGTCCCACCGTGACCCTCGCCGACGCCAACGGCACGCTGTCCGACATCCCGACCTCGCGGATTAAGATGATGGGAGATGACTATCCCTTTTACACCGCCGATGGTGGGGTGGAATGCTGGGTGGTCGAAGCCCAGGTCAAGGAGGACTGGCTTCCCGATTACTATGCGCCGCGCATTCTCTACTGGCTCGACAAGCAGTATTTTTACCCGCTGCGGATCGAGCAATACAGTAAGGATGGCAATCTGATCTTTGTCGAAACCCGTATCGCCAAGCACCAGAACAAGGCCATGTCCGATAAAGGGTACGGCATTTTGTTTAATCACTACTGGGATGTGACGCTGGACCATATGCGCTACAGCGTGCACGATGCCCATGAGCCGCGCGACTGGTCAGTGCAGGATCGCGATGTGTTCTTCAGTCCGGGCGTGCTCCCGCGCGTCTGGTTCTTTGCCCCGTTGAAGAGCCAATCCGAAGTCCTGACGGCGGAACAGTATTTCCTGCGCCCAAGCCTGGACCGCGAGAAGTTTCCCGCGACGCGGAACATCACACTGTCGCCAGAGATCGAAAGCAAGCTCCAGGCGCAAGAAGCCGCCGGGCATTTGGTCTTTGAGGACTAAGGTGATTTCTCGAAATGAATATCCCGTTTCTGGGTAGCCTGGATGAAGCGGAGCGGAATCCAGGTTCCGCGCGGGACACTACACGGGAGAATCTTTTCTGGAAATCGCCCTACAGGAAATCGAGCGCGCACAGATGCTGATAGAACGCCTCGCGGTTCTGGGCGTGCCCCGTGCCGTAGCGTGCCATCAGATCGGTGTAGAGTCGGATGAGTCCCGCACTCGCTTTGCCGACGTGCGGATCAATCCCACTGACTTCACTCCCTGTGGGAAAGGCAAAGGGGCGCTGGTTGGCGAGCGCCGTATCCCACTTCTGGAAAAACACGTGCTGTTGTTGGATCGCCTCACTCAGCATCGTCACGAACCCAGCGGCGGACGCCGGTTCTTGCAACGCGCGGAGTTCGGTCAAGATACGGGCGACATTCGTTTCATACGTGGCGAACCGTTGACGATCCCCCGCCCGGAAGGCGGCCAGGGTTTCCACACGTTCAATCAACGCGTGATCCGAGAGGGCGAAGAAGTGGGACAGGAACTTGCGCTCTGGGGGACTGAGCGCGCTCACTTGGGAATTATAGGGCGTGCGTGTATGAGGAATCGATTGATACGCTTCGTCAATCGTCATGCTCCAACTCAGGGATACCGTTGATGAGGCGGCGAGCATAGTCGCGACGAGCAGTGCTTTCATAAAGTTTCTCTCCTGTTTCCGATTTCCCTGTTCATGTCCGATAGTGCCGCGATCCGCCGCTGCGTACTGGTGCAGGCTGGGCAATCACGGAGAATCGCTTCATAGATTGGACGGGCTTCCCCCGGTTTGTCCGCGAACACGAGGGCATCCGCCTGACGCTCACGCCAGAACCGTTGCGCGGCGGGGATCTCGGCGTAGCGTGTGATGAGTTTCACGGCAAAGGTGTGCGCGTCACCAAAGCGCGAGGATAACAACAACGAAAAATAGTAGCTTTGCCCAATATAGAGATCGTCGAGTTCTTCGCGCCAGCGTTCGCCAAACAGCGCTTTCAGTGTCGCGAACCCGGAATGGCTCCCCACCAGCAAAGTGCCGATGAGATGGGTCGCCTGTTCCTCGCCTAAGCGGGCGGCGAGACCGGTGAGCGCTTTGCGCATCTCCTCGAAATCGCCATGCGAGGCGGCGAGCATCCCCAACAGCACCGGGAGTCGCGCGTCCTCCGTCCATACGGACGCGAGCGCGAGAACCGTGCGTTCGACTTCCGTCAATCGTCCATTGGCATTCGCGGCCAGTGCATAGGCGGCCTGGACAATCGGAGCCGCGGGAAGCGCGGCCAGTCCCTGCGTCATGTCCGCCAACGCCTCCGCGTTATGTCCCGCCCGTAAGGCTCGACACCCGCGACGCCACAGAACCATCCCCACGGCCTGCGCGTTCGTGAAGGCTGGGGGGCTCGCGAATTGATCCGTGGGCAGGTCCATCGCTTGTCGCACCTCATCACGCAGCATCGGGCTTTCCTTGAGGTGGTCGCGCGACACCCCAAAATCTCGTAGTGAAATCGCCGGGAGACATTCTGGCACCGAGACTTCAAGCTGCTTGAGCTCAAGATATTCGTCAAAATAGGTGCGCCGTGGAGACGAGGGCGCACCGCTTTGGATCGACGCGCGTGGCAATCCGCCGCTTGTTGACCGATGCGTGGTCGTGGCGACGCGCGGACCCGGCGTTGGTGGCCCGAGCCGGAGGGGGGAACTCAAGACCCGCAATTCAACGTCATCGACAAAGTAATGGACACTGTCGCGATCTTCGAGATCACCAATGAACGAAATTTTGGAGAGCTTGGACCCAGGGGTCTTGATGGCGTTCGGTTGCTGCTCCAGAAGGACGAGCGCCTCCGCCGCCTGAGGAGTCATAATGCGAAGGTCATACGTGCCCGTCTCCACATGCAACACCACATCCACGACATACCAGGTGTCAGCTTGCATGGTGAACAGCCGTCGAAACATACTGTCCGAGTTGTGGAACAAGTCGCCGTCCCGCGTCCTGAGCCAGAAGGCAATACCATCGGGCTGCAAATAGAAATGCGCGGGACCGGCGACGGCGATATTGAGCCCTTGATCGGGATTGCGCACGAAAAAGGCGAAATGGAACAGCACGTCTCCAGTGGTGATCGGTTTGACGATGCCCTGGAGTTCGACAAAAGTTTTATCGTGAGGGGCTTCTTGGAGTTCGAGTGAGCGATAGCCGCTGAATTTGACGGCGCTGGTCGGCTCTACGAACCCCTGCGAATGCTCATAAATGTAGAACCCGTCCTGGGCGGACGGCAGGGTGCCATCGAACCCATATTGCACCAAGACCGTATCGGCCCGCGCGACAACACTTCCAGTGAGAAGAACGAGCAAGAGGATTACGATGCGCATGCTTACTCTCCAGTCAGATTCTCGCGGTATGCAGTGACCCAGGCTTTCCATTGCTGAACACCGAGTTGACGCTCCGCCAATGGCGCGTGCGGTTGGAAGCCTTTGGTTTGGCCAGTGTGAATCTGTAACGCGAGGAGAGCAATGTTGCGCACATCGGTCTTGTCATCTTCCAGTGCGCGGACGAGACCCTCGAAGAGGAGAAGACGTTGGTGCTCGGTGAGATGAACTTGGTCGTAGGCCAAGGCACATGCCGCTTTATCCCGAAAGAGTGGGTTGGGATCATGTTGCATGTTGCCGAGCAAGGTGCGAACGACCTCGGCATCGTTACTGACACGGCCTACTGCCCATTGCACGGCGAGACGCAACTGTTGGTGTGGGGTGTGGATGTCTTGCATGAGGAGCTGGCGGGCCTGCTCCGATTTGATGCTCAGCGAGTACAGCGCATTCGCCACGCGCCGCCGAGTCTCCACATCCCCCGTTTGGTAGAGGGCAAGCAGCGGATCAATGGTCGCCGCCCCATGCGGTTTCAGTTCTGGGTATGCCTCGCGCTCAAGGATGTTTCGTATCGTTGTTTGTGCAAGTGGAGCAGCTTCGGCTTTGGCATTCACGGCGGTACATGCGATCAGCAGCCAGCTCAAGGCTATCGGGAGAAAAGCAATTTTCTTCATTCTTCCTGGTAATCGGCTTTTCGACCGCGAACCTTTAGGGAGAAGCAGTTCAGTCCCCCGCCAGTGATTGATGGTGAATTGTTTTCGCTTCAACAAGGCACCGTGCGGCGAAGCGGGCTTGTGGCGGAGGGCTTGCTTCCCTCATCACCTGGTGAGGCAACGTGGTGAGCGTGTGCAGCACTTGTCCCGCCCACCGATAGATGTTGTGTTCCGCGACCGTGTCACGCAACGCGCGCATGCGATGCGCGCGTTCGTCCGCGGCCATCTCAAGCGCGCGCGCCAGGGTGTCCGCGAACGTCTCACGGTCATGAGGATTGATCAACAATGCCTGCTGGAGTTCTCGCGCCGCGCCCGTGAACTGGCTCAAGACTAAGACCCCAGCTTCGTCATTCTTCGCGGCGACATATTCCTTGGCCACCAGGTTCATGCCATCGTGGAGGGCACTGACCACACACACCTCGGCAAGCCGGTACAAGGCCAGCACCTGAGTAAGCGGGAAATGCTGCCGGAGCAGGAGAATCGGGGTCCAATCGGTGGTGCCGTGCCGGTGGTTAATGTCGTCCACCAACGCGCGGATTTCGGCGTTGAGCGCTTGGTAGTGGGGGAGCCGCCCCCGGCTTTCTGGTCCCGCCTGAAGGAAGACGAGGTGACGGCGGTACCGCGGATATTTGCTGAACAGACGATCAACCGCGCGCAAGCGTTCGGGTATCCCTTTGGTGTAATCAACACGATCCAGCCCCAGGCAGATGCGGCGGCCCTGTAATCCGTAAGTACGTTGTATCCGTGTGGCCTCGTCTCTGACCGCCGCGCTCTCCGCTTGTCGCGCCAGGGTGCTGAAGTCCGTGCTCATGGGAAACGGGCGCACCACGGTCTCGGCTCCCGCGCGATGAAGGACCACCGAGCGCTCGCGATCCACACGCACGGCTAATTCACGACCGACCGTCGCGAGAAAGTTGTCGCAGTAAGAGCGCAGGTGAAAGCCCAACAAGTCATTGGCCAACAAGCCCTGGAGGAGGTCGTTCTTCCACGGGCAGAGGCGAAACGCCTCGGGTTGTGGCCACGGGATGTGCCAGAACTGTGCCACCAGCAGGTCAGGCCGGGCGTCCTTGAGCAAGCGCGGTAATAACGCGAAGTGATAATCCTGAATCCAGACGACGGCGGGTGCCGTGCCAATTTCCGTCAGTACAGCTTGGGCGAATTTCTCGTTCACGCGCGCATAGGCGGTCCAGTCGGCATGGACAAAGCGGGGACGGGTCGCCACCGCATGACAGAGGGGCCAGAGCCCCTCGTTGGCGAAGCCGTAGTAATACCCAGCTTCTTCTTCCGCGGTGAGCCAGACACGCTTGAGGGTATACCGGGGCTGTTGTGGAGGGACACGCACGCGGTCGTGCGCATCCACCATGCGGCGATCAGCGGTGCCCCCGCCATGCGCGACCCACACCCCACCACATGCGCGGAGCACCGCATCAAGGCCGCTGGCCACGCCAGAGGCCGGTTGTTCACACGAGATCTCCCCACCAATATCGCTATGGATATAGGGCTCACGGTTGGAAACAACGACAAGTCGTCGTCCTCGCAATTGGGTGTGGGCGAGGTTGTGGAGTTGGGTACTAGTCCAAGGCATGCGCCTATCTTTATCAACGATAGCCGTGCATGAACCAGGGCACCTCGACAGCGGGACATTCGATGGGACTCATCAAAATTCTCGTATGTCGGCCACAACATCCATATCGCCTGGTGGCTTTCGTATTCGCCGGGGAACACCCACGCGCCGGCGTGATGAAGGCCATGGAAAGATTGTCCCTTTTTGATTTTTTGATTGCTCTCTTCAGTGGCTACCGCGGCCCCGCCGCCGATGTCAGGGCCACGGCCTCGGCTCCCTGCATTCGCTCCACCGCCGCCCGCAAGGTGTCGTTCCGCATTGTCAACTCCGCCACCCGCCGCAAGACCGCCTGGATCTGCTGAGCTTGGGTCGCGAGTTGTTGCGTTTGCGCGGAGTTTGTCCGTGCTTCTCATGCCCTCCTTTCCGTGGGCGCGTTCGAGTAAAGTGTAGTGTCCAGAGTGTCGGACCACCTACTTTTCTCTCTTGATGAGGTTGAGCGCGTTTCCCCGCTCGTGGGGGCTTGTGTTGCGTTCCGTGATGAGTTGTACAAATATTCATCGCCACCGTGCCCAAACGGGGGTATCGCTTCATAGCGACAGTAGTCAGTAGCAAAGAAGAGGCGAGAGACTGGAGGCTTGAGGCTAGTTCTTTCCCCCCGCAAGCCCCAAGTCTCCAGCCTCCAGCCCCAAGCTTCGTTGGTCGTGATACCGAACTGGCCTCTCTTCGCAGCCTGTTTGCTAAAGCCAATAGCGGACAGCGACAGGTGGTCTTTGTCACCGGGGAGCCGGGGATCGGGAAAACTACGCTTATCGACGCCTTTCGGCAGAGACTAGAGGCTGGAGGCTGGAGACTAGCCCCCTCCTCACAAGCCTCAAGTCTCAAGCCTCTAGCTTCATCTGTGAGCTTCGCTCACGGGCAGTGCATTGAGCACTACGGCGCGGGTGAGGCGTATCTGCCCATGCTGGATGCCTTCGAGCAACTGTGCCGTGCTCCAGGGGGAGAACGTCTCGTGGAACTCCTCAACCAGCATGCCCCGACGTGGCTGGTGCAGATGCCGGCCTTACTCACTGCGACTGACCTGGAAGCCGTACAGCGCCGAGTCGTGGGCGCCACCCGCGAGCGGATGCTGCGGGAGATGACTGGAGCGATCGAGGCGTTCACGACTGATTGCACCCTGGTCTTAGTATTAGAAGACCTGCACTGGAGTGACTACTCGACCTTGGACCTCCTCTCCTTTATGGCCCGTCGCCAAGGACCAGCCCGATTGCTCGTCCTCGGCACGTATCGGCCAGGGGATGTGCTGAGGCAAGAGCACCCCCTGCAGGCCGTGAAGCAGGAGTTGCACCTGCATGGGCAGTGTGGGGAGATTCGCTTGGAGTCGCTCACGACGGAGGAGGTGGGAGCGTATCTGGCCAGCCAGTTTCCCGACAGCACCGTTCCCGCCAC
Source organism: Klebsiella pneumoniae (assembly GCA_945865755.1). Lineage (GTDB taxonomy): Bacteria > Desulfobacterota > Binatia > Bin18 > Bin18 > JABFSC01. The sequence continues at coordinate 14,570 of CAMBFS010000052.1, forward strand.
GCTGGGAGCAGTCGTTCATCACCGCACGGAGGGAAATCCGCTCTTCGTGGTCAATGTGGTGAAGGATTTCGTGACGCGGGGAGTGATTGTCCAACGCGACGGACAGTGGGACCTCGTCGGCGAGGTCGGGAAGATTGAGCTTCCCTCAGGGCTGCGGCAGTTCGTCGAGCAACAGGTCGCGCGGAGCACGCTGGAGGAACGCGCGGTGCTCGAAGCGGCGAGTGTGGTGGGGATGGACTTCTCGGTGGCGGCGGTTGCCTCGGCACTAAGGAAAGAAATACCTGAAGTCGAAGAATGCTGTGAAGCGTTCGCGCGGCGCAGTCAGTTCTTGGGTGCCCACGGGGCGACGACATGGCCAGACGGGACAGTGACAGCACGCTACCGGTTTCTGCACGCGGTGTATCAAGAGGTGCTGTATGAGCAGGTGTCGGCGGGGCGACGGATTGGCATCCACCGACAGGTCGGAGCGCGCGTCGAGGCGGCGTATGGCAACCGGGCCACGGAGATCGCCACCGAACTCGCGGTCCACTTTGAGCAGGGGCAGGATTTGCCACGGGCCGTGCACTATTTGCAGCGTGCAGGGGAGAGTGCGACCCGACGATCCGCTCATCAGGAGGCGATCCACCACTTCACCAAAGGTCTGGAACTACTCGACGTCCTGCCGGACACACCCGAGAGTGCCCAGCAAGAACTCACGCTGCAAATCGCTCTAGGCGGGCCGCTGATGGCGATCAAAGGGTTTTCCGCCCCAGAAGTCAGCAAAGTCTGCGCCCGGGCACGAGAGCTGTGTCGGCAGGTGGGCGACACTCCGCAACTCTTCCTCGTGCTCGGGGAACTGGGAGGGGTTCATTTAATACGAGGGGAGTTACAGACGGCCCAAGAGATCGCGGAACAACTCCTGCGCTTAGCCCACAGCTTACAACGCCCAGCACGCCTCCAGGCGGCTCACCACTTTCTCGGTCAGGTCTGGTACGCTCTTGGAGAGTTCACGCGGGCTCGCGCCGATTTGGAGCAAGCCATTACCCTCTACGAGCCGCGGCGGCGCCGGGTCCCGGTCCTCTATGACAGCGGGGTGGCGAGCCTCTCCATTGCGGCCTTTACCCTGTGGGCGCTTGGGTATCCGGTTCAGGCCCGCACGAGAATCGAGGAGGCGCTGACCTTGGCCCAGGATCACCCATTCAGCCTGTCTTATGCGCTGTTCTGTGTCGCCTCACTTCATCAGTCCCGCCAAGAGGGGCTCGCCACCTACGAACAAGCTGAAGCAATTATTGCCCTTGCTCGCGAGCAAGGATTCACGCTCCGGGAGGCGGAAGGCGCGGTCCTGCGGGGATGGGCGCTGGCTGAGCGAGGCCAAGGAGAAGAGGGCATTGCCCAGCTCCGCCAAGGACTGGCGACCACGCGGGCGATGGGAGCAGAACTGCATACGCCATATTTTCTGGGCCTGCTCGCGGAAGCGTATGCGACAATAGGGAAATCCGAAGAGGGACTGACCGTGCTGGCCGAAGCCTTCGCCGTGGAGGACAAAACCGGGGAGCGTCACTACGAGGCCGAGCTCTACCGGTTGAAAGGCGAACTGACGCTTCAACAGGAAAGTCAAAATGCAAAAGTCAAAATGTAAAAGTCAAAAGTTCCAAAGCCTAAATCCCAAATCCTAGAGCCTGAGTCGGAGGCCGAAGCATGCTTTCTCAAAGCCATTGAGATTGCCCGTCAGCAACAGGCGAAGTCATTTGAACTGCGTTCAACCGTCAGTCTTGCCCGCCTGTGGCACTACCAAGGCAAGCACCACGAAGCTCACCAGATGTTATTCGAGATCTACGCCTGGTTTACGGAAGGCTTCGACACTAAGGACTTGCAAGAAGCCAAGGCGCTGCTGGGCGCACTCTCGCAGGAGGGGGGACTGGAGAGAGCACAACTCGATCAGGCGCTGTCCACCGCGCGAAAATTGGAGGTGGACGAGTCAGAAAAACATGCCTTGGTGGTCAAGAGCGCGCATCAAGAGCAATCCGCGGAGATAGAAGCGCGGAAAGCACAGTCCTCTCATCTCCGTTTGGCGGTTGTGAACAGAGGAGAACGCCCACCACAAAAGGCGCGTCTTCAGGGGCGAAAGCCACGAGCTCGGGACAAAAGACGCAAGTAATTGCTCTTGGGCCGCGAGGCCATCATTGCGCCAAGCGTCCCGCAATCAAGCCACACGCTTAAGTGTGGGGTCTGTGGTCTCTTCAATCACGGAGAGCGTCACCTGCTACCCCCTTTTGCGCTCCGGCTCCAGCACCAACCCCCGCCTCGGCCACTCGTGTGTGACCAGACGCCCGAACCCTGATTCGGTGATGTAGAGCGTCGAATAGTGTGGCCCCCCAAAGGCGACATTGGTGACGACCCGATCCTCCGACGCAATCGTCTCGACGTAGTTGCCGTTGGGGTCAAACACGACAGTGCCACCGCCGAGGATTCCGGCGACCAACACATAGCCAGCTTCATCCAAGCACAAGCTGTCGGGGAAGTATCCAGTTGGCAGCGTGCCAAACACGCGCGCTTCTCCTACTTCACCCGGCGCGCGAATGGGAAATGCCAGCAGGTTCCCCGCGAACGTCTGGGCGACAATCAACGTCTTGCCATCCGGGGTGAGGCCGATGCCATTGGGATGTTGCACGTCGGTCGCGACGCGGCGGATGGATTTACCATCGGGCGAAGCGTAGTAGACCTTGCCTGACCGCTTGGTCACCGAGCCTGGTGTTTCGCGCAGGTTGGGATTGCGATGAATCGGATCGGTGAAGTAGAAATTGCCTGCGGCGTCGAAGACGAGGTCATTCGGCGCACTGAGGGGCGTGCCCTCACAATTCGTATACAGCCGCTGGACGGTGCCATTGTTGTCGATACGTTCGATGCGTCCGGTTTCGTAATCAAGCGCGGGGCCGATGGGCAGGCTGTTATGCCAATTGAAGCCGCCATTGTTGGTGACATAGAGCGCGCCATCGGGACCGAGCGCGGCCCCGTTCGGCCCACCACCGGGCCGAGCAAACACGGACGTGGTGCCATCGGGCGCGATTTTCCGTATCTGGCCACCGCGAATCTCGGTAACATAGACGCTTCCGTCACGGTCCCATACCGGACCTTCGGGAAATTGCAGGCCGGTGGCGATTATGGTTGGAGGCATGAGGGTTTCTCCTTTCTTCCGTGGTTTATGGGGTGTGACTGTTCTTACTCTCCCTGCTACAGGCCCAATGCTTCCCGGAAGAAGTCCAGCACTATGTGGCCTTTTTCGTAAAAATCCTTAACCTCCGAAAAAGTCGCGTTACCGCCTCCAGAGTGTGCTACGCCGTGACGGTTCGTGACAATGTTGTTGTATAGCGTGACAGCAACCTGGTTCGCGTCCGTTTTCTGTTTGAAAATTTCCTTGTAGGCTCCTCCAAATCGATTCAATAGCCCGGCGATATCGCTGGACTTCACACTTCTAAAGACGGCACTGACGCATGAACCAACAAACTCTCGTAATGACCCATCTTGGATAACCGCGCATTTTTCTCGAATGATCGCTTCAATTTTTTGCTCGAATTCCGCACAGATGAGGACCAATAGGGATTGGGTAAGCAGATTCTCTATCTCTGTTCCGAACGCCTTAGTCGAAGACAGATGTTTTTCGCATTCCTCAAACGCTTGGTCGATACGAACAAGGCGCATGGCGCAACTCCTAGTCAAATAGGATAGTTTTAGCTTGGCTGAATCGTTGTCGGACGGTATCTGTGTCTGTGGTAGCCTGTCTGGTGTTTTTATCAAATTCGTTATTCTTGATAAGCTTGCGATAGCGGTTAGCAATGTTACTAGGCAGAGGCCCGATATGGTTCGAGAAAGCGACCATGACTGCATCAAATACAGCAGCGTTCAAGCCTGCTCGGATGTGAAAAGGTTTTGGGCCTAAAGTTTCTAATATCTGTTGGCAGGTTCGGTTGAATACCTTTTCACTATGCGCCAATACCTCCGGGGAAGGATTCCTGTTCTTCTTTAGAAACTTCGACAAGAAATCTTTCAATGGCTTCTTATCGTAAGCTGTGACATCCCGCATGGCAAAAAACCGAATCAGTAGTTCGATGTCCTTTTTACGAGAATCGGGGATTTCTTTTCCCAGAATCGTTCTCCACTCGGATGTTTGGTTCAGTCTAGCAAGCGATTCAACAAAGTTGCCGTGGTAGACACAGTTCCGAATCTCTTGATTCGTCAGCAGCGTACCTCCGGTATTTAACCGCTCAAATATATGATACATGCTAGTGTCATCGTTCGGATCGAGTTGCTGGACAACAAACGCCCTTAGGACCGAGTTTTTAATCCTTCTCTTGTCTTCGTCTAGAAGTTCTTCGTAAGCCCTCCCGCTAAACCGACTTTCTGGGCTTAGCCCCGTCAAACGAAAGATACGCCTCTGACCTTGAGTCTCTTCGCCGAAGTATCCCTCAAAAAAATAGAAAATGCTTCTCAGGCGTTGCTGGCCGTCAATGACGAAGAAATACTGGGTTTGCCTTTCGCTGTATAGGAACACCGATGGCACTGGCAGCCCTACCAAAAATGACTCTATTAGCTTGCTCGCCTGTACCTGTTTCCAAACAAAATTGCGTTGAAAGTCAGGGATGCGAATCTCTTCTGCTTTCCATTTCAAGTGGAGAACTTCCAACGTGAAGTCAGCTGGATAGGTCGAGATTTGATAGTCAGGAGGGGCGCTCTCGTAGTCCTCATCCTCGGAAGTTATAGGCTCAAGCTCCAGATCGGTAGGAGTCCTATGCTCGCGCTCGAACTCGAGTCTGGCGTCTTTGTCTTCAATTATTGGCATGGTGATCCCCTTTCTAAAGTCGGAAGCGAGCTCAGCTTGCGTAGCAATGCATCCGATTGACTAAGGTTTTCCTTAATTAAATCCCACACACCTCCGCCACCAACTCATACGACCGCACCCGCGCGGCGAAGTCGTAGCAGATCGTGACGATGCTCAGGTCCGTGGTCTGATAGAGCTGGGCCAGCGCGTCGAGCTTCGCTTTCACTTGCTGCGGGTCGCCGTCTACCGTGGTCCGGCTGTACTCGTCAAGAAAGAGCCGCTCTTGCGGGGAGTACGGATACGCCAGCGCTTCTTCAACAGAAGGAATCCCGCCTCGTCCACTACGGACAATGCGCAGCCGCAGCAAGTTGCGGCTCGCGGAGAGCCGTTTGGCTTCTTCCGCCGTCTCGGCGCACATCACTTGCACGGCGATATTGACTTTGGGTTCAGTCAGCAACTCCGACGGCTGAAAGTGCTCACGGTACGTGTCCACGATCTCGGTCCCATGTTGCACGTCCACACCAAAGAAGTAGGCGTAACTAAACGGCAAGCCCCGCCGGGCGGCCAGATAGGCCGAATCAATCCCGGAGCCGAGTAGCCACATGTCCGGCATCGTGGTACTCGGTCCCGGTCCGGCGTGCACTCCCGCGAAGGGGTGTGAGGCGTCAACCGTGTCCTTGAGATAGGCGATCAAATCGTTCACTTGGTCGGGATAATGGCGAATGTCGCGCATCGTCCCCGGATAGACGAGCGCGGCGGCGGTGCGTTGGTCACTCCCAGGCGCGCGCCCCAAGCCCAGATCAATCCGTCCTGGATAGAGCGACTCCAACATGCGAAAAATCTCGGCAACCTTGAGCGCGCTATAATGCGAGAGCATCACGCCGCCGCTGCCCACTCGGATACTGGTGGTACGCGCGGCAATCTGGCCAATCATGATTTCTGGGCAGGTACCGGCGAATCCCGACAGATTGTGATGTTCCGCGACCCAGAACCGCTGATACCCGAGTTTCTCGGCGGCCACCGCGAGCTGAATGGTTTCCCGCAATGCGTCCCCGGCGGTACTACCATCGCGGACTGGTGATTGATCGACAACGCTGAGTGTGAGTTTTTGTGTCAAAAGAATACCCCTTGCTGCGTGGTGCGTGAGGAGAAAATGTCTTCCCTTACCTACTTCTTCATTCTTCATTCTTCATTCTCTTCCCGCTGCCTTTTCCTTTACCCTTGAAACGCGCTAGAGTGCAACCCGCGATGAAGAGACGGGGGCATATCAAATTAAGGAAAAATCACTTGATCCCCCTCACCCTAGCCCTCTCCCAGCCGGGAGAGGGAACTCGGAACCTGAAACGCGAAACTCACTAACTTAATGCCACTGCCCCAAGGAGCAGCTATGGAAGAACTCAAAATCGAAGTGAAAAATCGAGTCGGCATCTTGACCCTCAATCGTCCAGACAAAATGAACGCGCTCACCCACGGCATGGGGAGTGCCGCGGTCGCGACGCTCAAGGAATGGGCCATCAGTGACGCGGTAGGTGCGATTGTCGTAACTGGCACGGGCCGTGGCTTCTGCGCTGGTGGCGATGTGTCGGCGATGGACCGAGGTACGGAGATCGGCACCAAGGAGTCCACGCTGGAGCAACGGATTGATGCGCTGCGCGAAGGGCAAACCTGGCCGTGGCTGCTCTATACGATCCCGAAAGTGACAATCGCGGTGGTCAACGGCGCGGCGGCGGGCGCGGGCCTGGGACTCGCGCTGTCCTGCGATCTGCGCATCGCATCGGATCAAGCGCGCTTCGGCACGGCGTACGCCCGTGTCGGGTATGGCGGTGATTATGGAACGACCTGGCAGGTCACCCGCTTAGTGGGGCAGGCGAAGGCGAAGGAACTATTCTTCTTGCCAGATATGATTTCCGCCGCCGAGGCGCAGCAGGTTGGATTGGTGAATCGCGTGGTCCCGCATGACAAGTTGTGGGAAGAAGCGATGGGAGTGGCTGAGCGCATCGCCGCCGGTCCGCTGGTGAGCTATCGCTACATGAAAGCGAACATCAATATGTCGAGCACCGTGGATTTTCGCACCATGCTCGACCGCGAAGCGGAAACCCATCTGCGTTGCGGCGCGACAGAGGATCACAAGGAAGGGGTCCGCGCCTTCATGGAAAAACGAGCGCCGAATTTTCGCGGGCGGTAAAAAGCGCAATTGTTGAGGAAGGAGGGGACGACGATGACAGGTGCTGTGGAAGAGCAGGAGAACAAAGAGGCGCGGCAACCGCAACCAGAACCATTGTCACTCTGTCCGATGTGTAATCTCCACACCGGACGCCGTATCCGCAACAAAGTTTACTGTATGAACTGTGGCTACAGGGTGCGATTCAAAGTGCGGGGCTTGTGGTCAAGGCGGCACTTTGCTTTGACAGGAGGCATGCACTCCAATACCGATGAGCTTTTTCTCTCCCGTCTCAATCATCATCCGCGCCTACGTGAGCGGATGGACACCTTACTTCAGGTTGTGGAAAACGTGGCCGGCGATTGCACCAAAGCCGATGCCGCAGAACAGGCCGTGCTGGAAGAAATCCGCAAGCTGGGGCATGACGCCTTACAAGGGTGGGCAGAGCGCGCGGTGCAAAAAGCGACCGAGACGAG
>CAMBFS010000053.1 GCA_945865755.1 Klebsiella pneumoniae
AGAAGCTGGGCGTGAGCTTTTATGATTACGTTTACGACCGGGTGACCGGCCAATTCAAGCTCCCATCCCTGGCGGATTTGATCGTGCAAAAAGCGCAAGCGGTCCAGACTTGATGGCGGGGCCGCCTTGGGATTTAAAGTAGATACCTCCGAAAGTTCCCTCTCCCGGCTGGGAGAGGGCTAGGGCGAGGGGGATCAAGTGATCCGGCTCCTTGTTATCGCGGACGAGAGGTTCGTTATGACTGAAAAACAGCTACTGGAACGCATCACCGTGACCCCGAACATCTTCGGAGGAAAGCCGATTATTCGCGGGCGGCGCTTGGCCGTTGAACATGTGTTGGCCATGCTTGCGGCGGGCGACAGGCAGGAGACCATCCTCGTTGGGTACCCCTGGCTGGAACCCGCCGATATTCAGGCGTGTTTGCTCTACGCTAAGAGAGAAACAAGTCTATGCACAAGAAATCGGTTAAACCCGCCCATCGGGAAAAAATCGCAATCGAGGAAATCGCGGAACGCGCGGAAAGCGGAGAAGACGTTTCCGCGTATTTCACTGGGCACTATCGCGCCAAGCAGCGCGTGAATATCGATTTTCCGCTCCTGCTGCTCCAACAGATCGATGGGGAATGCCAGCGGCTTGGGGTCACGCGCGAGGCATGGATCAAGATGGCGTGTGACGAGCGCATTCGGCAGATTGCCAGAGTCCCCCGGCAAGCAATCACCGGGCGGCGATTGCTCGCACGCCAAGACACCCCATGAATGGGCCTCAGAAAGCCGGATTTATCCGGCGTGTTTCGTAGTGCGAGCATTGATGCCCGCGCGGACCCCGCCCTACGCGCCCGCGTGCGGTCCAGGGTGATTCTTCCGGTCAAACCGAAGCCGCGGCTTGATGATCGAAAATCTCAGCATGATGCGCACCAAACACAATCACTTGCATCACCTCCTCGGCACCTCCGCCACCGACGCGCCGCTCAGCGGTTCCTCGGTCACTCAAGGCCGGGTGCCAGTTCTTGTCGCCATGCTCGTGGTCGTGCTCAGCGGCTGCGGGAGTGCCCCCTCCGCCACCACTCTGCCGGAAAGCCCCGCCCCGCGACCGGTGCGCGTGGTGGCCGCGGCCGAAACCCGTGTCGCCCGCTCCGTCAGCGCCACGGGCACCCTCGCCGCCCAAGATGAGGTGATTCTCGGCACCAAAGTCGTTGGTCGTCTCAGCGAGATCACCGTTGATCTCGGCAGTCTCGTGCGCCGGGGGCAAGCCATCGCCCGCATTGACCCGGATGATTACCGCCTGCGCGTGGAACAGGCCGAGGCGGCATTGGGGCAAGCGCGCGCACGTCTGGGGCTGCCGCCTGATGGCGCGAGCGACCGCATTGATCCCCTGACGACCGGAGTCGTGCGCCAGGCCACGGCTCTGCTCGACGAGGCCCGACTCACGCATGATCGCATGGTCCAACTGTGGGAGCGCCAGTTGATCGCCCGCGCCGCCGTCGATGCCGCACGCGCCAATCTCACCGTGGCCGAGGGACGCGCGCAGGATGCCGTCGAAGAGGTCCACAACCGCCAGGCCATGCTCGCGCAGCGACGCGCCGAACTGGCGATCGCGCGCCAGCAGCTCGCCGATACCGTGATCGCTGCTCCGCTTGACGGCGCCGTGACACACAAGCATGCGTCCGTTGGCGAGTATGTCGCGGCGGGCGCGCCCGTCGTGACGCTCGTCCGGCTGCATCCGCTCCGGTTACAACTGCTCGTGCCCGAACGCGAGGCGGCGGCCATGCGCATCGGCCAAACCGTGCGGCTGACCGTGGAGGGGGATGCCAATACCTACAGTGGTCGCGTCGCGCGGCTCTCGCCGACCATCGCCACGGACAATCGCACGTTGCTGGTCGAGGCCGAAGTACCGAACGAGCACGGAGTGCTGCGGCCCGGCTCCTTCGCCAAGGCCGACATCGTCGTCGAGGCCGACCAAAAGATCGTCACCGTGCCCGCCGGTGCCATTGTCACCTTCGCCGGGATCGAGAAGGTCCTCATGGTGGCGGACGGCACAATCATCGAGACCCGCGTCCGCACGGGCCGTCACGTGGACAACCAGGTGGAGATCACGGAAGGCGTCACCGTGGGCGCTGTGGTCGTCGTGGACCCCGGCACCCTCGTCAGCGGGCAGCCGGTGACGGTCGTCAACTGATGCGGCGGCTCGCGGACATTGCCATCCGGCGTCCGATCTTGGCCTCAATGGGCATGCTGGCCCTGGTGGTCATCGGCGCGGCGAGTTACGTCCGCCTGGGGGTGGACCGCTTTCCGTCGGTGGACCTGCCCAGCGTCTCGATTCGCACCTCGCTGCCCGGTGCCTCCCCTGAAGAAATCGAGACCACGGTCTCGCAACCGATTGAAGAGGTCGTCAATACGGTGGAAGGGATCGACGAGCTGCGCTCGGTGTCCGGCCAGGGCACCTCCGCCGTCGTCGTCACCTTTGATCTGGAGCGCGATATCGACACCGCCGCGCAGGATGTTCGCGACCGGGTCGCCTCGGTGCTCGACAAGTTGCCGCGCGACATCGACCCGCCGATCATCTCCAAGCTCGATAACGAGTCCACCCCGGTCCTCACCGTCGCCGTGTCCGGCGCGCGCTCCCTGCGCGAACTCACGGAGATCGCCGACAAGATCGTCAAGGTGCGCATCGAGCGCGCCACCGGCGTGGGCGAGGTGCGCATGGTCGGCGGCCTGGAACGGGCGATCAACGTCTGGGTGGACACCGACCGGCTGGCCGCCTACCAACTGCCGATCACCACGGTGCGCGACGCGATCCAGCGGCAGAACGCCAACATCCCCGGCGGCAACGTCACCGCTGGCGCTCACGAGGAGGTGTTGCGCACGATGGGGCGCATCCTTCACCCGGTGGAGTTCAACGACCTGGTGGTCGCGACAGTAAACGGCGCGCCGATCCACATCCGTGACATCGGTCGGGCCGAGGACGGCACGAAAGAGCAGCGGTCCGTGGCTCGGCTGAACGACGTCCCCACCGTCCAGCTCCAGGTGCTGCGCCAGTCCGGCGCCAACACCGTGGCCGTCATCGCGGCGGTGAAAGCGCACCTCGCCGAGGTCGCGGGGGAGTTGCCGGCGGATGTGCCCCTCGAAGTCATCCGCGACCAGTCACGCTACATCCACGCCGCGCTGCACGAGATCACTGTGCACTTGGTGCTGGGTAGCATCCTGGCCTCGCTAGTGGTGTTGGCGTTCATGCGGAGCTGGCGCTCGACCGTGATCGCCGCGGTGGCCATTCCGACCTCCGTGGTCTCCACGTTCGGCATGATGTGGGCGCTCGACTTCACCCTGAACAGCGTCACCATGCTGGCCCTCGTGCTGATGGTGGGGGTAGTGATTGATGATGCCATCGTCGTCTTGGAAAACATCTTTCGCTTTGTCGAGGAGAAGCGGATGGAGCCGTTCGCGGCGGCGCGCGCGGCGACGGCGGAGATCGCGCCGGCGGTGATGGCCACGACCTTCAGTCTGGTGGTGATCTTCGTGCCGGTCGCCTTCATGTCGAGCATTTCGGGCCGGTTCCTCTATCAGTTCGGCATCACGGCGGCGGTGGCGGTTTTGGTCAGCCTGCTAGTGTCGTTCACGTTCACACCGATGATGAGCGCCCGCCTGCTGCGTGCCGCGGATGCGGCCCCCGGTAGCGACGGTGAGGCGGCCCACTCGCGTCGGGGCTTCTATGCCTGGATCGACCGGCACTACGAACACATGCTCCTCTGGTCCCTCTCCCATCGGGTCACCATCATGGCGGTGGCCGTGGCGGTGATGCTATCGGCGATTCCGCTCTACGATCTCGTGCGACAGGAGTACATCCCCAGCGATGTGGACGAGGCCGAATTCGACGTGAACGTGACCGCCCCCCAGGGCACGAGCCTCGCGGCCATGGACGAGACCCTGCGTGCCGTGGAGGGGGAGATGCGCGCCATTCCGTGGGTGCGCCTGGTGTTCTGTGATGTTGGGGGCAACTTCTTGAGTAGCGTGAACCAGGGGGCCTGCTACGTGCGCATCGCGCCCCATGAGGAGCGCACCTTCTCGTTGACCCGCCTCTGGCACGCCACGCTGCGGGGCCAGCCCGGGGCGGCCTTCGCGATCACCTCACAACGCGAGGTGATGCGGCAGGTCCGCAACCGGCTAGCCCAGTTCACGGACTTGCGCACGGCGGTGCGGAACGCGCCCTCCTTCAATATCGGATCGGGGAACTGGGATATCGATTTCGTGCTGCGTGGGCCGGAGTTAACCTCCTTGGCCGCCTACGCCGAGCAGCTCCGGGGGCGCGCAAGGGAGCTGGGCCTGGTGGACGCCGACACCACACTGAAACTCGACCGGCCCGAGCTGCGCGTGGAGATTGATCGCATGCGCGCCGCCACGCTCAACGTGGACACCGAGCACATCGCCACCGCGCTGCGACTGATGGTGGGCGGCGACACGGAGGTATCACGGTTTCACGACCCGTCGGTGAATGAGGAGTATGATGTCCAGCTCCGCCTGGCCCAGCGTGACCGGGAGAGTGTCGCCACCATCTCACAACTGTACGTCCCCCGCGCCGACGGTGGGCTGGTGCGGCTCGACAACCTGGTGGAGATCGAGTCGGTGAAAAGCGCATCGCGCATCGACCGGCTCGACCGCCAGCGTCAGGTAAGCCTACGCGCGCAGATCGCTCCCGGCTTCGCGCTCGCTGACCGTCTCGAGGCCGTGCGCCAGGCCGCGCGTGAGCTGAACCTGGCGGCGGGGTACACGACTGTCGTGTCGGGCCGCGGGCGTGAGTTGGAGCGCACGTTCACGGAGTTCCTGTGGGCCTTTCTCCTCTCCATCATCTTCATGTACATGATCCTGGCCGCGCAGTACGAGAGTCTGGTGCATCCGTGCACGATTCTCCTCTCGCTCCCGCTATCGGTGCCGTTCGCGCTGCTGTCGCTCTGGCTCACGGGCAACACATTGAACCTCTATTCCGCGCTCGGCATCCTGGTGCTGTTCGGTGTGGTCAAGAAGAATGCGATTCTGCAAATCGACCATACCAACAGGCTGCGGGAAGCAGGGATGGAACGGCGGGCCGCAGTGCTCCAAGCCAACCGCGACCGGCTGCGGCCCATTCTGATGACGACGCTGGCGTTGGTGGCGGGGATGCTGCCGTTGGCGCTGGGGTCAGGGCCGGGGGCGGAGGAGCGGCGGACCGTGGCCATCGTGGTGATCGGCGGACAGACGTTGTGTTTGCTGCTGACGTTGCTGGTGACCCCGGTGGTGTATGAGATGTTCGAGGATGCCACTCAACGGCTTGGCTGGTGGCGGTTGGCACGTGCTGGGCGGGTGGTGGAGAGGCGAGACGGGAGCGCGGGTGAAGTGCTCACCCCGACCCGGCGCTCAAGCATCGGGAGGCGATAGATCGCACGCGAAGACGCCCCATGAATGGGGCTTGAAGAGGGGCGTGCGGAGGTGGGATATTGGTGCGACGTTTGCTACTGAAGCTCCGCAATTCGCGCCCGCACCCATGCCAAATCTTTGCGCCACACCGCGTTCGTCGGGTCCTGCTCCGCCAACCGGGCACTAATCGCACGCGCTTGCTCCAAATGGCGTACCGCCTCCGCGCGCTGGTTTTGCCGCGCCAGCGTATCGCCGATCTTCGTGTAGCTCACCGCGAGATCGCGGTGCCACTGGGTATTGACGGAATCGGCCTGGCTCAACCGCTCAAAAATCATTAAGCTCTGGCTATAGGATGTGTGCGCCGCGTTGAGATTACCCGCCGCTATTTCCACATCTCCTACCTTGAGGTAGCTCACCGCCAGATCGCGTTGCCACTGACTGTTGCCGGGATCGGCTTGGCTCAACCGCTCGCGTACCGCCAAGCTCTGGCTATAGACTGTGCGCGCCGCATCTAGATGGCCCGTCGCCACTTCGACATTCCCCACCTTGTCGTAGCTCACCGCCAGATCGCGTTGCCACTGACTGTTGCCGGGATCGACTTGACTCAGCCGCTCGGAAATCGCCAAGCTCTGGCTATAGACTGTGCGCGCCGCGTCCAGATGGCCCGCCGCCACTTCGACATCACCCACCTTGTTGCAACTCACCGCCAGATCGCGTTGCCACTGAGTATTGCCGGGATCGACTTGGCTCAGGCGCTCAAAAATCGCCAAGCTCTGGCCATAAGCCATACGCGCCGCGTCGAGATGGCCCGCCACCACTTCGACATTCCCCACATTGTCGGAACTTACCGCCAGATCCCGTTGCCATTCACTGTTTCGAGGGTCGGCCTGACTCAGCCGCTCGCGAATCGCCAAGCTCTGGCCATAGGCCGTGCGCGCTGCGTCCAGGTGGCCCGCCGCTACTTCGGCATCGCCCACCTTGTTGTAACTCACCGACAGATCGCGTTGCCACTGCGTGTTGCCGGGATCGGTTTGGTTCAGCCACTCGGCAATCGTAAGCATCTCTCTGTGTGCTACAGATGCGCCCGTTGAGTCTCCCCTCATCGCGCAGGAATCTCCCCATCTTTCTAGCTGAATCATCAAGGCACGGGAGGCAGACACGTCATCGGGCTTGGCTTCCGCTCGTCTTCTGGCCTCCGCGACGGCTTCTGCGAGGGTGTCCGCGCTGGCGAGCATCCACGAGGTAGTGATATTCCGCCCAATATCTAAAATTTCCTTGCTCTCACCTTGTCCCACGGACCCCGGCTCTGGGGCGGGAGTGGCAAGGGTGATCAGAGCGCTCCGAATCGACCAGAAATCCGGGGCTGCTTGCGCGAAAGTCACATAGAGTCTGGGCGTAAGACACAGCAGCACAGTGAAATGGATACGCCGCGTAATGGTGTTGCGTCGCTCGTTCATCCTGTGGAACAACGCCCGCCAAGCAGGCTCATCGGCGGGAGCCGCCACTACGCCATTGATGACCAGAATGTACTGTTCAGGGAAATGAACCGGCGGGTGGACCAGTGGCGTAAGGACACTGTCCCGTAACTGCTCCTCGGTGAGTATGCCAGAGGCGTCTTCGCTCTTGGCCGCATACGGGTCGAGGAGAGTGACGGTGGTGGGTGTGCCGCTGACCAGCGGGGCATCCGTGTCGAGACACTGAAGAGCCGCGCGAAGGATCCGGAGCGAATCGCTGATGACGATGACGAGCTGGAAGCCCTCGCCCAGCGCAACCGCCTGCACCAATTGTCGGAATCCGGGGTCGGCACGAAGTGTGGCGAACAGTCGCTCATCAACCTCGTGGCTCACCGTGCTCCTCCGGATTGCCTGATTGCATAAGCGTCCGTATTGCCTCCTGAACCCCAGGAATCTGTGCGACAGCGGGATGCAGCTCAAACCAATCGTTCTGGTTCAGGTACCGCAACACGGCGCTGTTGGACAGCATCAAGTCCACCACCTGTCGATGCTTATCATCCTTAATCGTAACGTAGTGCTCACGAGAGACTTGCGCGAGCCAAGGAAACGCATCGGCAGGGACAATTTTGCGGTAGGCATCGCGCAACTCGTTGCCAATGCGCTCAAAATCATCCTCGGAGATCGGCTGCTTTGATATCCCAAGCACCGCCCGCAACAACCGTATGAGTTCCCGTGGATACCCGCCGGACCACTGGATCAACTGTTGGACACGTTGCTCAATCCCTGGGCCTAAAATCACGGAGAGGTCCTCGTCTAGTATGCGTTTGCGGATCAAAGCACGTATGGCCTCAATTCCTTGAGGAAAGGGTTTTCCTTCCCGAGTGTGCAACTTGATCATTGGCAAGAAGTGAACCTCTTCAAAGCGTCGTGCCACCAAAGCGGGCGGAATGGTGTAGAGCACATGCACGGGCAGTTGGAGGTGAGGCGCACCACCCGCGAATATCCGCTCGGCACTGTCTAGGACCTCATCCCAGTTCGTGCTGATGCCTCGCAGGTTCTCCAACGAATCGAAGATCACCACGAGCCCAGTAAATCCACATTGCCGTGCCCGATCTTTGTATAACTCGAGTTCTTGTCGTGCTTCGTTCAGAAAGCTGGAGAGGTGCGCGGCGATTGTGCTCCGTACGCGGGCTCGCAAACTAGGACGGGTTTTCATTTCGATGACTAACGTCGGCCCGCCTGGAATCGAGAATTCGGGGTCTTTCAGTGTGACCTCGGTCTTGAGCCAGGTCGACAGTCGGGACATATACCCTTCATGGAGTGCTTTCGCGGGATCCTTGCCCTCCGCCTTGAGGAGCGTCTGCTCAGTCCGCAGCATAATGGCGGCGATAATGTCGGGAACGTCAACTGGGCTGGTGAGGTCCAGCACTTCCTCGGCATCGACCAGCACGGTGAGCAGATGGGCCTTGTCCTTGTCTCCCAAGCGCGTCATCAGCCGCCGCAGTTCGGTGGATTTTCCAGAACCGGGCAGTCCGGTGAACAGTTCGAAGGCCGGGGAATTCGACAGTTCGATCCTGCTGGCCAGCCGTTCGACCCAGTTGATGCCGCGCACGGACTCATCACCGTAGGCATCAATATCCATGTTCCTCTCGTCGGTGGGAGGAAGTGATTCGTTAGGATTGCAGCGATTGTAGTAATGTTTTCGCGTGGCGAAATCGAGCGACATAGGCTTCTCTCTCATGTTGGGAATGGTGCGCTGAGGTCGCACTGTACCGTATCTTGAGGGCGCGGGAAAAGCGGGCTGGGCTCGGTCTCCTCCGGCTTGACTTGAGCGGAAAGGAACCTAATATGCCCCCAAGTCCACAGCCAAATACTTCCCTCTGGGGTTGGTGGCCGTCGCGAGACGGTCTAGGCTGCGCCCCCTACCCACGGGGGCTTTTTTTCGTCTACACCCCGCAGTATCTGACGGCTGACTCCCTGCTGGTAGAGCTGTTGTACATACGCTTGTCCTTCAAGATAATCCCGGACGAATCCCGCGGTGGCGTCGGCTAAGCGGATGAACTCGTCGCTCTCGTCGCGCAACCCGCGCACCTTTTTTACCGCTATTTTGAGTTGGCGGAGCCTTTGCCCGACCCGTGCCCGTTCATTTCTCCGCAACCCATCAATCAACACGGTTGCTTGATAGGGTTGTTCCGACGCCGTGATCGTGAGGGCTCGCGCGGTAGTGTGTAACACGCAGGAGAAATAATCGGTGGTCTGACTAAAATACGCGTGAAACAGCCGATCTTGTAGCGTGCTCGCCCGTAACACTCGCTCCATGTATGCCTGTCGCTGCTGGAGGGTCGCCTTTGTCCACTTTTTCTTCCCCTTTCCCGAATCATGTTCCATGACGCGCAGCATCTCTCGAACTTGGTCCCGGTCTTCCGCGGCAATCACCGCGGCGACGACAAAGAGCGCTCCACGAGTATCTTGACCGGATTCATCAACATAGCAGTAGAATTTGTGGCTCATCTTCGGAATTTCCACCTCAAAGATTTGCGTACTCATGCACGGTGAGGGAGTGCAGCTTACCGCAATTGCTTCGCCATGCGGCGGCGCGGCCCGGAGCGGGCCGTTTTGGCGCGCTGCTGGGGACTCGTGCGTTTCGCCGGTTGCCCACTGGCGCGGAGTTTCTCGACGATCTCCTCCACCAGTTTCTTCACTTCTGGAGAGAGCTTCTCCAGTAACGCCGCCTCTCCAGTCAGCAGATAATCAAGCGCGCGGGCAAGGGGAAACAGCGGCTCGTCCAACCCCGCTTCGGTTAGCAACTGCCGAGCAAGTTCGGGATGGCCCAGTTGCGCGAAAGTGAGAAGCGTTTCCGATGTCAGTTCATGCCATTTTTCTTTCTCGACATGCTCGGCGGACTTCCAGGCTTCACGCCAGTTGAGCGTGGCCAGTTCTCTGTTCCCTTCTTGTAGGCAGGCCACACTCTTGTTCGAGTAAGAAACTCCCCGGTAGTACCAGGCTTCACCGTTATCCGGCTTGAGTGCGATGGCTCGATCAAAACTACCAATCGCCTCCTCGAAGCGTTCTAGCTCGCCTAGACAGATGCCTCGGTCGGACCACGCTGTGTCGTCCTCCGGTTTGATTGCCACGGCTTGGTCATAACTTGCAAGCGCCTCTTCGTACCGCCCTAGATCAGCGAGCGCGAGGCCCCGGCAGCACCAGGCATCGTTGTTATCCGGCTTGAACGCAATGGCCACGTCAAAACTGGCAACCGCCTCCTCGAAGCGTTTTAGCACGCCGAGACAGAGGCCCTGGTTGTACCACGCTGCGTCGTACTCCGGGTTGATCGCCACCGCGCGGTCATAGCTCGCAAGCGCTTCTTCGTACTTTTTTAGATTTATAAGCGCGCGGCCCCGATTGCACCACGCGAAATCAGCCTCCGGGTTGATCGCAACGGCACGGTCAAAATGTCGCAGCGCTTCCTCCGTACGCCCTGCTGTTCCCGCCATGAAACCGAGGAGGTTAGTTGCTAACGCTCGAGCCTCTGGTGAATTTGTTGGAGATTCCGTGATCGCAGCCAACGCTTGCTCCATTGCTTGTTCGCTGGTGCAGTCAGATTCTTTCAGCGCAAGCAACGTTTCCGGCGAAAGCTGCTCAAGTCTCAGATCTGGAAGGACTTCATTCTTCAGCGTCTCAAGGTCTTTCAGGTCCAAATAATCTTGGACAACTCTGTCCATTTCGCTGGCACGTAACGAGCCATCCTTAGCGGCGTCGGCGAGGTACCGGCGGTGTTCGAGCACCCCGCGCGCCTCAGACAAACGCCCAGAAGCGATATGCTCGTGAAAGCGCGTCTCAAGCTGTTTGCCGGTGGTAAGAATATCGGCGTCCTCGTACCACACCTGCAAAAAACTCACGAGCCAGTGCATGCGCTGGCGGGCGTCACGACCAAAACGCATCTGATACCAGATCGCATACAGCCGCTCGGACAGGACATAGTAGGAACTCCGTTCGCGCAGATTGGCGGCCCGCAGGTAGCCGAGATCGACAAGGCGCTTGAGCTGCGTACTCACCTGATTCGCCGGAAGCCGGGTGGCGGCGGCGATCGTGGTCGGTGTCACGCCTTCATGCGTGATGGCGGTGGCGCGGGCGATGGCATCCAGGACTTGGCGCTGCTGCACGGCCAGGCTCTCGGTCTTGGCCTTGTAATAGGGGGTCACTTCCTCAATGAGCTTTTCAAGACCGGCGCGCACCTGGACGAAGTCCGCCTGCATGAGCACTTGATACAGCATCAGCACCAAGCGGGGGTTCCCACCGGTGAAGTAAATCAGGGCGCGCAGGCGACCCGGATGCTCGGTCAATTTCCGCTCAAAGTCGGGAATCTGGTCTCGTCGCGCCCGTTGGCGGAGCAGGTCTTGAATCTCGCTGAACTCAAGTTCCTCCAGGTTGTAAATCTTGAAAAAATTGTAGAGCGGCTGGTCGTAGGCCCGCGCCTCGTGAAAAAAGGTCGTGGCTCCGCCGATCAACATCAGCGTGCCGTCGTTCATCAGCACGTCTCGTAACCGGGCATTGTCCCGGTCATCATTGATCTGCTCAAGAATGAGGTCGAGGTTATCGACCAGCAGCACGAGGCGCTTCCGATGTTGGCGTCGCCAGTCCTTGAGCACGGCGAAGGCCGCCGCGTGTAAGTCGTCGGCCTTGGGATACTCGGCCATGAGGCGGGTGGCTCGCTCGTCGAGCGCGGGATCGTGGGTTTCCGCCGCGAGCTGCCGCAACGCCTCCACCCAGAACCCGGCGAGATCGGCCACGCTGTACGATTCCTCGGGAAAACAGACCGCCTGCCAGTGCGCGTCGAGCCCGCGCTCCGCGAGCGCCAGCCGCAGTCGCAAGAGGACCGTGGTTTTCCCCATGCCGCGTGAGCCAATGAGGGCGACATGCTGGATGCCCGCCCCATCGGGTTGGTGCTCGATCAGCGAGAGTAGCTCGTCGATCAGCGGTTGCCGCGCCACGAACGTCGCCCGCATTTCCTCGTCGGACATCAAGGCGGGATTGTAGAGTCGTTCCATCATGCCTCCCCTCGGTTACACGTCGGTCCGCATGCCGTAGTGCCGCAGCCACCAGTCGCGCAGCAGCTTGCAGGCGAATTCGTAGCGCCGCTCGCCCGCGTCGAACCGCAAATAGAAATCATTCTCCAAATCCGTCATCAGCCGGTTGAAGACTTCAGGGTTGGCGTGCTCCGCGACCCCTTCACGATAGAATTGATACGCGACATCACGGGTGATGGGGCCACTCACCGCCAGCTCGCGCAGCAGGCGCTTGACCGCCGCCTCTTCGCGCGGCGGGTAGTAGTCGTGCAAGCGTCCGTAGTAGTGATCGAAATAGGTTTTGCAGTCCACGCCGAGCACTTTGTCGTGATAGAGCTGCTCGATCTTTTTCGGAGTGACCGCTTCGTGATCCTGACGTTGCGTTTTCATCACTTCGGAAAACAGCACTTGCAGGAAGTAGGGCACTGGCACGCCGATGAGGTCGATGATCTTGCGTTTGCTCGGCTGCGAGAGCGTGACGTCGTGGGCGGTCGCCAGCGCGTCGAGAAACGCGTATGCCGTTTTGCTGGGAAACGGCTCCAGGCGGACCTGCTCAAAGTCGTTGATCGAGTGGATTTCTCCCAGATCGTTGAGGATGCGCCCGATGCCAATGGACCCGGCGATCAGGAAATGCACGTTGTGGAAATGCGGGGCTTGTCGCAAGGAGCGCAACCAGTGGAGCAACACCGGCGCGTCCGCGCGATGTTCAGGCGACCGCGCCATGCGGTCAACCAGCATGGGGAACTCGTCGAGAATGAAAATAATAGGACGAGCGGATTCCGCGACGCGCTTGAATAACTCCTCTCCGCTTTCTTGCCAGCGTGAGCGCAACGCTTCTCGGAGTTTGACCTTGACCTGAAAGAGTTCAATCTCGTCAAAGGTTTTTCTGAAGCGCGACCAGAGGGTTTTGGGAAAGCAGCTCAGCGCGCCGACAACCTTTGAGAAGGCATCATCCCGAGCCAGTTGCAGGACCAGTTGTGTAATCAAGTCAGCGGGCTCAGTGAGCGCTTCGAGGTCGGCATGGACGATCTTGTAGTTGGCGGCGGGTTCATCAATGAGGCGATACATGACGCTCGTCTTGCCAAACCGGCGCGGCGCGGCGAGGAGGACATGGCCAACCTTGAGCTTGTCCCACAGCAGTTGGACAAAGTCCTCACGCCCATAGCAATCGTCTCCTCGAACTGGTGGGCCAACGCGATTGATCATTGTACGTCCCTCCTTCCTAACGGCGGAATTCATACAACGAACACATATCACAACATTTACGTTACGCAACTATTTTGTTGTACGACAAAATAAAAATATGTGCCCCTTTTGAGGATTCGCAACAAAATTATAAGGTTAGCGAAAAGGCCGGACTCTGCTCCGGCCATCCAGGCTACAGGCGCGACGCGCGCGTCGCGTGTGGCGTGAGGAACGCACGAAGAATGGCGTTGAATTCGGTGGGCTTTTCGATGTTGGTCAGGTGGCCGGCTTGGGGGATTTTTACCAGCGATACGCCGGGAATGGTATTCGCGAGAAATTCCGAGGCCGCTGGAGGCGTGACCACATCCTCTTCTCCAACGACAACGAGCGTAGGCACGGTGATCGTGGGCAGGAGGGAGCGGAAGTCGGTCGTGACAATGGCATGCAGCGCCTGTTTGTAGGGCTCGACGCGGAGCGCGGACAGCGAAGCAACCAGTTGTTGGCGCGCGGCGGCGGAGGCGTATGGCGACGCGAGAACTTCAACGACGCCTGGGGCAATATCTTGCGGGGTCAGTCCGCGTTCCAACGGCTCAAGTCGGCGCGCGAGAAACTCACGGCGTGCTTCTTCCGGGATACCACCGAAGCCCGCCGAGGTGTCCATCAATGACAGCGTGGCGACCCGATGGGCATGACGACCATAAAAGTCCTGTGCGATCATGCCACCCATCGACAAGCCCACGAGATGCGCGCGGTCGGCCTTGAGGTGATCGAGCAAGCGGAGCAGGTCATCGGCATAATCGCGAAATTTCAGCGTCTGAGGCGAATCGTCGCTCGCGCCATAGCCACGCCCGTCCCACGTCACCGCGCAAAAGTGGTCGCTGAAGTGGTCGAGTTGGCCATACCAGTTGGTGCGGTTGCCGCCGATGCCGTGCAGAAAGACGACGAGCGGGCCGCTGCCTTGTTGTTCATACGCGATCGACACTGGGCCGGGCGTGCGATGTACCATGTTCATACGCTCCTCCAATTCCCCAATTCTCCGATTCTCCGATTCCCCGATTCCCCGATTCCCCGTTTTCCCCCTTCCCGTCCCTACATCGCCTCCAACGTCTCAATCCCCAACAGCCCCAACCCGGTCTTGAGATACCGCGCGGTCACCTCGCAGAGCAGGAGTCGAGTCGGACGAATATCTGCCGCCGCTTTCAAGATCGGTTGCGCTTGGTAGAACATGTTGAATTTGGTCGCTAGTTCATAAAGGAAACTCACCAGCACATTGGGTCGCGACCCACGCTCGACTTCGAGCAGCACGTCGGCGAAGCGGATCATCTGCTTGACGAGGTCCAACTCTTCCGGCGCTTCGAGGCGCACCACCATCCCCGGCTCTGGTCGCCAGTGCTCAAGCTCTCCACGGCGAAAGATCGACCGAATACGCGCGTACACATATTGCAAATACGGGGCGGTATTGCCGTCGAACGCGAGCATCTTCTCCCAACTGAAGCGATAGTCTGCCGTGCGGTTCTGCAACAGGTCGCCATATTTCACCGCGCCAATGCCCACCACCCGGGCAATGTGTTCCCGCTCCGCGTCCGACAAGCTCGGATTTTTCTCGCGCACCACGGCGCGTGCTCGCTCTTCGGCTTCATCCAGCAGCGCTTCCAGTTTGACCGGTTCTCCCTCGCGCGTCTTGATCGGTTTGCCGTCTTCGCCGAGGATCGTGCCAAACCCGACATGCTCCAAAGCCATCGTGTAGCCCCAGCGGCGCGCGGCGGCGAAGAGCTGACGGAAGTGCAGTTGCTGGCGACTGTCCACGACATAAATGATGCGGTCCGGGTGAAACGTCTCGGCGCGATATTTGATCGTCGCCAGGTCCGTGGTCGCGTACAACGACGCGCCGTCTTGCTTCTGAATCAGAAAGGGGTTCTCGGCCAACTCTGGCTCATTCTCAAAGAAGATGCAGATCGCCCCCTCGCTTGGACGCGCCAACCCTTTGTCTTGAAAATCTTGCACGACCCCCGACAGGAACGGGTTGTAGAAACTCTCGCCGAGCCAATGATCGAACTCAACATGCAAACGGGCATAGATGCGCTCAAACGCTTGGCGGGAGACCGTCGTGAACTCCTGCCATAACGCCAGGTTGTCAGGATCGCCTTTTTGTAATTTGACCAACTCTTCTCGTGCGCGATCGGCGACCGCGCTGTCCGCCTTGCTCTGGGCTTGAATCATCTTGTAGACGCGCTCCAGTTCAGCGAGTGGCTCGCGGTCGTAGGCCGCGCGGTCGAGCACGGTGCGATAGCCGACGATCATCATCCCGAACTGCGTGCCCCAATCGCCGACGTGGTTGTCGGTGATGACCGTGTGCCCCAAGAAGCGAAAGATGCGGGTCAGCGCGTCACCAATGATGGTCGAGCGAATGTGACCAACGTGCATCTGTTTGGCGGTATTGGGCGCGCTGAAGTCAACGACAATCGTTTCTGGTTGACTCGTGCGTTCAACGCCGAGGCGGTCATCAAGCGCGGAGGCGAGCAGGGTTTTGCCGAGCCACGCGGGAGCAAGGCGAAAGTTGATGAAGCCCGGACCGGCGATGTCCCAGGTGGCGGGGATTTCGGCGGGGTTCAAGTGCGTGAGCACTTGCTGCGCGAGTGCGCGAGGGTTCATCTTTTTGGCCTTGGCCGCGGCCATGACGCCGTTGGCTTGATAGTCGCCAAACTGCGCGTTCGCGGTCGGTTGCACGAGCGCGGGCAGCGTGAGGCCACTAGCGGCGGCGAGGGCGTGGGACGCTTTTTCTTCGAGGAAATGGGTAATCGTTGGCATAGTAATTGTGTAGCTGGCGTGGATTTTTCGAGACGGCACAGTAGCCGCCTCTAGCGCAAAGAACCAGCGTGGGCGACCTGAAGAAGAGTTTTTTCGTAAGCATTTCCCAACACTTCGCGGTTCATACGCGCCCGGCTCTCTAGACACCAGCGCATTCTGTGCTTACAGACAGGAATTGATTTCATTCAGCAAGGAAGAATACGAGAGACGCTATGGAAGCACCACACACAGACACACCTCCCCACGCGCAGTGGCGCGACTGGATCGCCCTGCGCGCGATTCGTGGCGTGGGGAATGTCACTTATCGTGAACTGCTGGAGCGATTCCATACCCCGCACGCGATCCTGCACGCACCGGTGGCGGCGTTGGTTGAAGCGGGAGTCCATCCGGTCGTCGCGCAAGCCATCAAGGCATTCGACCAGTGGAAGGCGGTGGACCTGCAAGTGCAAAATCTCCTGCGGAAAGGCGTGCGGCTCGTCACCCGCAAGGATAGTGACTATCCGGTGAACCTCACGCATGTGCACGATCCACCGCCGTTCCTGTATATGCGCGGGACGTTGCTCCCGGAGGATCGCGTGGCCATTGCCATCGTGGGGTCGCGCGCCGCCAGCGCGTATGGCCGCACGATGGCCCAAGCCCTGGCGCGCGGGTTGGCTGAACGGGGCGTGACCGTGGTGAGCGGCTTGGCGCGTGGCATTGATGCCGAAGCGCACCGCTCGACGCTCATGGCTGGTGGAAGAACAATTGCCGTGTTAGGGTCGGGCGTCGATGTGATCTATCCCAGCGAGCATCGTGGGCTCGCGGAAGAGATCACGAAAAGTGGCGCGGTGGTGTCGGAGTTTTCCTTGGGTAGTAAACCCGAAGCGATGCACTTTCCCTATCGCAATCGGGTCATCAGTGGCCTCACGCTCGGTACGGTGGTGGTCGAAGCCACGGAGAAAAGTGGCTCGTTGATTACCGCGCGCTGCGCGCTGGAGCAAAATCGCGAAGTGTTCGCGGTTCCCGGCAATGTGACGACTGGTCGTAATCAAGGGCCGCATCGGCTGATTAAAGAAGGCGCGAAATTGGTCGAAACTGTTGATGACATCCTCAGTGAGATTGCTCCGACGTTAGTGACGACACCTCTGACCACGCCTTCTTCACCTCCACTCACGCTTGAACCTGATGAGGAACGTCTACTCGGAGTACTCGATGGCGACCCGATCCATGTTGACAGGGTGATCGCCAAAAGCGGGTTCAGTGCCGCGCGCGTGCTCGAGATGCTGCTGGGGCTCGAACTCAAGGGAGCCGTGACGCAACTGCCGGGGACGAATTTCGCCCTGACAAGCAATGGATTGAATCAGCGAAAGAAAAGGTTGTAACGATGGCGAAAAACTTGGTGATTGTCGAATCGCCCGCGAAAGCGAAAACGATTGGCAAATATCTGGGACGAGATTACGAGGTGAAGGCGTCGGTGGGGCATGTGATGGACCTGCCCAAAAGTAAGCTGGGCGTGGACGTGAAGAAAGGCTTCGCCGCCGAGTATCAAGTGATCCAAGGCAAGGCCAAGATCATCGAGGAACTGCGCAAAGCGGCCAAGGATAAGGAGCGCATTTTTCTGGCGTCGGACCCGGACCGCGAGGGCGAAGCCATCGCCTGGCACATCGCTGGGAAACTCGTGAAGAAGGGGCAGAAGGTGCATCGCATCCTGCTCAATGAAATCACCAAGAAAGCGGTGCTCGCGGCGGTGCAAAACCCCACGGAACTCAATCGCGACCGCTACGACGCCCAAGTCGCGCGCCGGATCCTGGATCGCCTCGTCGGCTATCAACTGAGTCCGCTGTTGTGGAAAAAAGTCCGCCGCGGGTTATCGGCGGGCCGGGTGCAGTCCGTGGCGGTGCGCATCATCACGGAACGTGAACGCGAAGTGCTCGCCTTCGTGCCCGAGGAATACTGGTCGATTATCGCCACGCTGGAAGGCAAGATTCCGCCGCGGTTCGAGGCGCGACTGGCGCGGATCGGGGACAAGCGGGTCGATAACAAAACGTTCCGCATCAGCAATGACGCCGAGGCCAAGGAGATTCTCGCGCATCTGGAGGGCGCGACCTGGACCGTCGCCAAGGTCGAGAAGCGCGAACGCCGCCGCAATCCCGCGCCACCATTTATTACGTCGCGGCTGCAACAGGAAGCCTCGCGCAAACTCGGCTACGCGCCGAGTCGCACCATGGGCATCGCTCAGAAACTCTACATGGGGATCGAACTGGGAGACGACGACGCGGTGGGATTGATTACCTACATGCGGACCGACTCACCACGCATTTCGCCAGATATGATGACCGCCGCGCGCGACTTCATTGGCAAGACCTTCGGCGACAAGTATGTACCCGAAAAGCCCAATGTCTACCGCTCCGGCAAATCGGCGCAGGAAGCGCATGAAGCGATTCGCCCGACCTCTCTGGACTATCCTCCTGATCGGGTCGCGCGTTATTTGAGCCGCGAGGAATTGAATCTGTACACGCTGATATGGAATCGCTTCATGGCGAGCCAGATGGCCTCCGCCCTGTTCGAGCAAACCAGCGCGGACATCACCGCCAACAACTGCATGTTTCGCGCGACTGGTCAGGTGCTCCGTTTCGATGGGTTTCTCCGGGTCTACATGGAAGGCAAGGACGACAAGGCGGCGGACGACGAGGATGAAGACGAAAAGCAACTGCCGCCGTTGAACGAAAACGACATCCTCGACCTGCGCAAGCTCACGCCGAACCAGCATTTCACGCAGCCGCCGCCACGGTTCACGCAGGCGACGCTCATCAAGGAGATGGAAGAAAAAGGCATTGGGCGCCCGTCCACGTATGCGTCGATCATGGGCACGATCACCAAGGAGTATGTCAGCGAGGATGAGCAGCGCCGGCTGCGCCCGACAAGCTTGGGGATGATGATTACCGATCTCTTGGTGGGTTCGTTCCCCGACATTCTGAACACCGAGTTCACGGCGGGCATGGAAGAGGTGCTCGATAAGATTGAGGACGGCCAAGAGGATTGGAAGAAGGCGCTGGAGCGGTTCTACACGCCGTTCTCCGCGGATCTTGCGCGCGCGGACAAGGAAATGCGCGACGTGAAAGGCGCGGCGGAGCCGACGGACATTGCCTGTCCGAAGTGCCCGGACGGCAAGATGCAGATTCGCTGGGGCCGCAATGGTGAATTCCTCGCGTGCTCGAATTACCCGGAATGCAAATCCACCAGCAACTTTACGCGCGACGAGAACGGGCAGGTTGTGCTTCAGAAGGAAGAGCTGGAGGGGGCGGACGAGGCGTGCGAGAAGTGCGGCAAGCCGATGCAGGTGCGCTTCAGTCGGTATGGCAAGTTTCTTGGTTGTTCGGGCTACCCGGAATGCAAGAACATCAAGAAGACGGGCAAGGCGGCACCGGTGTCACTTGGTGTGCAATGTCCAGAGTGCAAGACCGGAGACATTCAACAAAAGCGCTCGAACAAGCGCGGGAAGATTTTCTACAGTTGTAGCGCGTACCCCAAGTGCACGTTCGCGCTGTGGGACCGGCCCATCACGGAACCCTGTCCACAGTGTCAGGCTCCGTTCATTGTCGAGAAGACCAGCAAGAAGGCGGGGACCACCCGTCGCTGTATCCGTGAGGAGTGCGATTACCAAGCCGCGGTGGAAATGGAACCGCTGGCGGAAGCGGGGTGAGGAGCGAGGAGACCTTCCTTTCCGTAGGCCGGGAAGGCGCGGGCCGTTCCCGGCGCGAGCGGGCATGCCGGAAACGCTCCGCTTATTCCGGCCTACTTTCTCTCTTCGTTCAAGCGCGAACCGCTGTGGACAGGTCTTCTGTTCTCTACACTTGCCCGAGACTGGCCTGAGACTTCTTATGCCTTTTGTTACTGTCATCGGCGCGGGCCTCGCTGGCAGCGAAGCCGCGTGGCAACTCGCCCAACACGGCGTGTCCGTGCGTCTCCACGAGATGCGCCCGACTCGTGCGACTGAAGCCCATCATACCGATGGGTTCGCTGAACTCGTCTGCTCGAATTCCCTGCGGAGCGCGTCGCTTGAAACCGCCATCGGCCTCCTCAAGGAGGAAATGCGCCGCCTGGGGTCACTCATTATGACCGCGGCCGATGCTGCCCAGGTCCCAGCCGGGAGCGCCCTGGCCGTGGATCGCCATATTTTTTCGGATTACGTCACCCAGGCACTGAGCACCCATCCGCTGGTGGAGATTCGGCGCGAGGAGATCCAAATGCTCCCTGTTGGACCGACCATCGTTGCCAGTGGTCCGCTCACCTCGCCCGCGCTCTCGGAACAATTGCGCCAGTTGTTCGGCAGCGAGTATCTCTATTTTTATGATGCCATCGCGCCCGTCCTCACCACGGAATCCATCAATACCGACATCGCCTTTCGCGCGTCACGCTACGACCACGGCAGTGACTACCTCAATTGTCCGCTGAGTGGCGAGCAATACTACCAATTCGTCGAGGCCATTCTCGCGGCGGAAAAGATGCCAGAGAAAGACTTTGAGCGCGCCATCTATTTTGAGGGCTGTCTGCCGATTGAAGAGATGGCACGGCGCGGGAAAGACACGCTCGCCTTCGGTCCGCTCAAACCGGTGGGACTGGTTGATCCGCGGACCGGCGCGCGTCCGTATGCGGTCGTGCAATTACGCCAAGATGACCGCGCGGGCACCTTGTGGAACATGGTCGGCTTTCAGACCAAAATGACCTACCCCGAACAACGGCGTATCTTCCGTATGATCCCCGGATTGGAGCATGCCGAGTTTGTCCGCTTGGGCAGTTTGCATCGGAATACGTTTATTGACTCGCCACGCTTGCTGCGCCCCACGCTGCAATTCAAGCAGCGTGACGACCTGTTCTTCGCTGGTCAGATGATTGGCGTCGAAGGGTACTTGGAATCCGCCGCCGCTGGATTGCTGGCGGGGTTGAATGCCAGTCGGCTTGTGACTGGCGCGCCGCTGTTCGTCGCGCCGCCCACAACGTCATTGGGTGCGATGATCGCTTACGTGACGAACGACGAACGTCGCGATTTTCAGCCGATGAACACCAATTACGGGTTGTTTCCGCCGCTGCCTGGGCGGTTACGTGGGCGGGATAAGAAAGCCGCGTTGGCTGAACGCGCTTTGCAGGACTTGGCGGCGTGGGCAGTGACATTCAGTTAAGGCGGAGACTGTCATTGCGAGGAGTCGGACGACAAAGCAATCTCCAACAAAACAAAGATTGCTTCGCTGCTCGCAATGACACGATTGCTTAACTTAATGCCATTGCCCAGCCGGGAGAGGGAATTCGGAACCCGAAACCCGAAACAGCATCGCTAACAGGGTTTCCCCTCCTTTATCTCCCTGGGGGCATTTTCTTTGTGCGACTCCCTTTGTTTTCCTTTTCTCCTCTTGCTAGGGTGCGGTGCTAGCAAGGTTCGAGGGGGAGGCCTTTTGGTATGGATTTCACGCTGCAAGAAGAACATCGCATGTTGCAGGACACGGTTCGCCGCTTTGTCCGCCAAGAACTGTTGCCCCTCGAATCGCTCGTCCTTCAACGCGACACCCAAGGCATGACTGGCGAAGACCTCCTCCCACCAGAAGTGGACGAGAAGCTACTCGCGAAAGCCAAGGAAGCTGGCCTCTGGGGACTCGATGTGCCCGAAGAATTTGGCGGTCTCAATCTTGATACCTTCTCGAAATGCCTCGCCAACGAGGAACTGCACAAAACGATTACGCCCTTCACCTTTCCCCCTGATGCCCCCAACCTGCACATGCTCATGCAGACCTGCACCCCAGAGCAACGCGAACGCTACCTCATCCCGTATGCCCGTGGCGAGAAACGGTCCGCCATCGCCATCTCCGAACCTGGCGCGGGCTCGGACCCCGCCGGCATGCAAACCACCGCCGTCAAAAAAGGAGATCAGTGGGTCATCAACTTACCGTTCGCTCATTTTGAGAACAACTTCTAAGAATTGCTAAACTGAGTTATTCCAATGGGTTAGAAACGATAGGGCGTGGTTCTATCAGAACTACCCTCTTCAGGTTGGTGTCCACATAGTCCTTGAACTCACTCGTTTCATAA
>CAMBFS010000054.1 GCA_945865755.1 Klebsiella pneumoniae
GCTCAAGCGCTCGGGGGCCTGGTGGTATGAGCTCAGCAGCAACCAGATGTTGGCGCTCCGCTGTGCCAAGTATAACGGCACCTTCACGCAGGTCTTTGCCCGTCATCTCCAGCGGCTCCGCTCAACGTAAGAATACCCGAATGCTCCCGCCGGCATATCGAGCAACCGAGTTCGATGTTCGGCCCTCTCAATACACTAGCTGTCCACCAATTTATGTACAGACGCAGCTCATGGGCTGCTGTCCGCGCTGCTCTTATAAGCCTGGCGTCGGTGAAGCACAGTTAATATTGCCCACATTATACCGTCCATAGGAAACGGTGACGGTCTGATGGAACCCGGCTGGGCTGAATACCCCAGCCCACTGCGAGACCTGCAAGGTATACCAGCCCAGATTGGGTGCGCTAGCTACTTTGATGAGGGGGTTGTTGAAGCCGGGGCTACGATCATCGTTACGCTAAACAGTGCCGTTAGGAGCGGTTAGCACCATCTCGAAGTCCAGATTGCCAGTTCCGTTCGGTCCTATGAGGTCTACGCGGATACACTCGCCCCCTCCTGCAAAGATCTGTGCGATAAAGGGTTCTATGCCGAGCAACGTAGTGGACACCACGGTACCGATAAAGCTTGACGACAAGCAGTTGATGGTCGTGCAAGTGTTAACGTTATTGTCCGCGATCAAAGAACCTGCGAGTACCGGCGTGGTCTGCGCAGACAGACCCAAAACCAACGCCACAACGGCCCAACGATACAATTTGTTCACTCCCGCTTTCATGACTATCCCCTGAGTTTTGTGTTCACTGTTCATTTTGCTTTCTCCTCTCGATGGTTGTTGCTTACCTTGCAGTACGGTGAAAATCGTAAAGATCATACTTGCATACCTTATCGTTGTTTTCGTCCTATGAGCCTCCTCGCCCATTGGTTGGGTCAGCCTATCAGCCTCTTCCTAGCAGTATTCCAAACACTCCAGAATCGATAAATATCACCTCCCTTCTTCAAAGCGTCGAACAAAACGCCTCACACCTTAGCTCACCGCGAGCCGCCTACCTGAGTCCCTTCAGCTTCGGTCAGAACCGCCTCCGTGCGGTGCATCCATCTGTTCTCTTGACAACGGAGGCCTGATAGGAGCCAGGCGCGGCGACGATGGGTCTTCCTCGCTGAACCCTGGCGCGGTGCCTTGTTCGCTCTCTCCTTCTAAATGCGTAACAATTGACTGAACAAATTGCTCATTGTGACTGAACAATGGTGGTGGGAACCGTCTTTTCAGCCTCCGCTTCGCACTTTTTTGCGTGGCGGCGCACGTACCGTCGCCAGTACCCGCCCGATAAACGCCAGCAGTTCCTCCAACGACGCGAAGTGCGTCGCTTGCCCGGAGACCATATCCCCCACGCGACCCGCATAGTATCCACGTGCGACCTTCGTCTCCGCCCGGAACTGTACGACAAAAGCCCGAGAGGGAGACAGCGGCGATTCGGCTTGCAGGTTTCCCCTGTGCTTTTGTCCGGGGCTGTAGTATGGTCCCGCTCATGGGGGCAAGGTACTGCGAGAGAACAAACAAGTCGCGAGGAAACTACGAGGTTTCTACGAGGAAACTACGAGGAAACTACGAGGCGCAGAGCAATGGCATTAAGTTAAGAGGGGGACTGTCATTGCGAGGAGTCGAACGACGAAGCAATCTTTGTTTTTGCGGGAGATTGCTTCGCTCCTCTGAGTCGCTCGCAATGACACGGGTGCTTAACTTAATGCCATTGAGGCGCAGAGGGAGGGACACATGCAGACAGAGCACCACGTGACCTTTGATCGCTATCGGCTCGACCTAGCCGGTGAGCAGTTGTGGTGTGGGAGTGAGGAAATTCCCCTGCCAAGCAAAGCCTTTGCCCTGCTGCGCTATCTGGTGGAACATGCCGGGCAGTTGGTAACCAAAGCCGAGTTATTTGCGGCCCTGTGGCCTGGAACCGCGGTGACCGATAGCGCGCTGACGTTCTGCATCGTGGAGTTGCGCAAGGCGCTGGGAGATAACGCCAAAGCACCCCGCTTTATCGAGACCGTGCATCGGCGCGGGTATCGGTTCATCGCGGAAGTAGCCAGTAGTCAGCATTCAGCATTCAGTAGGCAGTAGCCAGAACGAAGCAAAGCAAAAAGCAAAAGGCAAAAGGCAAAAATAGAAACTGACCCCCGCCCCCCACGCCGAAGCCTGCTTTCTCAAAGCTATCGAAGTGTCTCGCCATCAGCAGGCGAAGTCATTGGAACTCCGCGCTACCATGAGCCTTGCGCGCCTGTGGGAGAGCCAAGGCAAGCACCGCGAAGCACACACGATGTTATCCGATATCTACAATTGGTTTACCGAAGGGTTTGACACCAAGGACCTGCAAGAGGCGAAGGGGCTGCTGGAAGAACTTACTTGAGTAAGGACCGCTGTGACGTGGAGGGCTCAGTACAATTACATTGCTTCTGATCGATTGTCATTCTGAGGAGCGATGCGACGAAGAAGCTCGGAGGGGAGTGGTTAGTCGTTTCTTCCTTCTTGCCGGATTTTCTCTTACGGTGCCCCTACCTATGCATTTCTCTAGTGACTTCAAAGAGGTTCTCGCATTGCGACAACGACGGTCTGAACATCATATTTTTCTTGCACGGCTTGTTCGATTTCGAGGATTCGACCCTGCACGACGGGCCGCTCTTCAGGCGGCATCGGCAAATACGCCCACAGATGAATGTCTTCTCCTTCAATCGGCTCGCAAGGGGTGAGCCGAGCTTGGGGGAATTCTTTTTGGATGGTGAGAATTAGCTCCGCCGTAGCTAAACTCACGGCCGTTGCGGCTGGCTGGTGTATACCCTGTGTCATGTCGCGACCCTCAGAGCGTCCACTGCGTGTGATGAGCGATCAGCTGTAACAATTCTCGCACTGTGTCTAATCCAGATTCGGCTTCCGTCCGCGCAATTGAGTCTGCCGCGTAGTCTACCGCAATACGCAAGCGATACAAGGCTTCGAGCTTTTTTCGCAATACGGTTAATGCGGAAGATAATAAGGGTGGAGTAATCCATCGGCCACGACAGAACTCATTGATCAATCCGCCATGCCTCCATAATCCGACCGGAGGATCACCAACGGCGGCCCACATGGCTTGGTAGCACGCATAGTAGCTGCGCGTGGCACTCTCTCCATACAGTTGCTGATCAAAACAAAGTTGGGCGGCTTGTCGCTTTTCTTTTGCGTTTTTCCAGCGGCGTGCTTGTTCGGCAGCGTTCATCGTGCGTTAGTTCATTCCCATATCAGCGTCAAATGAGGGGCCAAGTCTTGAACTGTGACATTCGCACTGTCGTCGTCATATAGGTAGGAAAACCTGCTCATGCAAGACTTGTCCCCTTTTATCGCTGGCCCCGCCTACAGCCTTCGGCCTCTTTTCTTACCATGCCCCGGCGACAGCTTTGTCCGTCGCCAACCCAAACGGCCCGCGGACCAAGTCTCCCACATTCCATACCCCGTTCCCGTCGGCGTCCAGGTACCACAGCCCGTTACTTTGCCGGAACACCCCCGGCTTCGCCTTCCCATCGCCTGTCCAGTCCCCCACCACTTGTTGATCCGTTGCTACCCCAAACGCCCACAGTTTGTCCGTTGGCACGCCATTCCACTTCCCGTCGCCGGTATAGTCGATGTACCACCGGTTGTTGCTGGGGCGGTACACGCCAATTTTAGTCTTGCCAGTCCCCGACCAATCCCCGGCTACTGGCCGGTCGCCAATCAACCCGAACGGTCCCTGACAGAGGTCGATCGTACACGCCTCTAAGAGCCCATCATTATCTTTATCCAAGTACCACATCCCGTTGCTTTGTCGGAACACACCGATCCGGGTAATGCCGTTCCCTGTCCAGTCGCCCACTACCGGCTTGTCTCCAGCGATCCCGAAGACCACTTGCCGATCGGTCGGCACTCCGTTCCACACCCCGTTGCCATTGAGGTCTAACCGCCACACCCGTGTCGTTGGGGTGAAGGTGCCAAGTCGGGGAGTCGCCACGCCATTCCATTGACCCACCACGGGAATGTCCGTGCTCACACCAAACGGTCCCTGACATTTATCGATGGTACAGATGTTCAGCAGCCCGCTGCGATTGGCATCGAGATACCACCGCCCCGCATTCGGCGCCGTCGTCCGAAACACTCCAATCCCTGCTAACGGTAACCCACCAATTTTCGCCACAAAGGCATCAAAGTCGCCATTGTGAGTGAGGTCCGGCCCCCGCTTCACGGGAAACGTCGCCTGGGCGGAGTCGGCCTGCCCCGTCACGTATGCATTCCCCGCACTGTCCACCGCGATGCCAGAGCTTATGTCAGTTCCACTTCCCCCAATATAGCCCGCATACACCAGGCCCATCCCATCCGCCCGTACCTTGGCTACGAAAGCATCAGTGCCGCCATTGTGAATGAGGTCCGGCCCCCCCTTCACGGGAAATGTCACCTGGTCGGAGTCGACGTAGCCCGTCACATACGCATTACCCGCACTGTCCACTGCGATGCCATTGCCAATCTCGCCCCTGATCCCCCCGATATAGCCTGCATACACCAGCCCCGTCCCATCCGCCCGCACCTTGGCTACGAAGGCATCCCCTTCGAAGCCGCCGTTGTAACTGAGGTCCGGCCCTACCGTCTCTGGAAACGTTGCTTGGTCGGAGAAGGTGTGTCCTGTCACATAGGCATTGCCTGCACTGTCTACCGCGATGCCACCGCCTGAGTCACCGCCACTCCCCCCAATGTAGCCCGCATATACCACGATTACCGGGTCGATGATGAGCGGCTGACTGCGATCATACTTCCCCACCTGAAACCCATAATGAAAAGCACCTGTGGTGCGGGAGGCGTGCCGCCGGAGTCGATACGCGCTGCGTACCTCCACCCGTTTGCCGTTGATCTCTTGGTAGCTGTACGGCGTGTCTTCGGTCAGCACCTGCTTGGGCGTGTGAATGTTGAGTTGCCCATTATCCGCCAGCGCCAGCTTTGTCACCCCACGATAGGCCAGGCGAATCCGCTTGGGATCGGCCCCTGGTTTGACGATATACGTGGTCTTGAGCTGCTGCCCGGTGCCGCTGTACTCCACATCAATCCCCGGCCATACCTCGCGGTAGATCACTTTGTGATAGGTCGGCAGCCCGGTCCTCCATTGGTCTCCATTGGTCTTCATTGCCTTTGAAATAACTCACCACCGCCTCACCGCGCTCGACGCCTTCGAGTTGGAGATCGCGGCGGGCACCCACAAAGTCCAGCTTGGTGACCCAACGGGGACGGGATTCGGGGACCTGCGGCGTGGCCGCTCGCGGCGTGGCTCCTCTTTCTTTCCCGGCTCGGTGAGTACCATCGTCAGTCCCTTGGCGGTGAAGTACATCTGCGTGTCACGTCCATGCAGCAAATACTTGACCTGCTTATCGGCTTGTCCTTGGTTGGGAATAAAAGACAAAGGCAGTCCCGTCAGCAACTTCTGTACTTGCTGCCCAGTGGCAGATGCCGTGGCATCTGCCGCGGCATCTGTTGAGACAGTCTCGGCCTGGACCGGACCGAGCAGTGTCAGACTGAAGAGGACAGTGAGAAAGACAGAGAAGAACGTATGCATAAAACCTCCCGGTTGAGGGCACGATTGCTGATGTCAGGACACTTTTCGTCAAGAGGCGAGTCGGCACGAGTTTGTCCTCGTGAGAGTCTTGTGTGATAACTTGTTGCGCCCCAAGTGTAGGCCGGAATAAGCGAAGCGTTTCCGGCAGCGGGCAAGCCGGGAACGGCCTGCGGCCTTATCCCGGCCTACGGACACTGCATGCTATCGGCCCCGCCAGCCCGATTCCGTTCATAATGAGAACTGCTGCCCGGAACGTCATCTTTTCAAAGGCGTCAGCAGCACATACACCTGGTAAGTGCCTTCCGCTGTAGTGCGCGTGCCAAACGCGGTGATCTGCCCCCGGTTGTTAACGGCAAGAGCGTTCTCCAAAAGCAAACCGCTATCCGCGGGCAACAAGGTATTGAGATCCACCATCGCCCCGTTCTGGTAGAGGAAGGCGCGGTTGCCAACGGCAACCCCGTTCTCTGACTGCGTGCTAACCCCCACCACTTGACCGGCATCGTTCAGGGCATTGGGAAAGCTGAAGCTCGTACCAAACTCGTCTACGCTAAGAGCCCCAAGGTCTTGCATTGTGCCGCCAGCCCACAAGAAGGCGTGTTGGCCTACCCAATTGCCCGCGCTGTCGTAGACGTCACTCGAGCCGAGCACCTGATTATTCGTGTTGATGGCGGTGGCCGTACTGAAGGAAAATCCCAGATCAACGCCGAGTACGCCGAGGTCTTGCATCGTGCCGCCGGCCCACAAGAAAGCGTGTTGGCCTAACCAATTTCCCGCGCTATCGTAGACATCGCTATATCCCACCACGCGACTGTTTCTATTGATCGCGATGGCGTAACTGAAGGAAAATCCCAGATCAACGCCGAGTACGCCGAGATCTCGCATCGCGCCATTGGCCCAGAAGAAGGCGTGTTGGCCTAACCCATTTCCCCCGCTGCCGTAGACGAGACTAGATCCCACGACCTGACGATTGGTATTGAGCGCGGTGGCGGCACTCCAACCAAAACCGCTGGAAGCAACACCCAGCGTGCCCAGATCCAGCGGGCGCTGTTCAGTCCAGAGGAGAGCCCGCGTGCCTCTATCCTGGCCCTGCTCGAATCGACGACCGGAACCCGCCACCTCGCCCCTCGCATTCATGGCCACCGCCTCACTGGCCACAAAGGCGCCGGTTTCAAGCTGGAGCAGGCGACCTGCCCGCCCCACAAAAGCGCGCGGTCCACGATCGATGGCGTTGACAAATTGAAGGCTGCGTCCGGCGACTAGGCCGACATCATTGATGGCTGACGGATTACTCTCACCATACCCTAGCGCATCGCTCCCCAGCGTGCCCAAGGGCTGGCTCCTTCCGTGCGACCACCGAAACGCACGAGGACCTTGGTTGTAAACCTTATCGTCAGAGTATGTTCGGCTTTCGCCGACGACCTGACCAAGATTATTCAAGTATTGATTGCCGCTCTGGATCGTATAGGTGGTGTTCCCCACTGCCGCCGGAGTGATCTGCTCGACCCCGTACGTCACCGCATGTGCCAGGGTGACAGAACCAAGCAACAGCACGCACATGGCAAGGGTACTCTTTCGTAGGACTTTCATTCCACACATGGCTACCTTCTCCTTCTTTATCGCGCGGATTCATAATGAGGACTCCCTGGTTGTGGTCATGGCTGGCGGCGCAAGTCGTATACGCCGTAGCCGACGAGAATCGTGTTGGCATCTCCGGAAATGGCTACCGAAGAACCAACACCTCCCCCTTTGGCCAGTACTCGTTGGGGCACCCATTTCACGATGCCGCGTGTGGAATCGGAGTCGCGATGGAAAAGAAAAACGGTGCCTCTTCCCCAGTCACCCACAAGCGCATTTTGACCAGCCGAATCCATATCGACCGAAAACCCGAACCGACTTTGATCGGTAATATTGGCCCCTAGCTTTGCTTCCTCCCGCCAGACCCCCAGACGGCTATCCCGGTGGAAGATGTACCTGTCGATCAGCACGGTTTCACCCGACCAAGAGAGGGCGAGTGCTTGGTCAAGTGAGCGATCATCGTAGTAGTGGACGGCTTTGTCGGCGGCGGTCAGGATGGCTTGTTCACTCCATTGGCCATTGCGTTTTTTGAACACAAAGGCTTCCGTGGGAGAGCCCACCGCCACCGTGCCGCCGTCTCCGGAAATATCGACCGCATGGCCAAACAACCGAGATGCGCTCGGCGACCTCGTCAAGTGCGCCTGTACCGCCCAGTGATCGCCTACCCGCGATAACACATAGGCGCTGCCAGGCCCAACATTACTGCTTGAGAAAGCCGATCCGGCATCGCCAATAACCGCCGTTTTGCCATCATCGGACAATGCCACCGAGCGGCCAAAACCATTCTTCCCTGTGACACTCGGATCAGGGCGCACCAATTTCTGCTGCTCACTCCAGCTCTCGCCGTTCCGCACAAACACATAGACCGCACCCTGATTAATCGGATTGATACCAATGAGTGCGGTATGACCGTCAGCCGAGAGGGCGATAGTATGGTCATCAAACTCGTCGCCGCCGAACTCCCTCCCGCCTGCCGCATCGGAAGCCGCCAGCCGCGCTTGTAAGCGCCAACTCGCCCCGTCCCGCACGTACACATACGCAGCGCCGCAGCGGGATATGGTTGCCGTGCAGTTCTCACGGGGTGCGGCAATGAGGCCGGTATTACCGTCGCGCGAGATCGTAACGGATTCGCCAAATCTGGATGCGCCCGGTGGTGCCGGGATCTGCTTCAGATCCCAATTCGCCGCTTCCGTTTTGGCGAAGAAACTGACTACGAGCAAGGTACTGAGGATGAATCTGTTTATCATTTTTCTCTCCCTCTATTTTTCGTCCTCTGAGCAAGTTACGGAAAAACCAAACAGTTTGTAGCCCGGATAAAATCCGGGGAATGGTGGTGTGGGATGCCGTTGCACTCCAGCCGGGCGACGGCATTGAAGAATGTCATACGGTCGGTCAGACCTCCCTCCTGATGCTAATGCGTAACAAGTGAGTGAACAAATTGTTCATTGTGACTGAACAATGGTGACGGGCACCATCTTTTCAGTCTCCGCCTCTCACTTTCCTACGCGGCGGAGCACGCACCGTCGCCAGTACCCGCCCGATAAACGCCAGCAGTTCCTCCAACGACGCGAAATGTGTCGCCTGTCCGGAGACCACATGCTCCACACGGCCCGCATAGCGCCCGTGTGCGACCGTCGTTTCCACCCGGAACTGCACGACAAAGGCCCGGTAGGGAGACAGCGGCGATTCGGCTTGCAGGTTCCCGTGTGTTTTTGGCGGCACTTGTGGTATGTCCCGACTCATGCGCAGAGTGTAACGCAAGGGGAGTGACGAAATCACGAGGAAACTACGAGATTACTCCGAGGAAACTACGAGGTTTCTCCGGGGTGGAGAAAGAAGAACACGTGCAGACAGAGCACCAACTAACCTTTGATCGCTATCGGCTCGATCTGGCCAACGAACAGTTGTGGTGTGGCAGTCAGGAGATTTCCCTGCCCGGCAAAGCCTTTGCGGTGCTGCGCTATCTGGTGGACCATGCGGGACAGTTGGTGAGTAAGGCCGAGTTATTTGCGACCCAGTGGCCCGGCACCGCCGTGACCGATGGCGCCCTGACGTTCTGCATCGTGGAGCTGCGCAAGGCGCTGAGCGATGCTGCCAAGGCACCACGGTTCATTGAGACTGTGCATCGGCGCGGGTATCGGTTCATCGCGGAAGTAGTCGGCCCCGCCCTCCCAACTCGGTCCTCAGCCCTCAGCCCTCAGTCTTGGTCGGTCGCGAGACCGAACTCGCGCAACTGCACTCCTGGTTAGATAAAGCCTTGACCGGCGAGCGCCAGATGGTGTTTGTGACGGGCGAGCCAGGGATTGGCAAGACCACGCTGATTGATGCTTTCTTGCAGAGTCTAGAGTCCAGAAGAAAGTCAAAACGCAAAACGCAAAAATGGCTCCTCCCACCCCAGTCCCTAACACCCAGCACCTCGCACCTTTCTTCCTCGCCCACGGCCAATGTGTCGAGCAGTACGGCCCCGGCGAACCGTACATGCCGATCCTGGAAGCGTTGGGACGACTGGGTCGCGCGACTGAGGGGGAGCGCTTGATTGCCGTGCTCCATCAACATGCCCCGACGTGGTTGGTACAGATGCCGACGTTGCTACCAGCGGCGGAGCGCGAAACATTGCGGCGGCAGACACAGGGAGTGACACGTGAGCGGATGCCGCGGGAGATGGGGGAAGCGATTGACGCCCTCACCGCCGAGCGCCCGCTGGTGTTGGTGCTCGAAGACTTGCACTGGAGTGATGCTTCAACGTTAGAGCTATTGGCCTTGCTCGCACGGCGGCGCGAGCCTGCGCGGCTGCTGGTGATTGGCACCTATCGCCCGGTGGATGTGATCGTGCAAGAACATCCGCTACGTGCGGTCAAGCAGGAATTACAACTGCACGGACTGTGTGAAGAACTACCGCTG
Source organism: Klebsiella pneumoniae (assembly GCA_945865755.1). Taxonomy (GTDB): domain Bacteria; phylum Desulfobacterota; class Binatia; order Bin18; family Bin18; genus JABFSC01. Next base: position 10,071 of record CAMBFS010000054.1, read on the forward strand.
GGCTTGTTAGGTGAAATGCAGGTGGCGGAGTATCTGGTGGTGAAATTCCCTGTAGGGACGACCGGCCGGTCGCCCCGCCCAAAGCTGGCCCGCCTTATTCACCGCCGCACGGATGGCAATCCGTTATTCATGGTCACCGCGGTAGACGATCTCATATCACAAGGAGTGCTTGTCTCTGTTGATGGACAATGGACTCTACACGAGGATATCGCCACCATCGAGACCAGAGTGCCGGACAATTTGCAGCAATTGATCGCACGACAAATCGAACGGCTAACTGCCGACAATCGATACCTGCTGGAGGTGGCCAGTGTCGCGGGGATGGAGTTTTCGGCGGCAGCCGCGGCGGCAGGTATGGAAAGAGAAGCCGAGGCAGTGGAAGAAAGTTGTGAAGGACTCACGCGGCAAGGGCAATTCCTCCGAGCTCAAGGCACAGCGGAGTGGCCGGATGGTACTGTCGCGGCGCGTTACAGTTTCCTCCACGCGCTGTATCAAGAAGTGCTCTATAATCGCATCCCGGCAGGGCGGCGGCGGCGGTTGCATCAGCGGATCGGCGAGCGAGAAGAACAAGCCTATGGTGAGCGGGCACGAGAGATTGCCGCCGCGCTGGCCGTGCACTTTGAGCGGGGGCGGGAGTACGGCAAGGCGGTGCAGTATCTGCAACAGGCAGGCGAGAATGCGGTGCGCCGCTCGGCTCATCAGGAAGCCGTCACGTTCCTGCGCAAAGGGCTGATGTTGCTCCCGTCACTTCCTGAGACTCCTGACCTCATCCAGTACGAGGTGAACCTCCAACTCGCCCTTGGGAACGCTCTGAATATCGCAAAAGGCTATACCGCCCCGGAGGTAGGAAGAGCCTACGCGCGCGCACGCGAGCTGTGTGGACAAATGGCAGGGGCTCCGCAAGTGTTGTTCGCCTTAGCCGGACTCTTTGGCTTTCATTTGCTGCGCGCAGAGCTCGAGACCGCGGAAGAGCTGGCAGCAGAGATGTTGCGTTTTGGTCAAATGGTCCAGGTCCCCGAGATCTTGGTGGGAGCACACCAGGCGCTAGGAGTGACATTATTCTGGCGCGGGCAGTTGACAGCATCCCACGCACATTTTGAGCAAGGAATAACATTCACCAGCTCTGAACAACGTTACCCGGGCGGGCAACATCCTGGAGTCGTTAGCTTTAGTTATGCAGGCTGTGTCCTTTGGTCGCTTGGGTACCCGGACCAAGCGCTCGCACGGTGTGATGAAGGACTCGCATTAGCCCGCGAGATTGGTCACCCTTTTACTCTCGCGTTTGCCGTACATTGGATCGCCTGGCTCCATCTCCAGCGTGGGGAGATGCAACAAGCACAAGACCAAGCAAACCGGCTCATGACGCTTGCGATGGACTGGGCGTTCCCGTACTGGGAGACGGTTGGCACGATCTTCAACGGGGGGCTACAAATGGTACAGGGACGCGTAGACGAGGGAATGGGAATACCCCAGCTACGCCAAGGCATTGCTGCCTATCAAGCCACAGGCGTAATGATGCTGTATCCAGCGAGCCTTGTCACGTTAGCGGAAGCTTGTGGAAAAGGAGGCAAGCCAGAAGAGGGCCTAAAGGTGTTGTCCGAGGCACTAACGGTGATGAACACCACCGGGCAACGCTATTGGGAAGCCGAGCTGTATCGGATCAAGGGCGAACTGACACTTGCTCAAGAAAATCAAAAGTCAAAAGTCAAAAATCAAAAGTCAAAAAGCAAAAGTCAAAGGGCGAAAGAAGTTGTCAGTCGTCAGTTCTCAGTTGTCAGTCCCCAGCCCCCAGCCCCTAACACCCAGCCCCCAAGCCGAAGTCGAAGCGTGTTTTCTCAAAGCCCTCGAAGTTTCTCGCCACCAGCAAGCGAAGTCACTGGAGCTACGTGCCGTAATGAGCTTGGCGCGGCTATGGCAACAGCAAGACAAGCATCAAGAAGCACACCAGATGTTATCTGATATCTACACTTGGTTTACCGAAGGGTTTGACACCAAAGACTTGCAAGAAGCGAAGACCTTGCTGGCGAAATTGTCCTGACGCTGCCCGTTCCTCGTCGTAACAACCAACAATGTACGCGACCGCATTACAGATCTTGCGGTGGATGTACTCTCATGCCTACCCAAAGAGCGCGAGCCCCGACAATGAGCGCATCATTTACCCTAAGTGCGGCAATGGTTGCGCGTCCGGTTGCCGTCTGTGCAATGATTGCTATGCCATCAGTACTCCACACAAAATGTTCACTCCAACGTTGCCGTCGCGGATCGAAGAGCGCAACTTCTGTCCCTGATATCGGGTCGAGAGCGTGAGTGCGTGCATGCTTATGCCCGTTACACGCCACACAGGCCAAGCACAGGTTGTCGAGGGTCGTGGCTCCATCCCGAGAGCGAGGGATAATATGATCGGTTTGACAGCGAATACCGCTCAACGCTTCGGACGTCAGACAGTACTCGCAACGGCCCTTCGCCCGTTCACGAACAGCGTTGCGTAATGCTTCGGAGACCTCAACTCCGGCCATGATTCGCTACGTCAATCTCCGCCGTCAGAGGAACACGGTGTCCCCGCTGGGCAAGAATGGCGAGAGCCTTCGCTCGACGCAAGACTGACCGGTGGTACGCGGCAATCAGACTATGCTGCTCAGCTTCCTCAGCTCGCGTCAAATCACGTTCCCCAGCCGTAGTATTGAGCTGATTGAGGCGATACTCTTCCGTTGGAGAGAAGGAGGGGGCGGTAGCGGCCCACAATGCCTCATCACTGAAGAGATGCATCGCCGCCAGTTCACTCGCGGTGTCGGGGGGTAGGGTGGGTGCCACCGGCAGCGCGGCTTCCAAACTCGTGATCGTCACGTCTTCTACTGAACGATGAGTGAGATCCGCGGCGCGTTTTAGTTTCTGAAAGAGTGACTCAGGAATATGAACAGCTATTGTCGTATCCGCCATTGGCTTCTCTTCTCTGGTGCTTGTCTTTTGCTGACCGCTAACTGCTCTTATATCTTTGGCATCACCTGCGTGGCGAACCGTTCAACGCCACGACGAAACGTGTCCGCGTCAGGATAGCGACCGAGACCGAGCACGTAATAGTTCGCCCCGGCGTCGCGATAGGCGGAGATGCGGTCAATCATGCTGGCCGTACCGCCTTCGCCTTCACGAATCATCCCACCGACAATGATCTCAGGAACCGCGCGCCCGCGTTTGGTCGCTTCTTCACGCAGGTAGCCGCCAATCTGTGTCAGTTCGTCGGGCTTGAGGCCAATCGGGTAATATGCCTCGCCAAATCGGAGGGTGCGCTCCAGTGCCTTGGGGCCACTGCCGCCAACCCAGATTGGTGGTCGTGCCGGACGTGGCGCGAACACGAATGGCGGGAACTTCACCAGTTTGCCATCATACGAATTGACATCATTGGCGAATAACGTGTGGAGAATCTGGAGCGTCTCATCGGTGAGCGCGCCACGCTTGCGGGGATCGACGCCCAGCACTTCGAATTCGGAGCGCATCCAGCCCACACCCGCGCCCAGGATGATCCGTTCGCCGGACAGTTCTTGCAGTGTCGCGAGCTGTTTGGCCATGAGCACGGCGGGACGATACGGAATCACCAGCACCGAAATACCCAGACGAATGCGGGTCGTGATCCCGGCGAGGTAGCCCAGCGTCATTAAGGGCTCAAGATAGCGACCACCAGACCCCTCCGTTTGGTCGGGCGGGATCGCAAGATGATCGACCACGAACGCGGCATCAAAACCCGCGTCTTCCACCGCGCGGGCGCAGGCGGCGATGGTGGCACGGGTGGATTGCGGACCCATGTTGCGAATGACGACGCCAAACTTCATTGGGATTCTCCTGCTTCGTTGTCGAACAGCCGCTCGGCTAACGCTTCGGCGATCTCGGCCTGACTATCCTGGTTTTCACGAAAGAGATCATACGCGATATTCATCAACATCTTGGCGAGCACTTCCCGTTGCACGAGATTCAGCGCGACGGTGTCCGGGTGGGTGTCCAAGTGCGCGATCAACGCCTCCATGACACGCGTGCCCGCATCGTTCTCCTGCCGAGCCAAGCGACTTCCCGCCATGTCGGCGGCTCGCGCCAGCAGCTCGCATTCCTCCAGAGTCAGAGCGTAACTCGCCATACCTGTACCATTGCGGAATGCGGAATGCGGATTCCGTATCCCGCGGTTTGGTGATTACTGAAGATCGGCGAAGAGCCACGGCGTTTCTTGTTTGCGCCGTTGTTCGTAAGCGGTGATCTCGGCTTCATGGCTCAGCGTGATGCCGATTTCATCAAGCCCCTTGAGCAGAGATTCCTTGCGGAACGGATCAATGTCGAAGTGGAATGTGGCTCCCGACGGGGAAGTCACGGTCTGCGACGCAAGATCAACCGTCACCTGCGCGCCGACCTGGGCCTCGACTTCGGTGAACAACTGGGAGACTTCCTCCGGCTTGAGCACGACGGGCAGCATGCCATTCTTGAAGCAGTTATTGAAAAAGATGTCGGCGTAACTCGGTGCGATGAGACAACGGAAGCCGTAATCCATCAACGCCCACGGGGCATGTTCACGTGACGAACCGCAGCCGAAATTGTCGCGCGCGAGCAACACCGTCGCGCTTTGGTAGCGTGCCTGATTGAGAAAAAACGTGCGGTCGCCTTTGCCATCGGGACCATACCGCCAGTCCGAAAACAGCCCTTCGCGCAGGCCGGTCCGCTTAATGGTCTTGAGATATTGCTTGGGAATGATCTGGTCCGTATCAACGTTGGTCCGGTCGAGCGGGGCAACGAGGCCTTTATGTTTGGTGAACGCATCCATATGCAAAGCTCCTTGAAGAACGTGAAACGTAAATAGGTCTAAGATGAATCCTCTCAGTTCGGAGTTCGGAGTTTCAGGAAGTCCAAAGTCTTTCTACTGACTACTGACTACTTTCTTCTTAGGCGATTTCCGGAAAAGACTATCCCATGTAGCCCGGATGGAGCGGAGCGGAATCCGGGGTGTCCCGCGCGGAACCTGGATTCCGCTCCGCTTCATCCAGGCTACCTAGAAACGGTATATTCATTTCGAGAAATCACCTTACGTGTTTAGTTCCACGTCCGTATATCAACGAAATGTCCGGCGATCGCCGCCGCCGTCGCCATTGCTGGCGAGACCAGATGCGTGCGGCCACCCTTGCCTTGGCGTCCCTCGAAGTTGCGGTTGCTGGTCGAGGCGCACCGTTCGCCTGGTTGCAACACATCGGCATTCATCGCCAAACACATCGAACAGCCCGGCTCGCGCCACTCAAACCCCGCGTCCTTGAGGATTGTGTCGAGTCCTTCTTTTTCCGCTTGTTGCTTCACCAAGCCAGAGCCTGGGACCACCATCGCCTTGACGGTCGAGGCGACTTTCTTCCCTTTGGCATATTGAGCCGCGGTGCGAATATCCTCGATGCGACCGTTCGTGCAGGAACCAATAAAAACGCGGTCAATTGTAATGTCCATGATCGGCGTGCCCGCCGTGAGTCCCATGTACTCCAGCGCGCGTTCGGTCGCTTCTCTCTGTTGCGAAGTGGGCATGGCCGCGGGGTCTGGCACCTTGCCGTTGATGTCGGTGACCATGCCTGGACTCGTGCCCCAGGTGACTTGAGGAATGATGTCCTCGGCTCGCAGTTCGACGACTTGGTCAAATTTCGCCCCTGGGTCACCGGTCAGTTGCTTCCAGGTCGCGACCGCGCGGTCAAACATGTCACCTTGAGGGGAGAGCGGCCGGCCCCGCAGATACGTAAACGTGGTGTCGTCTGGAGCCACCATGCCCGCGCGCGCGCCGGCTTCAATGGACATATTGCACAGCGTCATCCGTCCTTCCATTGACAGCGCACGAATCGCCGAGCCCGTGTATTCGATCACATATCCCGTGCCGCCCGCCGTGCCGATCTTGCCGATCACCGCGAGAATGATGTCCTTGGCGTTACAGCGCGCGGGGAGCGTGCCTTCCACGCGGACTTCCATTGTTTTCGCCGGGCGTTGCACTAAGCATTGGGTCGCGAGGACATGCTCGACTTCACTGGTGCCGATGCCAAAAGCGAGCGCACCGAATGCCCCATGCGTGGCGGTGTGCGAGTCGCCACACACAATCGTCGTTCCCGGCAGCGTGAAGCCTTGTTCCGGTCCGATGATATGGCAAATCCCTTGACGGATGTCATTCATGTCGAACAGGGGGATACCGGTGGCCTGACAATTCTCGCGGAGGGTATCGACTTGTTTGGCGGCGACGAGGTCCGCGATGGGTTTGTCGCGGTCGGTAGTGGGGACGTTATGATCGGGCACGGCGAGCGCCGCGTGGGTGCGACGAGGCAGACGGCCCGCGAGTTGCAATCCCTCGAATGCCTGTGGGGAGGTCACTTCGTGGACGAGGTGACGGTCGACATAGAGGAGCACGGTGCCGTCCGGTTCCGTCCGAACAATATGTGACTCCCAAATCTTTTCGAACATGGTCTTTGCCGCCATACGGGCTCCTTTGGATGAAAAATGAAAACTGGTGCGCGGCCCTACATTTCGCAGATTTACCGGAAACTGGCAAGGCACGGCGCGCACATAGAAGCCCGCGCGTGGCTATGCTACAAGGCCCCTGACGGAGCGCCCGCGAGCGACGCGTCGCCGAGCGGCGAATCGCCGCGCAGCGCTCCGCCTTGAGTCGTTGACTCATCGTTGACTCGGAGGAGACCCGCATGAACGAATGGACTATCGACGTGTCGGAACAAGACTTTGAACAAACCGTGGTGGCACGCTCTCACGAAGTGCCGGTGGTGATCGACTTCTGGGCCCCGTGGTGCGGTCCCTGTCGCGCCATTGGGCCGGTGCTGGAAAAGGTGGCGGAGGAGCAGGAAGGCAAGTTTATTCTCGCCAAGGTCAATGTCGATGAGAACCCGACGTTGTCACAGGCGTTCGCGATTCGCAGCATTCCGGCGGTGAAAGCGGTGCGAAACGGCGCGATCGTCAGCGAGTTTCTTGGGGCGCAACCTGAGCCCAATATCCGGCAGTTCATTGAGCAACTGCTGCCGTCCGAAGCCGATGTGTTGGCGCTGGAAGGGGGACGGCTGGAACAAGCGGGCAAGCTGCAAGGCGCGGAGAGCATCTACCGCGCGGCCCTGTCCAAAGCGGCGAATCACCCACAAGCGTTGCTCGGGCTTGCTCGTGTGCTGGTGCAGCGAGAAGAAGACGCGGAAGCGCTTTTGTTACTGAGCCGCGTGCCACTGGGGACGCCGGAGCAGGTGGGGGCGCAGCAACTGACCGCGCAATTGCGGATCAAACAAAGCGGCGCGAAGGCGGACGATGAAAAACAATACCGCGCGCGGCTCGCGGAGAATGCCGATGATATTGAGGCCCGTTTTGAATTGGCGCAAATTCTGGCCGCGGTTGGACGCTACGAGGAAGCCTTGAATGCACTGCTGCTCGTGGTCAAAAAAGATCGCACGTTCCGCGACGACGGCGCACGCAAGGCCATCCTGGAGATTTTCGAGGTCGTGGGCCAGCGCAGTGAGCTGGCGGAACATTATCGTGGGGAGTTGGCGAAGATTTTGTTCAGTTAAAGAAAGTGGTCAGCTTTCAGCGATCAGCGTTTCGCTTCAATTCGCCGCCACCGCGTCGATGCGATCCACGCGAATAATGATGCGGCTGGAAGTCTGATTGCGCACTTCGATGGCCTCCTCGCCGACCATCTTGGTCACCACTCCAGGGACCGTCTGTCCCTGGACAAAGAACGTCAGGCCCTTTTTCTCCTTGAGGCTGTAATCGAACAGCTCTTGAAAGGCTTGTGTCGGTTTGGCTGGTGCGGTTTGAGAGAAGACCGAAGCCAAGGGCAGAGCCAAGAGGAGAGCTACTGCTCCAAGAATCAGAATGACAGAAGACAAGAGCACAGGAATTTTCATCGACACAGTCCTTTCATTTGTTCTGTAAGCGCTCGACAAACGCGGTATGTTCAGGGGTGCCGAGGCCTTTTTGTAACTCAGTGAGGACTTGCGCCAAGTTCCTGGCGAGAAGGGCTGCGACATCCAGCCGCAGCCCTGGAAAGACCTGACTTTGGATGATGTGTGAAGCGTCCGGCGTCAAGCGGACATATTCTTCGTTCGACAAGGTGAACCAGTCGAGCTGTTTGTCATGCACGCGCCAGACGAGGTACTCTTGCACGCCGTTGCGACGATAGGCGCGGAGCTTCTCGTGCAGATCGTACGAGGCACTGCTGGCAGATACTTCCACGACCAGTTCTGGCGCTCCTTCGAGATAATCATCGTCACTAATCTGAGAATGACCACCCGCTGACGGTTCGATCCGGAGAATCGCATCGGGCTGCGGTTCGTTGTCGAGGTCCAGCCGAACCGTGGCGTTATCACCAAGCCGCACTCCGGGCGTTCCTGCGCAGTACACAGTTAAACAACCAATAATCCAGCCATGCGGTTCGCTGTGACTTTGGAAACGCACTGGCGACGGCATATAGACCTTCCTTTCGATGAGCTCGGCTTTCTTGAGGTCCGGTCTGGCGTGATACCGTCGCTCGAATTCACACCGAGAGAGATGATCTCCGGCTTCCAACGGCGGAAGATCGACCGCCACCGTTTGCCTAGCTGTCTCCTGGGACTGAATTGTTGTTGCAATCGCATGTTGACTCATAGCGTTTCTCGGTGTCACTCATCACTCATCATTGTATTTCCCACCGTTCCCCATCCTGCCGCACCACCCCTTCGGTCTTGAGTTTATTGAGATGCGAGAGCACCGAATTGCCCGCCGCGCCGTGGAGAAAGGCGGGGGTGTCCACGTAAATACGTTTCACCATCGCCGGGATTTCGTTGACGCCAGCTTTGATCGCGTCGAGGATTTGCTGCTCGCGTAACTCACGATGAGCGATGTATTCATTCAGTTTCTTGTGGGGCTGACGAATGGCGGGACCGTGCGCTGGATAGATCACTGTCAGCTCAAGTGGCAACAGTTTTCGTAGCGAGGCCATGTACTGAATCAACCCGCCACCTTCTTCAGGAACAACCGTCGTCCCAGCGCCCAGCACGAGATCACCAGTGAACAGGGCTTTTTCCTCTTCGAGGTAGTAGCAGATATGGTCTTTCGCATGACCCGGCGTATGGATCGCTCGCAACGTCGCGCCCTCGGTCTGAATGCGCGCGCCGTCTTGGATGTAGGTCAGCGGGAACTGATAGGCATCATCCTTTCCCGGCCACGCGATCTTGGACACTTTGAGATCGCCGAACTGCGCCTGCACGCGCGGCACCCCACCGATGTGGTCCTGATGCACATGGGTCAGTACGATCTCTTGCAGCTCGTTGCCACCCTTGGTTTCCGCGAGCCCTTGTTTCAACAACGGATCGTAGACCTCCAATCCAATGCCCGTATCCAAGAGAATGGGCTGTTTGCTGGTCCCGACCAGATAGGTGTTCGTACCCGGACCCGTGAATGGGCCAGGATTCTGGCCGAGCACGGTCGAGACGCGCTCGCTCCAAATATCAAAATCGGGCATTTTCAGCCCGGCCATTGTGTCCGTGACAATCCGTGTTGGTTGCGCCATTGGTTATCTCCCCACAAAAGTGCGTGCGATGGTTTGCAGTTGAATGTTCGAGGTGCCTTCGTAAATTTTGCCAATCTTGGCGTCGCGATAGAATTTCTCGGCGGGAAAGTCCTTCGTGTAGCCCACACCGCCAAAGACTTCGAGCGCCTGCGAGGCGACGCGCTCGCCGACTTGCGAACAAAAATACTTGGTCATGGCGGACTGCCGCATGAACGGCTGCCCGTTCTCCTTCATGCGGGCGGTGTTGTAGACCATCAGCCGTGCCGCCTCAATGTCGGTGGCCATTGCCGCGAGCTGGAACTGAATCGCTTGAAAGTCGGCGATGGGTTTGCCGAATTGCTTGCGTTCCATTGCGTAGGCGAGCGCCGCCTCAAACGCGCCCTGTGCTAAGCCGACCATCTGCGCGCCGATGCCGATCCGCCCTTCGTTGAGCGTTTCAATCGCCACCTTGTAGCCCTGCCCTACTTCGCCCACCACATTGGCGCGCGGGACGCGGACATCTTCAAGGATCAGCTCGCAGGTCGAACTCGCGCGAATCCCCAGCTTGTCTTCCTTTTTGCCGACACTAAAGCCGGGAAAGTCGCGCTCCACGATAAAGCCCGTCACGCCTTTATACCCTTTGGACGGATCGACCGTGGCGAAGAGGAGATAGAGGCCCGCTTCCGCACCGTTGGTGATCCACATCTTGCGCCCTTTCAAGATGAAAGAGTCCCCATCAAGCGTGGCTTGCGTGCTCATGGCGAAGGCATCGCTGCCAGAGTCGGGTTCCGAGAGCGCGTAGGCGCCAACGGTATCCGTCGCCAAGCGTGGGAAAAATCGTTGCTGCTGCGCCGGTGTCAGCCAGCGCACCAGCGCATTGTTGACCAGGGTGTTTTGCACATCGACACAAACCGCGACCGAGGGGTCCACACGGGCCAGTTCCTCGATTGCCAAAATCGACATCAAGAAATTTGAGCCGGACCCGCCATACATCGTGGGAATTTCCACGCCCATGACGCCAAGCGAAAACAGCTCGTCAATCAGTTCACGTGGCAGTTTTCCCGCTTGGTCCATTGCCCGCACGTGAGGCTTGACGCGCTTCTCCGCGAACTCCCGCACTGTCCCTCGAAAGAACTCTTCATCCTCGGTCAGCATGGTGACCGGTAGCCGTGTTACTAACTCGTCGGACATCGCAACGTCCTCCCTATCGGCGTGAGATAGGGCATACATTTCACGTTGCTTGCCGGGTGTCCAGCCGTTATAGTCCGCGGGTAAGAAAGGTGGGACCCATGAAGATTGGTTTGATTTCCGACACGCATATTCCTGAAGCGATGCCTGCGTTGCCGAGTCAGGTGCGGACCGTGTTCGCGGGGATGGATTTGATTCTCCATGCCGGAGATTTGCACTGTCTTGACGTGCTGAACTGGCTCGAAGAGATCGCGCCGGTGCTGGCCTGTCGCGGCAATGGCGATGAAGGCTCCGGTGGGCGCGCCGTGGTGCCGGACGATCCGCGGCTGCATGATGCCGTGGTCACAACCAGTGCGGGGTTTCGCATCGGCTTGGTCCATGACGTGCTGGACCCGAACGAGTTTGCCTCCTGGCCGATTGAGCGGACGATGGAGACCTACTTTGGGAGTCGGACGGATATGATCGTGTGTGGTCACACCCATGTGGAGATGATCGTGCGTTACGGTGAGGTGCTGGTGATTAACCCTGGCAGCCCGACCTTTCCTCACAACTATAGCGCGCAACCGGGCACGGTGGCCGTGTTGACGCTCGAAGAGAATCGTGGCGGGGCGGTGACGGTCTATGATCTGAAGACACTGGCGACGTTGCCAGGGTTCGCGGCGACGTTTTGAGAAGCAGGTGTTCTCGCTCTCTCTTCCTGAGCCGAAGCGTGCGCGTGATCCAGGGCAGTTGGGTTGCTTTCATACTCGAATAATTATTCGAGTATGGCCGACTTCAAGCAAAAATAAGAAAGGGAGGGGTGCGCGGAGCGCACCCTAGTGTGCCCAGCATGGGCCAAAACTTGTGACCTGAAAGGAGGTCACCGGAAAGAGTGACGACAACCGTAGCGAAGCGCAAGGGGGACGCCGTGAGGCCAGCCTGAAAGAAGCGTGGAGCAAAGGCACGAGCGTAGGAAC
>CAMBFS010000055.1 GCA_945865755.1 Klebsiella pneumoniae
AAACTGAGTTATTCCAATGGGTTAGAAACGATAGGGCGTGGTTCTATCAGAACTACCCTCTTCAGGTTGGTGTCCACATAGTCCTTGAACTCACTCGTTTCATGATTTTTCAGTGCGATTCTTGATCAGAATGACCTTTTCGTATGATCCTCAGTTGTCAATTCTCAAAAGTGCTTTAAGAAATGAGCGAAGCATGAGGATTAGTCTCTCAAAAGAAATGGCACGTGAATTAGCGCCTCAAGGTATTCGCGTGAACAGCGTCGCGCCGGGGTCCATCCTTTTTCCTGGTGGCTCGTGGGAAAAGCGCCAACAAGAGAATCCCGACGGTATCGCTGCCTTTGTGAAGGCGGAGTTGCCGTTCGGTCGTTTTGGCAAGCCGGAAGAGGTGGCCGACGTAGTGGTGTTTCTGGCCTCTGACCGTGCCCACTGGGTGTCTGGGGCGTGTATCACGGTGGACGGGTGTCAGTCGCGGTCGCTTATTTGATGAAGTCCTTAACGGAAAAATAAGGGGCAGCTTCTCACAGTCAGAGAAAAAAAGCGAAGCGTGTGGGTCCGATAACATGCCATCTCGCCTAACCATCATTCGTACGGCGATAGTTCACGGACGGTACTTAACGACTGACCATGCCGACACGGGAATGGAAACCGATGACCTGACCGTCCTTGACGTGGAGTATGCCATTGCCCACGGGAAGATCAGAAAGAAGGAAACTGACGATCCGCGCGGTGCACGGTGGGAAATCATCGGTCCGGCGGAAGACGGTCGTGAAGTTGGCGTGGTTGTCCGTATGATGCAGCCGGATAGCGTCTTAGTCATTACTGTTTACGAAAGGCAATAATCGAAATGTCTTCAATACTGCTTACTCCGGATCTCTGTGAATATTGTGGCGGGAGCGATTTCGTCGAGAAAACCGTGGAGAAAATGCACAAACACAAAGGTCGCTACTATTTTTTCCGTGGAGTTCCCGTCGTCGTCTGCCGCTCGTGCGGTGAACGTTACTGGCCGGGTCTAGTCCTGCGACAAATGACACGTCAGATTCAAGAACGCCAGAAAACAGAGGAAAATCTGACGGTCCCGGTTCTTCAATTGGAAGCCAGGTGATTCCACTACCACAAGACTTAATCTGAATATGCAGGAGACAATATGAACCAATACGAAACCCTTGACCTTCGCCGCGACGGTGGCCTGTTATGGCTGATGCTCAACCGCCCGCATGCGCTCAATGCGTTGAATCGCACGTTGATCGACGAACTGCATGCCGTGCTCGATATGTTGCATGACGACCAGAGTATTCGCGTGGTGATTTTGCGTGGCGCGGGCCGCGCATTCTGTGCCGGACTGGACCTGAAAGAAGCCAATAATGCCGGCACGGGCAAGATGTCGGTGGCTCAAGGCTTGCGTGACCAACGCCGTATCGCCGAGCTGGCGATCAAAATTCATCGTGCGCCACAGCCGTTCGTGGCCGCTGTGCATGGTGCGGCCTCTGGTGGTGGGTTTGCCCTCGCCTTAGCGAGTGACATTCGTGTCGCCGGAGAGTCGGCGCGAATGAATGCCGCGTTCATTCGCATTGGTCTCTCCGCTTGTGATGTGGGCGTCAGTTACTTTCTGCCACGGCTGGTGGGCTTGTCCGTGGCGTCGGAATTCATGCTGACGGGCGACTTTATTGATGCGTCGCGAGCGTTGGCGACCGGCCTGGTTTCCCGTGTCGTGCCTGATGCTGACCTGGACCGCGCGGCCGAGGCGATGGCGCGTAACATTCTGCGTAACTCTCCGCTCGGTGTGCGGCTGACCAAGGAATGTCTGCGCTATTCTGTTGATGCGCCAACGCTGGAAGCGGCGATCGCGATGGAGGACCGCAACCAGATTCTCACGACCCAAACCAACGATGTGCAGGAGGGGATCGCGGCTTTTCTGGAGAAGCGGGAGCCGAAGTATGAGGATGCGTGAGGAGTGGTGCGGAGAAACATGGGAAGAATCAATAAGGAGGGGGAAGATATGGCAAGACAGACAGGAATCTTGAAGGGATTCGATCCCGTCCCAGATCACCGAGAGCCGCCCGTTTCCGGTCTCAGAACCCGAGAGTTAGAGTGGCGCCGGACGCACGGAGAAGTGCTGCGCAACTTTGCTGGGCAGTGGATTGTGCTGGAGGGGGAAGAGATTGCGACGTATGGCAAAGACCCACAACAAGTGATCGTCGCGGCCCGAGCCAAAGGCATTCGGGTACCATACATTTTTTACGTGGGGAAGCCGAGCAAGGTGACTCCCGCGACGCTGGAGTGGTAGGCAGTATGGTTACCGTACAATACCAACACGAATTTCCGTATACCTACGTCGAGGAATACGATGATTATTTTCCAATCCTGACGCTACGGATGACAAACCCGCACCAGCCCGAGCTGAGCCTCGATATTGATGGCTACCTTGACTCAGGAGCGAAACGCTCCTTTATTCGGAACTTCGTAGCGGATTTCGGCGTCGGGATGCGGAGCCTATGACGAGATTGATTGCTCAGTCCAACCCCCCAAGTTATGATACCGCCAACATGAAGACAGCTATTGCACTTCCCGACTCTCTCTACGTTGAGACCGGACGGCTCGCACAGCGATTGGGCAAATCCCGCAGCCAGCTCTACAAAGATGCCCTGGCGGAATATCTTGCGCGTCACGACTCTGAGGCGATCACTCAGCAGATGAACCGAGTGTGTGGAGAAGTGGATTCACCCCCTGACCCCGCGTGGTCGGCAACTGCCCGCCACATACTTGAACGTAGCGAATGGTAGTGACGCAGGGCGAGATCTGGTGGGCGGATTTACCGGACCCGACTGGGTCCGGCCCTGGCTTTCGGCGACCGGTGGTCATCGTGCAAGGGGAGGCATTGAATCGCAGTCACCTCGCCACAGTGGTGTGTGTTCCGTTGACCAGCAATCTCCATTGGGCTGATGCACCAGGTAACGTTCTGCCGCGTGCGTCGAGTACTGGTCTCCCGAAGGACTCGGTCGCCAACGTCTCACAGATTATCGCGCTCGACCGAACTTTGCTTGGCGAGCAAGTCGGGCGGATTTCTCGACGGCGGATTGAGCAAGTTTGGCGGGTATTGAGCTGATTCTTAGGCGTTAATGCCTCGTTGGATTTCGCATGATTGAGAGCCCAACCTGCTTTCTTGATGCAGCTTGATCTCATACTGCACGGCTGCTACGTAAATTTCATATGATAGCAACGTCTTCTCACCCAGCCATAGATTCCACGAAGGTTCGCCGGGCCAAGGCTGCCTTAGGGACGCGGACCACGCGAGCAACCATTCACAAAGCCCTCGACCTCGCCATCGCCTGGGAGGACATGACGGATGCCCGCCTTCCAGCCCTCGCTCCTAAG
This sequence comes from Klebsiella pneumoniae, assembly GCA_945865755.1. Classification (GTDB taxonomy): domain Bacteria; phylum Desulfobacterota; class Binatia; order Bin18; family Bin18; genus JABFSC01. The sequence goes on from CAMBFS010000055.1 coordinate 3,373, forward strand.
CAGCAGAAGCGCCTGCATGTGCTCCTCGACTGTGCCAATGCGGGAAAATTAACTGCTCGACAATCTCAGGAACTCGATCAACTGATTCGTGAGGCGCAACTTCTGACCTTGCGCAAAGCTCGCCTTCTTGCTGACGCCTTGACCAAATGAAGCGCTCCTCCACTGAACCCAAGCCTCTGCGGAGCCAGGTTATCGTTCAGATCATTGCAAATCTTAATCTGGAACCGCCCACCCCTCAGCGCAAAGATATTTTTTCTCATGCTGGCAATTTTGTGAGTCGCTGAGTCCCACTGCGCTTTTGCCGAAGCTACTGAACTGGTAGATTCACTGGCGCGGATGCAATCTCAGTTCACGGCGTATGCGAGCGGAATCTTGTGACAACGGCGGCTAGGCCATGTTGATATCTGGACTCATAACGCTTCGGCAATTGACCAGTTGAAGCGGAGATAAGTCCTGCCTCCTATTATGGAATGACCGAACTGGAGATGAACTATGGCGACTAAAACACTCGACCTGAAAGGTATTCCTGAACCCGTTGCCCGAGGATTGGAGGTGGTTGCGGAAATGGCACGAACTCTCACACAGCGAAAAGTGACACAGCCGAAACCGCGGAAGAAGGTGCAACTCACCCCGGTCATTGGTGGACGGGTGTTGACTTCCCTTACCCGTGAAGAAATCTACGCAGACGATGATGAATGAGCTAGCACTGATTGATACCAATCTGCTGGTGTATGCCTTCTATCCAGAAGTCCCTCAGCATCGAGCGGCTCGGTGGCTACTTGACCAAGCCCAGGAAGAAACGGCTGGCTTTTGCGTGAGTTCCCAAGTATTTGCTGAATTCTATGCTGTGGTTACGAATCCCAAACGCGTCAGTCCCGCCCTGGACTCAAAAGCCGCGCTCCAGCGAATTGATGAAGTTCGCAGCCTTCCGGGACTTATTATCTTACCAGTGCCGGTGGATGTCGTGGACCGCTGGATAACTCTGCTCCGTCGTCACCCGGTGACACGTCAACGCATCTTTGACGTACAACTTGTGGCAACAATGCTCGCCAACGGCGTTACGCGTATCTACACATTCAACGTGAAAGATTTTCAGCCGTTTCCAGAAATCACGGTGATTGAACCGAAAGTGCCGGAACAAGCTATGTTGAACGATGACGATAGTTTCTCAGCAAACAGTGACGATGAGGACTGATCGAGGAAGAGGAGGAAGTGGACTCCATACATATTCGCGGCGCGCGCACGCATAATCTCAAAAACATCTCGCTGGAGATTCCGCGTAACCAACTCGTAGTGATTACCGGGGTCTCCGGTTCCGGGAAGTCGTCGCTTGCCTTTGACACGTTGTATGCCGAAGGACGCCGCCGCTATGTGGAGTCACTGTCCGCGTATGCGCGCCAGTTTCTCGATCAGCGCGCCAAACCGGATGTTGATGCCATCGACGGGCTCTCTCCAGCCCTCGCAATAGAACAACGCGGCACAATCTCCTCTCCCCGTTCAACCGTTGGCACGGTCACCGAAATTGCTGACTATTTGCGGTTGCTCTATGCCCGCGTCGGGACCCCGTATTGCCTCCAGTGCCACCGCGCCATTGTTCGTCACACCGTCCCACGCATTGTCGATCAAGTACAGAAGCTCCCGGAGAACACTCGTGTCCAGGTCCTGGCTCCGGTCCATCTGACGCAGGTCAGCAATTTTCTGGGGACAGTGCGTGAGCTGCGGCAGGCTGGATTCGTGCGCATTCGGGTGAACGGCGCGGTCTATGAAGTAGCCGAAGAACAGACCTTTCCACGATCCGCGCCGGCTGACTTTGATCTGGTGGTGGATCGACTCGTGGTGAAGAGTGGCGTGGCCCGTCGCTTGGCCGATTCGCTAGAGACGGCCTTTCGTTATGGCAAAGACGTGGCGAAACTCTTGATCGGAGAAGACGATGAACAGTTGTTTACGCAACGCTTGGTCTGCCCGGCGTGTGGGTTTGCTTATCCTGAACTGACGCCGTCCTTCTTTTCTCCCAATAGTCCTCATGGCGCGTGCGCATCCTGCGATGGGTTGGGCATCCAGACGACGGCAAAAAAGCCGACGAAAAAAAATAAAGCTAGCGAATCAGCGGAAGAGCACTTGGCAAGCGAAACAATTCCCTGCGTCGCTTGTGATGGGACGCGGCTTGCGCCGGAAAGTCGTGGGGTGCGAATCAATGACCGCGACATCGCGCAAGTCGGGCAACTGTCCATCGCCGAGGCGCGGGAGTTTTTCCGCGCGCTTGTCTTTCCAGGTCCACACGCCGACATTGCCCAGCCGCTCTGCCAGGAGATTCTCGCGCGTCTGCGCTTTTTGCTGGATGTCGGACTTGATTATCTCACGCTTGCTCGCCAGGCCGTCACCCTGTCTGGTGGGGAGATGCAGCGCATCCGACTAGCAACGCAAATCGGTGGTGGACTGTCGGGAGTGATCTATGTTCTGGATGAACCGTCCATTGGTTTGCATCCGCGTGACACCACGCGACTGCTGACGGCGTTGCAACAGTTGCGGGATCGCGGGAACTCGGTGATCGTGGTCGAACATGACCGGGAGACGATTCTTGCTGCTGACTACGTGGTGGACTTGGGTCCCGGTGCCGGAGAACGGGGAGGAGAGCTACTAGCCGTAGGCACGCCAGAGGAGATTCTGCGCTCTCCGACGTCCATTACTGGCCAATATCTCCGTGGTGAACTGTTCATTCCCGTTCCCAAGCAGCGCCGGAAGCCGCGCGAGTGGCTGACCATGAAAGAGGTGTCACTGCACAATCTCAAACGGGTTACCGCCGCATTTCCGTTGGGCACGCTGACCTGTGTGACCGGTGTGTCTGGGTCGGGCAAGAGTTCGTTGGTGCTAGACGTGCTGTATCCACAGGTCCAGCAGGCGTTGACGAAGAAGGGGCACGACAAGCGATTGCTGACGGGCTGGCAGTCGCTGGAAAAGGTCATCTGTGTCGATCAAACCCCAATCAGCCGGACGCCGCATTCCAATCCCGCGACCTATATCGGGCTGTTTACCGCGCTCCGTGAGTTGTTCGCGCAGCTTCCCGAAGCACGAGTGCGTGGCTATGGCCCGGAGCGGTTCTCCTTCAATGTCAAAGGTGGCCGGTGCGAGGCGTGTGAAGGTGACGGCGTGGTCGCCGTGGAGATGCACTTTCTGCCGGACCTGTACGTGACGTGTGATGTCTGTCAGGGGAAACGCTACAACCGCGAGACCCTAGAAGTGCGCTTGCGGGGCAAATCCATCGCCGAGGTGCTTGATCTGTCCATCACCGCGGCCTTGGAGTTCATGGGTGACATCCCGACGCTGCGGCCACGACTGGAAGCGCTGCGTGATGTGGGTCTCGATTATGTGCGACTCGGACAAGCGACGGCGACTTTGTCTGGTGGTGAGGCGCAGCGCTTGAAGCTCGCGAAAGAGTTGAGTCGCAAGTCTTCCGGTCGCACGCTTTATCTCTTCGACGAACCGACCACCGGACTCCACTTTGCCGATATTCAGCGGCTGCTGACGATTTTCAACCTACTGGTGGAGGCGGGCAACACGGTGATTGTCATTGAGCATAACTTGGATGTCATCAAGACGGCGGACTTTATCCTCGATTTGGGTCCCGAAGGGGGAGCGCAAGGAGGAGAACTCGTCGCCACCGGCACACCTGAAGAGGTGGCACAAGTCGAACGCTCTCACACGGGGCGATTTCTGCGGTCATTGCTGTCGTAAACGCGAAGGAAGCGTTCAGCTTTCAGCAAAAACGATGGTAAGCGTTTAGCTGTCAGTTATCAGCAAAACAAGGAAATACGAACCCTAGAATCTTTGGTTCGTGTGAGAAGTTGGGCAAAACCTTCTGTGTTTTTCTCTCCGGCTGACTACTGAAAACTGATAACTGACCGCTTCCAGCCTTGACAGCCTGGACCCCGCAACCTATCGTAGACTCGTAAGGTCCACTTTGAGAGGTGCGCACTATGTCACGAGTCATCTATATGGATAACCAGGCGACGACGCCGGTTGACGAGCGGGTGTTGGAGGCGATGCTGCCCTACCTGCGCGATCAATTTGGCAATGCCGCGAGTCGTAATCATCCTTATGGATGGGCCGCCGAAGAAGCGGTGGATAAGGCGAGAGAGCAAATCGCGAACTTGATCGGCGCCAAAGAGAAAGAAATCATCTTCACCAGCGGGGCGACCGAGTCCGACAATCTCGCCGTCAAAGGCGTGGTCGAGTTCTACAAGGACAAGGGCAACCACGTCATCACCTGTGTCACCGAACACAAAGCCATTCTTGATACCTGCAAAGCGCTGGAGCGGGCGGGCAAAGCCACGGTCACCTATCTTCCCGTTGACCGCTATGGGCAAGTCAGCCTTGATGATCTGCGCAACGCGATCACCGACAAAACGGTTCTCATCTCCATCATGTACGCCAATAACGAGATTGGCACGCTGCACCCGATTCGAGAAATTGGCAAGCTCGCCAAAGAAAAAGGCATTCTCTTTCACTGTGACGCCACGCAAGGAGTGGGCAAAGTGCCGGTCAACGTTGAGCAGGACGGCATTGATCTCCTCTCCATGACGGCCCACAAAATGTATGGCCCCAAAGGGTGTGGTGCTCTCTATGTGCGGGCCAAAGGTCCGCGAGTCCGCCTGACCCCGGTGATAGACGGTGGTGGGCATGAGCGTGGGATGCGCTCCGGGACCCTCAATGTTCCGGGGATCGTCGGCTTTGGCAAAGCGAGCGAACTGTGTGGGCAAGAGCTAGAGCAGGAAGCCGCCAAACTCATTTCCCTCCGCACCAAACTGCACAACGGTCTCACCAGTCAACTGGAAGATGTTTTTCTCAACGGCCACCCCACGCAACGGATTCCCGGCAACTTGAACCTCAGCTTTTCGTATGTCGAGGGTGAATCGTTCTTGATGGGGGTGAACAAAGAGATCGCGCTCTCTTCGGGTTCGGCGTGTACCTCGGCTTCACTCGAACCTTCGTATGTCTTGAAAGCGTTAGGCGTGGGTGACGAACTCGCGCATACCTCTATTCGCTTCGGCTTAGGGCGGTTCAATACCGAGGAAGAGGTGGATTTCGTGGTGAAGCGCGTGGTTGAGGTCGTGAGCCGACTTCGAGAAATGTCACCACTCTATGAAATGGTGAAAGAGGGGATCGATCTGAAGTCGGTACAATGGAAGCATGCGTGAAGAAACGACCGGTGACCGGAGACCGAGGACCGATGCCTGAATAAAAGAGTAGGTACTTCAGTCTGGCTCCGGTCCCCAGTCCCCAGTCCCCAGTCCATTTTGCAAGGAAAAAAACATGGCACAAGCAGCGACAATTGAAATTAGTGAAAACGCGGTGAAGAAAATCCAGACGCTGATGACCCAGCAAGAAAAAGACGGTCACGGCTTGCGGGTGAAAGTGATTGGTGGCGGCTGTTCTGGGTTATCGTACAAGATGGACCTCGACCTCCCGCGTGATGGCGACCGCATCTTCGAGCGCGATAGCGTGAAGGTGATTGTTGATCGGAAGAGTTTTATTTACCTCCGAGGCACGGAACTCGACTACGCCGATGGCTTGATGGAATCCGGTTTCAAGTTGCAAAACCCAAACGTGAAACGCTCCTGTGGGTGCGGCAGCTCGTTTTCCGTCTAACCTGTTGTAGATTTCATGGATCACTCTGCCCCTGTGCGTTGTTGGCGTTGCGACGACGCACATCCCGCCTCTCTCTTCTGTCCGCGCTGCCAAGCCATTCAACCGCTTCCTCCCCAAGTCGATTATTTCACCGTGTTCGGCTTTCCTCGGACTCCGGTTGTGGACGAAGCGGCGCTCACGGCCCGATACTATGAGTTAAGCCGTCGTCTACATCCCGACCTCTATCAAACCGGTGCCGCCGAGGAAAAAGAGGCGAGCTTACAAAATACCGCGCTGCTGAACCGCGCCTACCGCACGTTGCGTGAGGTGGTGTCCCGCGGACAGTATTGGCTGGAGTTACAGGGTGAACAGATTGGCCGGGAGAATAATCGGGTGCCGCCAGCGTTGGCGGCCTTAGTGTTCGAGGTGCAAGAGAAACTAGCGGAAGCACGGGACGCTCGGATCTCGGAGAATCGTGAAGCCGCGGGCGCGGAACTAGCCGCCATTCGGGCCGAGGTGCATGCCCAGTTCGAGCGGTCCCGGACAGCGCTGACCAACAACTTGATTCAATGGAGCGATGGCGCCCCCGCGCTACTCCAACAACTGAAAACCTGCTTGTCGGAGATCGCCTATCTTCGGACTTTGCTGCGGGATGTGGATAAGGAGAGCGAGGCATCGTGGAACGGATAGTGGGCATTGACCTGGGAACGACCAACAGTTTGATCGCATTCACGGATGGTGAGACCCCCCGCGTGATCGCCGATCCCCACACTGGCAATTCGCTGTTGCCTTCGATTGTCTCCTACTGTGACGACGGGCGGATGGGGGTCGGGGACCAGGCGAAAGCACTGCTGGAGGAACACCCCCTCACGACGATCCAATCGGTCAAGCGGTTCATGGGGCTCGGCATGGAGCATGTGAGCACCGAGGACCAACGCCGCTATCGTTTTGCCCAAGAGACGGGCATCGTGCGCTTTGCCATGCATGGCCGCCAGGTGACGCCACCAGAAGTCTCCGCGGTCATCTTGCGTGCCCTGCGTGAACGGGCGGAAGCCGCGCTCCAAGAACCCGTGCATAAAGTCGTCATTACCGTTCCCGCCTATTTCAACGACTCCCAACGTCAGGCGACCAAGGATGCCGGACGCCTGGCTGGACTGGAAGTGGTGCGCCTCCTCAATGAGCCGACCGCCGCCTCGCTTGCGTATGGGTTGGATAAAAAAGAGGAAGGGCTCATCGCCGTCTATGATCTGGGCGGTGGCACGTTCGACATTTCCATCTTGCGGCTGCACACTGGGATTTTCGAAGTGCTCTCCACTAATGGCGATACCCGCTTGGGTGGCGACGATATTGACCAACGCATCGCCGAACGCTTTTTACTGGTGGGCCTACCGGAGACGCTCCGCCATGATCCGCATGTCGCCAGTCGCGCGCGTCAGGTGGCCGAGGACGCCAAGCGCCGCTTATCCGATGTGGAAACGATGACGCTTGCATTTGTGATGCCCGAACACGGCATCCAGGTCTCGCGGACGCTGACTCGTGCTGAACTTGAAGAGGCGGTGACCGATATTATCGCCCGTACGCTCGCTCCTTGCCGCCAAGCGCTCAAGGATGCTGGACTTGAGTCGCGTGAGATTGAAGAGGTGGTGATGGTCGGCGGCTCGACCCGGATGCCACTCGTGCGTCGCCGCGTCGGTGAGTTTTTTGGCCGCACACCACTGACGGACCTGAACCCCGATGAAATTGTCGCGTTGGGCGCGGCGGTCCAAGCCGATACCTTGTCGGGCCGGCGTAAGGATATGCTCTTGCTTGATGTGGTGCCTCTCTCATTGGGCATTGAGACAATGGGCGGAGTGCTGAGTCGCTTGATCGAGCGTAACACCACGATCCCCGCGAGCGCGCAGGAGATGTTCACCACGGCGGTGGACAACCAAACGGCGGTGGACATTCATGTGTTGCAGGGCGAGCGAGAACTCGTCCAGGATTGTCGCAGTCTGGCCCGCTTCAAGATTCCCATCGACCCCCAACCCTCCGGCATCCCGCGAGTGGGCGTTACCTTTATGATTGACGCCAACGGCATCTTGAATGTCACCGCGACGGACCTCCGCACCAGACACGAGCGGTCGGTTGAAGTTAAACCTTCGTATGGACTGACCGATGAGGAAGTCGAGCGGTTGCTTGAGGAGTCGATTGATTTCGCCGAGACCGATATTGAGCAACGGTTATTGATTGAAGCGCGAACGGAAGCGGATACGCTGCTCCACGTCACGGACAAGCAAACGCGACTGCACGCGGCCTTGTTGGAACCAGGAGAAACTGAGCGGATTTACGCTGCCGTTCACACGTTGCGGGACGCCATGCGGGGAACGGACTACAACCTGATTCGCGACTTGATTGACGATCTCAGCACGGAGACGACGCCGTTCGCGCAACGGATCATGGATACCTCTATTGGTGAAGCGTTAGGGGGCAAGGAACTGTCCCGCGTGTGAAGAGGAACGAAGTAGGAGCGAAAGACGCCATGCAACTGCGATGGGAAGATAGCGAAGACATTGCTGAACAGCTTCTGGCCGCGCATGCGGAGATTGATCCGCTGAGCGTACGATTTACTGACTTGCGGCGCTGGGTCACCGAGCTGGCGGACTTCACCGATGACCCCAATGCCTCAAGTGAGGGAAAATTGGAGACCATCCAAATGGCCTGGCTGGAACTCTATAAAGAACTAAACGAATAGGCTATACTCGCGCTTCCCAAACCTTCCTAAAGGTGTTGATTGTATGTGGATGTGGTGGTCGAGGTGAGGACCTTGGCCAAAAATGAGGAGGAGGCTTCATAATGAAGAACCAATCTACCGTCGAAAACGGTACGAGTGTATTTCAGCCCGATTTGCTTTTGCCCTCGCAATTCTTCACGGTGCTCCGGGGCCGGTCGCAAGGGGATGGGCAGCGGCGCTTGATGGTCGCGGTACTCGAAGATGCGATTGAATGTTTCCAGAAATATGTTGACACGAAAGACAGTCGTGGCCGACAACTGGGGACTGAAGCGGAAGAATGGTTTCTGACCGATGATCCCAAATGGTTATTCTCTTTCGCCAACGTGTGCGAGACGCTGGACCTTAATCCGGCCTTCCTGCGCGAAGGCTTATTGGCGTGGAAAACAAATCGACACGTGTGCCAGCCATCCGAGGCAGCCGCCGACTCGCTGTTATCCGACGCCGAAGAGAAGCATGACAGCCTGCACGCGGCCTAGTCTCGTGCGAGGCGTGTTCGTAACGAGTACACACCTCCCGTGCTAAAACGCCTCACGCGCAGTACCCTTCTCGCCGGGCTCCGAGGGAAAGACCTCGTGACCCGGCTGCTCGGACGCCAACCGGAGTACAACACGCTTCGGGTGTTGCTGCACGGCGCTTTGCCCGAAGGAGCCAGGTTGTCGTTGGCGTCTTTATGGCGAGGCGCGGGGTTCGACTTCCTGACCTGCACGACGCTGCTGCGCTGGGCTCGTGAAGACGACCAGATTCAGGCTGTCGTGCTCACCATCGCCGACCTTGATGTCGGGTGGGCCAGACTTCAGAGTTTACGTCGTTCCCTGCTCGCCTTACGTGCCGCCCACAAACAGGTGTGGGTCTATCTCACCGAAGGCGGCATGCGCGAGTATTACCTCGCCAGCGCGGCGGATGTGATCCTCCTCGCGCCAGCCGGTCATCTGTCGATCACTGGCCTGGCCGCCGAGACCGTCTTCTTCAAGGGCGTTCTTGATAAACTCGGCATCGAAACCCAAGTCCACCAAGCCGGACAATATAAAGCGGCGGGCGAACCGTTCACCCGTGACTCGATGTCGGACGCGCATCGGGAAATGCTGAACGGCTTACTTGACGATCTGTATGGCCAAATCGTCGAGGATGTCGCGCACGCACGCCACAAGAGCCTTCAGGCCGTGCGCGAGTTGATTGACCAAGGCTTGTTCATGGCCCGTGAAGCGCTGGGCGCGGGACTGGTGGATCATGTCGTGTATGAAGATGAAATCCCCACGCTCCTGGAAGCCACGCTCAACCCCGTGCATGAGATTACGACCGCGGAGTATGTCCATCTTCGTCGGCGAGTCATGCGACGTACCTTGTTGGCGACCGCCCCCAAGAAGATCGCGCTGGTGACCGTGGATGGCGCGATCAAACGAGGCGACTCTCGTGATGGTGGCGAGAGTGGTCACGCGGTGGGTTCGACCAGCTTCGCCGAGGACATCAAACAGATTCGAGAAGATGACAATGTGGCGGCGTTGGTCGTGCGGGTCGTGAGTCCGGGCGGGTCAGGGCTGGCGTCGGATTTGATGTGGCGCGAGCTGATGCGCACGCGCGAGAAAAAGCCGGTGATTATCTCAATGGGTGATGTCGCCGCTTCGGGCGGGTACTACTTGGCGTTGGCGGGCGACAAGGTGTTCGCCGAGAATGGCACTATCACCGGCTCGATTGGCGTGATCGCTGGGAAAGCGGTGCTGCATGGGTTGTATACGCAAGTTGGGGTGACCAAGGAGATTCTGACCCGTGGGCAACGGGCCGCGTTGTTCTCTGACTATCACGCCTTCTCGCCGCAAGAGCGCGAACGGCTGGATCACGAGATACTATCCTTCTATCGCGACTTTTTGGAGAAAGTGGCGACCTGTCGCTCGCTCAGCCTCGAAGCGGTGGAGCCCAATGCCCAGGGGCGGGTCTGGACCGGTAGACAAGCCTGGGCGCGTGGGTTAGTAGACGAGATCGGAGGAATTGAAGAAGCCCTGCTGGAAGCCAAAAAACGGCTTGGGATACCAACTGATATGCCCGTGGTCATTGAGCGCTTCCCGAAACCTCCCTCTGTATGGCGGATTCCCCAATTGATACGGGCCATTCCTCGACGCACTAGCTCCCCGTGGTGGTGGACCCAGGAACGCATTTGGGCGATTATGCCCGTCTCTTTACGATTTCTATAAATTTTCATATAAATTGGCGAAACTTTTTGAGAAGCGACGTGACAAGAGAAGATCGAGGGAGCGGATGCGCACGCCAATGGTCTTCTTGAGCGCATCACTCATATCAACATAACATCACGCAGGGACGACACTGTTGTTAGTCTAGCAGGAGGAAGACGTATGGCGATCAATGCGATCGGAGCCCAACCGCCACGGCCAGTGATAGAACGAGAAAGTGTAGTGATCCGTTTCGCTGGAGATTCCGGCGATGGGATGCAAGTGACAGGGATGCAATTCACGACGGAGTCGGCACTGGCCGGGAATGACATTGGTACGCTGCCCGACTTCCCCGCCGAAATTCGCGCCCCTACCGGGACGCTGTACGGCGTCAGTGCCTTTCAGGTGCATTTCAGTAGTAAGAAAATCTTCACACCGGGTGATGATCTCGACGTGTTGGTGGTGATGAACCCCGCCGCGCTCAAGACCAACTTGGCGGACTTGCCGCAGAACGGCATCCTTATCCTTGATAAAGCCGAATTCTCCGAGCCCAACCTCAAGAAGGCCGAGTATACGGTCAGCCCTCTTGAGGACGGGTCGCTGGACAAATATCAGCTCTATCCCCTCGAAATCACCAAGATGACCACGCTCGCGTTGAAGGACATGAACCTGCCGAACCGTTCTGTTATGCGCAGCCGTAACTTCTTCGCGCTGGGTGTCGTCTCCTGGTTGTTCCATCGCCCGATTGACCCGACCCTGCACTGGATCAGTGATCGCTTCAAGAAGGTTCCCGAGGTGCTTGAGGCGAATACCCTCGCGCTCAAAGCCGGATTTAACTACGGGGAGAATACCGAGATTTTCGCGTCTTCCTATTCCGTGAAGCCCGCGCCGATCTCTTCTGGTGAGTATCGCAACATTACGGGCAACACGGCGACGGCGCTGGGCTTCGTGGCGGCATCGAAGAAGTCCGGGGTGCCGATCTTCTTGGGCAGCTACCCCATTACGCCCGCCAGCGACGTCTTGCATGAGCTGTCGCTGTTAAAGAATTTTGGCGTGATCACCTTCCAAGCGGAAGACGAGATCGCTGGTGTCGGGGCGGCCCTCGGTGCGGCCTTTGGTGGGGCGATTGCCTTAACGACGACCTCTGGCCCTGGAATGAACCTGAAAGGCGAGACCATCGGGTTAGCGGTGGCGGTGGAATTGCCGATGGTGATTACCAACATCCAGCGCTCGGGGCCGAGTACCGGTATGCCCACTAAACCGGAACAGGCTGATCTCCTGCAAGCCTTATATGGACGTCACGGGGAAGCCCCACTGCCGGTGATCGCCGCGTCCACGCCAGTCGATTGTTTCTATGCCGCGTTTGAGGCGGTGCGGATCGCGATCACCTACATGACGCCGGTGATTCTGATGACCGACGGCTATCTGGCCAATGCCTCCGAGCCGTGGAAATTCCCCAAAGCGGCGGACCTCCCGGACATAAAGGCGGAATTCCGTACTGACCCTCAGGGGTTCTTCCCGTATCTGCGTGACGAGAAAACGCTCGCGCGTCCGTGGGTGCGACCGGGCACGCCTGGTCTTGAGCATCGGGTTGGCGGTTTAGAGAAGGACTATTTGACTGGCAACATCAGCTACGCGCCCAACAATCACGAACAAATGGTGCGGGTCCGCTATCGCAAGATGGACAAGATCACCCAAGAGATTCCGCCGACGAAGATCGACGGACCGGAGAAGGGCAAACTGTTGGTGATCGGCTGGGGGAGCACCTACGGGTCGATTACCTCGGCGGTGAAAGAGTTCCAAGCGCAGGGCAAATCGGTGTCGCATGTGCATCTGCGCTTTCTCAATCCGCTGCCGGCGGACCTGGGCGAGATCATTGGCCGGTTCGAGAAAGTCCTGGTGCCGGAGATGAACATGGGCCAGTTACTGCGCGTGCTGCGCGCGGACTATCTGGTCGATGCGGTTGGCCTCAACAAAATTCAAGGACGGCCCTTCAAGGTGTCCGAAATTTCCGCCAAAATCGCGCGGATGCTAGAGGAGTAAACGATGAGCACAGCAACAGTAGCAGCGACGGCAAAACTGACTCGCAAGGATTTCGCAACCGATCAAGATGTGCGGTGGTGTCCCGGGTGCGGCGATTATTCGATCCTCGCCCAGGTGCAAAAGATCATGCCCGAACTCAACGTCCCGCGCGAACAGATCGTCTTCATTTCGGGGATCGGCTGCTCCAGCCGGTTTCCTTATTACATGAACACCTACGGATTCCACACCATTCATGGGCGCGCCCCGGCGATCGCGACCGGACTGAAAGTGTCCCGCCCCGATCTGATGGTGTGGGTGGTCACGGGTGATGGGGACGGGCTCAGCATTGGTGGCAACCATTTGATGCACGCCCTGCGGCGCAACGTCGATCTCAAAATCCTTCTTTTCAACAACAAGATTTATGGATTAACGAAGGGGCAGTACTCACCGACTTCGGAAATCGGCAAGGTCACGAAATCCACTCCAGCGGGCTCGATCGATTATCCGCTGAGCCCCACGCTGTTCGCGATGGGCGCGGAGGCGTCATTTGTCGCACGCACGGTGGATGTCGAAGTGAAGCATCAGCAAGAGATACTCAGTCGCGCCGCGCGCCACAAAGGCGCGGCATTTGTCGAAATCCTCCAGAATTGTAACGTCTTCAATGATGGCGCGTTTGAGTCGCTGACTGACAAGGGGACGAAGTCCGATGCCCAACTGGTGTTGGAGCACGGCAAGCCGATGGTTTTCGGCAAGAACAAGGATCGGGGCATCCGGCTCAAGGGACTCACATTGGAAGTGGTGACGCTCGGCAACGGCATTGGCACGTCGGACCTTCTGGTCCATGACGAAACGGACCCGGTGTTGGGATTCCTGTTGAGTCGGCTTACGCCGCCAGCGTTCCCCACGCCGCTGGGCGTCTTTCGCGTGTCGGAACGGCCGAGTTTTGACTCAATGATGAATCAGCAAATTACCGATGCCAAAGCGAAGCTGGGAGACGGGGACTTGGACAAGATTCTCCGTCAGGGCGAGCTGTGGACCGTCAGTTAATCTTGGAAGGAACAGGACCGCAATGGCCGAAAGAACACCACTAGAAGAAAGAGTCGAATTGAAAAAACGGATTCACGCGCTCAAAGCGCGGCGCGACGCCGCGATCGCGCAGAAAGCCTCAAAAGAGACCGCGAGTCTCCGGCGAGGACTCCGCGCCTTGAAAAAGCGCATCCGCATAGTCGCTCCCGCCGCGAAAGCAGCGGCGGCGGAGGCAGCGGCCGCCGCGAAAGCAGCGGCAGCGGCGACGACGTAAGAAAGTAGTCAGAAAAAGTAGTCAGTAGCCAGTAGTCAGCATGAGAAAAAGCCATTCAGTTCGGACTTCAGACTGAGTGGTTTTTTCTTGTCTTGACTCCGAACTCCGAACTGCCTTCAACTCCGAACTGTCTTCGACTCCGAACAGAGAGAGACTTCCCTCCTATGAACCTTCGCATCCAACCACAAGCGCTGACGAAAGTCGCGAGCGATGTCCTCGTCGTGCCGCTCCTGCAAGGAGAGCAACAAAGCGAGAGAGTCAAAGCTCTTGATACTCCCTTGAACGGGGCTCTTCAGCAACAGATCAAACACAGTGGGTTTACCGCCAAAGAAGCGGAAACCCTCGTATTCTCGACTCACGGACACCTGCCGAGTCGAACGCTCCTGTTGATTGGGATGGGGAAATCCGAGAATCTCGAGTCCGACACCTGGCGGCGTTGCGCGGCTCGCGTACATCGTGAGGCGAAAGGGCAGGGGGCCAAACACCTCGCCTGGTATTTCGCCAAAGACCACCAGTCTGAAGAGTCACTCGTGGCGGTGGTCGAAGGGACCGGCTTAGCTGGCTATTCCTTCGAGAAATACAAATCGGAAAAAAATGGCAAACCAGCGGTGGAGACGTTGACGCTGACCGGGGCGGAGCTACACGCGACTCCTGTGCTGACAAAAGCACTCGACCTCGCCCAGCACGTGATCTCCGGTGTCTTCCTCGCGCGAGACTTAATTAACGAGCCAGCTTCCGTCTCAACCCCAACCTACCTCGCGGACCAGGCCACGAAAATTCTACGAAGCAATGGCATCAAGGGCGAGATTTGGGGACCAGCGAAAATCAAAGCCGCGAAACTGGCTGGGCTCCTAGCGGTGGCGCGTGGTGGAGTCGAAGAGCCCCGCTTCATCAAATTGGTCTACACCCCGACTGGTAAACCCAAGAAGAAAATCGCGCTGGTGGGCAAAGGCATCACGTTTGACTCCGGCGGCCTCTCACTCAAGCCGCCCAAGTCGATGGAGACGATGAAATACGACATGTCGGGCGGAGCCGCCGTGCTGGGCGTGATGAGTGTGATCTCCCAGCTCAAACCACAGGTCCAAGTCACCGGGTACATCCCAGCGACGGAAAACATGCCGAGCGGAACCGCGCAAAAGCCCGGTGACCTTATCCACTACAAGAATGGCAAGACCGTCGAAGTGCTGAATACCGATGCCGAAGGGCGCTTAATTTTGGCGGATGCGTTGATTCAGGCAGTCAGTGACAAACCAGATGTGATTATCGACCTGGCCACGCTCACGGGTGCGTGCGTGGTCGCGCTGGGTTCACAGATCGCCGGGGTGTTCAGCAATAATCAAGAACTGAGCGAGACGCTGATTCGTTGCGCCAAGGAAGCGGGCGAGCGTCTCTGGCCTCTACCGTTGGTGAAAGAATACAAGGACGACATCAAGAGCACGGTAGCGGACATTAAAAACACGGGCGGTGGCAACGCCGGAGCCATCGCCGCCGCGTTATTCCTGCAAGAGTTTGTCGGCGACGTGCCGTGGGCGCATCTCGATATTGCTGGGCCCGCTTTCTCGGATAAAGAGGCGGGCTACATCGCTAAAGGTGGGACGGGGTTTGGTGTACGCACCTTGGCGCGGTATCTCATGAGCCTCTCGTAGGCTTTGCAAAGTTTCGAGTTCCGAGTTCCGAATTCCCTCTCCCGGCTGGGAGAGGGCTAGGGTGAGGGGGATCGAGTGACCATTCCTTATTTTTTCCTGGAACTCTCAATCCGTTGGCAATCACGCTCTGGCTTAACGTACTGCCATTGCCCGGCTGGGAGAGGGTTAGGGTGAGGGGGATCGCCGTGTGCTCACCGATTTTGGTTGTCAAAGTTCATAAGCCCAAATCCTGAAGGCCATGCCCACCACTCCCCTGCTCCCTCTTCAGGAAAAAATCACTCACTGTTCAGACTGCCCACGCTTGGTCGCGCACCGCGAACGTACCGCTGCCGAAAAGGTGAAGCGCTATCGCGAATGGGACTACTGGGGCAAGCCAGTGCCGAGTTTTGGCGACCCCAAGGCGCGCTTGTTTATTGTTGGCCTCGCGCCCGCGGCGCATGGTGGCAATCGCACGGGCCGCATCTTTACCGGCGACCGCAGTGGCGACTGGCTCTATGGCGCGCTGCACCAGGCGGGATTCGCCAATCAGCCGACTTCCGTTCATCGTGCCGATGGTCTGACGCTTCAGGATTGTTACATCACGGCGGCCGTGCACTGCGCCCCACCGGATAACAAGCCGCTGCCGGAAGAGTTTATTGCCTGCCGTCCCTATTTGTTGGAAGAACTCACCCTGCTCAAACAGGTCCGCGTCATCATCGCATTAGGGCAGATCGCGTTTCACGCCTATCTGACCGCGCGCCGCGCGTTGTCGTTATCCGTGCCATCACCAGTCCCCCGTTTCGGGCATGGCACGACCGCGCTGTTGTCCGATGGCGTCACCCTTATCGGTTCTTACCATCCCAGCCAGCAGAATACGTTCACGGGACGACTCACGCGTGAGATGTTTCAGGCCGTGTTCGACCAGGCGCGCGTGTGTATTGAGGGCCAGCGTTCGCCAGATCGAAAAACCTAATCAATTTTGGCGACCACATTTGGTAAGGGCAGGGGAGTGTCACCAGATTCTCTCTTCCGGATGGACAATGGCATGAAGTTAGCGAGTTTTGGGTTCCGAGTTCCTAGTTCCGAATTCCCTCTCCCGGCTGGGAGAGGGCTAGGGTGAGGGGGATCAAGTGACCTTTCCTTTCTTGTCGCGTGATCTAGGGGATGGTTGACATAATGTGGGCTTACTGTAAGTAAATACAGTTCTCTCAAGAACCCCCAAATACGCAAGAGTGCGGCGCCTGGTATTGCTGGTGAAAGCTGACGCTTGAACTCTTGAGAAGGAGGCACCCTATGACGCTCCCAGCAAGAAACGGGCAATGGGAAACCCGTCGTGTTCACGCGCAGATCACGCCCACCACAACCACCCGCGCGTCTTCACCATCTCCGCTTTCCCCTTCCGCGGACCTTGTCGTCCCCCCGAAGCCCAAATTGCTCGACCAAGTGCGACACCGTATGCGATTCCGGCACTATAGTTATCGGACCGAAACCACCTACGTGCACTGGATCAAGCGGTTCATCTTCTTCCATAACAAGCGGCATCCGCGCGATATGGGCAAAGCGGAAGTCGAGCAGTTTCTGACCGCGCTGGCCGTGGATCGACACGTGAGCGCGGCGACACAAAACCAGGCGTTACACGCGCTGCTTTTCCTGTACCGTGAAGTGCTAGCGCAGGAACTTGGGTGGCTCGACGACATTGTGCCCGCCAAACGCCCACAACGCTTACCAACCGTCCTCACGCAACAAGAAGTACGCAGCTTACTCAGTGCCGTGCACGGCACCCCATGGCTCATCGCCAACCTGTTGTACGGCGCGGGGCTGCGATTGTCGGAAGGGCTCCGCCTGCGCGTCAAGGACATTGACTTCACGACGAACCAGCTCCTGGTCCGTGAGGGGAAAGGGGACAAAGATCGGATCACGATGCTCCCGACGGTAGTGAAACCCGCGCTGACGGAGCATCTTTCTCTCGTGCGCGCTTTACACCAGCGCGACCTAGCGCAAGGGGGTGGGCACGTCATGCTCCCGTATGCGTTGGCACGCAAATATATCAACGCCGACAAAGAGTGGGGCTGGCAATGGGTCTTTCCGTCCGCGCATCTGAGTATTGATCCGCGCTCGGGGATTCAGCGGCGGCATCATCTCTCCGAGGCAGTTCCGCAACATGCGTTAAGGGAAGCCGCGCGCAAAGTAGGGCTCGCCAAGCCCGCCAATCCGCACATCTTGCGCCATTCGTTCGCGACGCATTTGTTGGAAGCGGGCTATGACATTCGCACGATTCAGGAATTGCTGGGTCACCAGGATGTGAGCACCACGATGATTTACACCCATGTGCTCAATCGCGGCGGGCGCGGCGTCGCCAGTCCAGCGGACCGCTTGTAAGGCACGGCATGTTGGAGGAAGGAAGTATGCGAACACGATTAACATTGCAACCGCATCAAGATGGTGCTAAGCAGCTCCGAGAACAGTATGGAGAGCAGCTTGTGTGCGTCCGCTACCGGTACAACGAG